>NZ_CP046444.1:3022077-3324285 GCF_014083945.1 Granulicella sp. 5B5 | reverse complement strand
TCAAAAGACGTTTTTCGCGGAAGCGTAAATTTGGTTTGGGCACGGTCTGCGCGGCCATGGGCTGGAGAGATTTCGACCCCCCATCCCATCTATTGCAATGACATTACTTACCGCCCAAAGCCGCCGTCCTCTGTCGCTGTCTTCACTCCGTGACATCCAGCACACAGCGACTGATGGTTCTTCCCGTCCCAAAACAGCGGATCACTCTGTCCATGCGCTGGGATGACATGGTCCGTCACTGTCGCCAGCACCACACGCGGTTCATGACACCCTTTCGGCCAGCCCACACAGAATGGATGCTTCCGCAATCGCGCCGCGCTATACGCTGCCCAACGCCTGTCATATCCACGCTTATGAGCACTTGGCCGCGCCGCCTCACTTCTCTTTCGTGGCGAGTGCGTCGGCGCACATGCGTCACAGCAACCCCTCCAAACCAGCGCCACACATCCAGGCTTTCCATTACAGGGCCGCTTTGCCATCGACGCTCACTTCGCCAGCATGCCAGCCTGCCACAACAACTCCCAGCTTGGCTTGATGTAGTCGTACCAATGCTTCGGCTTCGGATTCAGAAACGGCGCCGAAATCTTTGTCTCGACAGCATCAGCCGTCGTCGTCATGCTATCGACATGCTTGGATGTGTCCGCAAAGAACAGCGCAGCCTTGGAGCCTGCGTTCAGCGCATTCGTCACTTCCTGCGAGTTCACACGCGCATCGAAGTCATTCACGCCCTTCGTCGCCGCCGAGCTGGCATCAGCCAGATTGCTCTCTATTGGACCCAGTGCGTCCACACGCATCGTCACGCTTTTCAGCAGAGGATCAAGATCGCCCGCAGCCACATCGACCTTCATCAACGAGCCCAGCAACTGCGTCGTCAAACCTGGCAGCGTCTTATCGAGAAATGACTGCTCGCGCTTCATCACATACGCGGAGCGATCGATCAGATTGCCCGCATCCAGCAGATCTTCATTCACCACACATAGCGTTCCGCCGACGCGTCCCATACAACCAGCGTTGATCGTGTTCAGCGAGGCCTGCACACCACTCACCAACACAGTCTCATCCTTACCCAACTGATGCAGCCGCAGACACACGAAGATCGTGACAGACACCGCACAGGCAATGAGCAGCGCCGCCGCCACGATCCACGTAATGTCTTTGACTTTCTGCACGGGTTAGACGTTGATCCCGAGCGTTGCCAGAAACGCCTTCGTATCCGGCCACACTTCTTTCACTGCCGCCAGAGTGGCATTGTCCAGCACGATGTTCAGGCCTCCAGCATTCGCCGCCGAGCTTGTGTCCGTCACTGCAGTGCCGACCTGACCCAGCAGCACCGCGAGCGATGCAGCTACCTTCGGAGCGGCAGCCGTCACCTTCGGAAGCTCAGCCGTCGTCTTCGTCAGCACCTTCAACACATCAGCAGCGCCCACTTCGACCGCATGCTCCACGTCCACAAAAATCGTTCCAATGGTTGCCATATTGCTCTCCTCTGCTTTCGCAGGCTTACTCGGCACTGCAGCCTCAGCCGCACGTGCCATCGCAGTCACCGCTGTCTGCGGACCCTGCAAACTCTTCTTCGGCGCCGTCACCACCAATCGCGCCAGCAACGCAAACGGATTGAGTTGGATCATCACTTCGAGTCCGCATCTTTGCTAAACAAGCCGACCAAGCCCAATCCAACAGCAACCACAAATCCAAACCAGTCTCGCTGCGTCATGGCGAGATGGCCGGCAACATCAAACTTCACACTCTGATTCGCCATCGACAGAAACAGTCCCAAACCCAGCAGCGTCGTCTTCGGACTGCAGTGAATCTCGTTCATGTCGATGACCATCGTCGTCCCTCAAAATCTCACGCGGGAAGCGGCACCCGCGTTCGCAACACCAGCCACGCGCTTCGTCTTAGGCTTCGGATTTTTCTTCTTCGCCACCATCACGCGCTTTGCAACTCCAGCACCTTCGCCAGCAGCACACCCATTGGCTTGCCACCCTGTCCATAGCTATTCCCAGGCAGACTCGCCCAGATCGACGAGCACTGCGAGATCGCCAGATCGAAGTCGCCAGCATCAATCATCGTGAGCGCATTGCGTTCTCGGATCTGCTGGAGCGCCACCAGGTCCTGCGATAGAGGCGAGAAATCAGCCAACTTCAGCGAAGCCTTATAGCTCGTCCAAAACCGATACAGCAGCTGATAGCGCCCACTGGCCGTCGATACCAGCACCGGAGGACCTTTACGAATCACCTTCGCTGCACGGTGCGCAAAAGGATGATCGCTATAATCGGTAAACACTTCGCCACCATCCACGCCTGTCACGATGACGTCATACCCATCGTTCTGCGTCAGCTCCTCACTTGACGTCCCCTCGCTGAAGGCCAGCAGATCGAGAAACGCAATCCGATTCGCCGATCCAGCCTGCTGTGCTGTAATAGCTGCCATCACTCACCTCTACTGCTCATGCCTCGCATCGCTGCGGCCTTCGTGCCAACCCTTCAGATAGGCAGCATCTTTCTCAACCGCAGATAACCGGATGCCGTGGCTGCCCAGCGTCACATCATGATCGTCGAGTCTGCCGCCATGCTCATCCACCCGCTGCGACAGTTTGCCACCCAGGAAGATCACGCCAAACAGCGTCAGTAGAAAACCCATCCCAGCAAACAACGCAGCCCATGCGGCAGCATTCATCTCCAACCCCTCCATGAGCTTCGTGCCATTGCTCTACATCACATGCTTGAACTGGTCGATAGCCACCACTCGCGCCGGCAACTTGCGCCGGCTCTCCACACGAGTCAGCAGCTTGTTGTAGCCGCGACCCGCACAATTCGGACAATCGCGAGCACCTGTCCCCACCTCGGGAAAGAACAGTTTGCCGCAGCCCTTGCTCTCGCAATACTTCGGCTCGACCTTCACCTCACGCTGCGTGCTGATCATCCTGCACATCCCACTGCAACTGCCGTGCGAAAGCTCGCCGCCTTCACCATCGCCAGCTCCACAAAGTCTTCCGTGATCTCCCCACGCATCTCACGCACTAACCGTTGCGCCTTCGACAAACCCAACGTCCGCGAACGCCCGCATGCAGCCAAATCCATCTCATGCAGCGACAACGTCGCCTCACTCGCGCGCATCACCGAAGCCTTGAACCTTTCCGGTGTATTCACCGGCTTTGGCGCTAGCAACTCTACCCCCCCATGAGACTTCAGCACGAACCCCACCACGTTCTGCTCTTCATCGAGCACGTACTCGGCCTTCCCCTCTCTCACCATGCGCTCACCCGCACCAAAGTGCACATAGCGCGAGGTGCGGAAAGCGCCCAACCGAACATCGAAGCAGCAAAGCTCAAGTTTGCGCGCCATCAGGGGACCTCAATCGGTTTCAAACGCAGAACAACGCAATCGCGCTTCGCAGCGCGTCTTCGTCATCACTTTATTTAGGGATAGCTCCGCCCGCCTTCACTTCGACTACGCCCCGGTTGACTCCCGAGAAACCCCGCACTCCACGACTCTCATCGTGGGGATTGGGCGCTGCTAGCAGCAGGCAGATTGTGTACTACAAGCGAGACTCTGACACACGTCTCTGTGCACTTCAACAACAAAATGCAAAGTCTCCCGATATCACCCGATATTGACCGTTACGCGCCGCTACTCCCCGAGATCGCCCCAAGTCTCCCGATATCACCCGATATTGACCGGTCTGAAGGGTGAATCTACCGCAAAATCTTTTTGCGTAAAAAGGTTTGTGGCACGTGGAACATCACGACGCATTGCCAGCTGCTACACGTTGCTCAAGCTCGCGCCACACGTCTTCCATTGAAACGTATCGCTCAGGATGTTCGCGCCCATCCGCATAGACGTAGGCCGAGTAGTGCGCCTCGTACATCTCAAGGCATGCATGATCTCCATCCTTCGTAATCCACCAGTGTGGAGTTTTCAAAACTGGCTCCGTCGCCGCTCCCGCATCCCGATCTTGTCCCAACCCCACCGTGCCTCGTCGAGCCAGTAGCCATCGCGAAAGAACTCCTTCGGCCCCACCACGCGCAGCAGAAAACCGGCGCTCGCCATGCGCTGGTACTCGATCCACATCTCGATCCCCGCCGCCGCCACCAGCGCCAGCGCTTTGCCGGTGGTCTGCACCTCGAGCCGCAGCTGCGCCATCACCGCATTGCGCTGGCTGCGCGTGCATACCTCGCGCGGAATCCCGCAAGCCTCCAGCACGTCGATCGCAATGTCGAACAGCCGTTGCGCGCTCTCGTCCAGCAACGCCCGCGCCTGGTGCGGATCGCGCGGCTCACGCATCCGGCGAAACGGAAGCACGCGCCCCCCCAGTTCCCCACCGCGCTCCATCGAAACCCCAGGCGCCTGCAGGACCGGCGTTGTTGCCGTTGCTCTTGCACTTGCGGTTGTTCTTGCTTCTCCCACGTTCAGGCAGAGTTGCACTCCCGCATCCGGGGCGGGGGCGAAATCCACAGGTGCTCGGCTTGCGAGGGGGGCTTTAGGGGGTATCTCTTCGCTTTGATAGTTCTCTGGTAGTTCTTGGTAGTTCATTAGAGGGACCGCGATTTTGTCATCTCGAACGGCCTGTTTTGTCGTCTCAAACGGCTCATTTTGTCGTCTCGCCAACTGCGTTTTGTCATCTCGAACGGCGTTTTCCTCATGCCTCGACCGATGATTTTCGTCTCCTCGCTGGGCATCCTTCACCCCCGACTGAAGCCGATCCTGCACATCTCCTCGACGGGCATCGCTGCCCACGACCGAAGATGCTCCGCCCATACGGCCCTGCGCGTCGCCACGCAGCCGGCTGAGGTGGATTTGGTATATATTCCCGCGCTTCTCCCAGCCGCGAGCCGTCTCTACACTTCGTGCGCGCCGCTGAATCGACATCCAGCCCGCACGCTCAAGAACGTCCAACCGCCGCTGCACCGTCCGAACATCGCAGCAGCAGTTGTCGGCCAGCGTCAGCAGGCCAGGGTAAGCAACACCCTTGCCATCCGCATACGCAGCTATCGCGAGCAGTACCGCGCGCAGCTTGTAATCCTTCGGCCCCCACGCATAGATCATATTTTGGATCGCGTAATTCAAGCCACCATCCCATCTCTGCGCAGCCCCTGCGCCAGCGTCGGCAGCGTCAGGTGCATCGCCATCTGCGGAGGCACGGCATTACCTACCTGCACCTGCTGCTCCTTCGCCGTGCCGGTCCACTTGTAGTCATCCGGAAAGCTCTGCGCACGGGCGCACTCTGCCAGCCGCAGCATCCGGAAGAAGATTGCCATCCTGCTCACTACAGCACCCACAGGCAGCCATTCCGGCGACTGCACCTGGTCCAGCCTCATCGCCACCAGTGCGAACCGGTCGCGCGTCGTCAGCGTGGGCAATGGCTGCTCTATACCGATCATGTTCCGCGTCCCGTAGTACTCCGCGATGAACGGTGACACCAGCGCCTCACCCTTCGAACCCGTCACAGTCTGCGTTCCCGTGATCGTCCGCAGAGGCACATCCGGCGAGTCCACCGAGAACTCTTCAAATACTCGATGCGGCAGCACAATCGGCGATACAACACCCACATGTCCACCTCCCGCAGTTATCGTCTGCACCGGCTTATCGATCCCATGCACCGTCGCGGTGCCATGCAGGTCAACCTGATAGGACTGCATCGTCGGTAGCCCAACGAAATTATCCAGCAACCGAAACTCAAACTCTGGAATGAACGGTTGCTGCTTCTTCCACGCCAGCAGATCCGCAGCGCTCACCGCGGCCATGTCGACGAACAGCGGCACCACACCCGCATGCACCATCGCGGCCACATCCATCTCAATGCCCCAGAACCTGCGAGCGCCGGCGCGGATGCGTTCCATCGTATTGTCAGCCAGCGCCTTCTTCCGCTCGGTGAAGATGTCCTTGCCCAGATCGCTCCAGTCGATGATGTCGCGCGCAGGCACCCACGGCTTGCGGCTGTCGGCGAACAGTGGCTGCCGCTTTTGCTCTGCGGGGCCAATGTGCGTCGGCTCCGGCCAGCGGATGGTGCGGTTGCCCTTCACCGCGATCAGGAAGAACCGTTGCCGCGTCGTCGGCGTACCGTAGTCAGCGCAGTTCAGGATGCGCCACTCGTACTTGTAGCCCCGCACACGCAGCCCTTCCAACCAGTGCTTGAACAGCGATCCCTTCTTCGACTTCAGCGGGCGGTTGTCGACGCCCAGCGGCCCCCAGTCGACGAACTCGCGCACGTTCTCAATCATCAGCGTCTCGACGTTCAGCTTGTCGAGGAAGTCGAGGACCAGGTTCGCCGAGCTGCGCGACTGGTCGTTCGCAGGCTTGCCACCGCGCGCGCGGCTGTGCCCGGTGCACTCCGGCGACGCCCATAGCAGCTTCACGCGCCGGTCGTTGCGGCTGGTGATCAGCTTGCAGGGGTCGCCAATCTCCGCGAGACTCTTGCAGTGATGCGCCGCGCCCGGATGGTTCGCCGTGTGCGTATCGATGGCGACAGACCAATGGTTCACCGCGATCATCTCGTAGTCGTGCTCGGTCTTACCTAGCAGCTCCCACGCCATGCGCATACCGGTGGATGTCCCACCACCACCGCAGAATAGATCGATAAGTACATCACTCACTTACTCACCAGCCTCCAACGCGAGCGAGCCCTGCGCACGGCCCTGCCATGCACAGGGGTTGAACCACAGCACCTCGGTGCGTTTGCGAGCGCCATCGGCCAGCGCAGCTCTCTTGCTCGATCATGGTCTCAACCCACCTTCACACTTCACATGTGCAAGACAAGGCCCGCGCGGATATCCACACCGCGCAGGCCGCACAGCTATTGCCGCTAAGTGTTCGTCGTGCAGATGAGTTCAGGGTCTTCACTCTCCCCATACTCATCTTCGAGAGACACCATCGCGCCAGCAGGTTCTCCGTTCTCGTCGCTCCCGAGCATCTTCAGAGTGCCAGGAACTTCTTTGACAAGAGATTCATCGAAGTCCTCGACATTCTCACGCATGAAGGCAATCACCGCCTCACGCGAACGCCCGGCATAGATGTCTCCGCCACCGGCATCGAGAAACACAGGCTGCGGAAGCTTCGCACGATAGTGCTTATCCAGCATCTGCAGCGCCAGCCGTAATACCGTCCGGAGATCTCGCTTGCCCCAGAACGTGACGGCCGCCGAGTCATCACCCCCTGGCCGGTGCATGAACGGACCGCTGACGTTCTCGCCATTCACCGTACAAGGCAGCTCAAGATAGAACCTCAACCCCGTAAACTGGTTGCCATCAATCTCCTTCGAGATGATCTCGACCCGTTCGGTCATCTCTTCCGCATAGACATTTACTCGCATCTCTTCTCCTCGCTTTCTTTCTCGCCCTTCAGCTCCTGCCACATCGCCCAACCCAGCGCACGACAGCGGCGATAGCCTGGTCCCTCCGGCTTGCCACGCCACCATCTTGTAAACCACTTTTCAAACTCTTCCTTCATCGCCGCCTCCAAACAAACTTCGCTGCCCCTCGCTCAGACCCATACGCTGCCGCATGAACTGCACCATCTGCTCGCGCGTGTGTTCGATGGCACCAGCCGCAACCGCTTCCTTGCGCCGAGCCGGGACCAGGTCATAGTGCGGCAACTTCTCTTTGTCCTGAAACCAAGCGCGCCTCATTCCAATCCGGAGCGCCATCGCGTGCAGCTCGTCGAGAGTGTCGGCATACATGTGGCAACTGCGCGTCCACCTGAACTCCTTTGAGCCACCATGCTCCATCACGGGGTCAACGTAGACACTCATCGGGACCTCCGGAGATACGCATAGATCACCGCCGCGATCGCCGCGAAGGCAATGGCATCGGCAAAACTGAGCTCGATCACATAACCTCCTTCGCCATCTTCAAGAGTTGCGCAGCCGCAACATCCGCGCGGTCGAGTTTTGCAGCCTCACGGAGCGGAACCCCGCGCAACACGCAGCCACCAGCAACCATTTCGACATCTCGCGCCGTAACATCGGACACCAGCTGCGCGGCCCGGTTCAGAGTCGCCCGAATCGTTGTCTTTACAGCGTTTTCCACCAGCTCTTCTACCTGTTTTTGCGTGAACATCATCCAACCATCCGTGTCTTCTCGTTACGTTGATCCAACTTCGCCAGGGCTTCCTTGCGCTGACTCTCGAGCAGGGCATGCAGCTCCGGAGCGCGGTCTGCCAGCAGCAGTTCCACGTCGCGCGGCGCGAGCAGCGGATCGGCGGCAATCGCCAGGTCATCCACGCGCACCACGCAGACGCACAGGCACCCGCCGCCACCCACCGTCGACGACTTCCGAATCCACTCCGCCATCCCCTGCCCCGTCTTCCGCTTCGCCCAGTCGAGCCCCTTACCCATGGCTGGCCATCCTCGGCATCTCATTCCACGTTGCATCTGTCCACTCAATCCCCGTTGTCTGGCTCATCGCTCTCCTCAGCCTTCCTTTTCAATTCGTCCAGTTTCGCGTCAACGATCTCGGTCAGCGTTCCATCACGCGCCATCTCGGCACGCAGTTCATCAGCGAGCTGCGCGGCTGTCCATCTCCTGACGGCCTCCGCACTCATCGCGCAGTCGCCTTCGGTGCCGGCGCCGCGCCAGATTGCTTATCCATCCATGCATCCAGCAGAGACTTACGAAATCGCCAGCGGTTGCCAAGTTTGAACGCTGGCACAAATCCTTCCGACGCATACCGGTAGAGTGTGTCGTCCGAGATCCCGAGATATGCCGCCGACTGCCGGACATCCATCACCTCTGGCGAGTGCGACATCTTCTCCACAAACTTCGCCGACTTTGATCCGGCTTTCGTCATTGCCACACCCTCGCACCTGTCAACTCGGATGGCACCATTCGTGCGCCGGCGATACCGCGCTTCGCCAGCACTCGCTCCCGCGCCTGGCTGCGCATCTTTTTCACGTCGAATCCCCGGGCCTCGAGCGCAGCTATCATCATCCGCACAAAGATGCGTTCGGTATCGCGAGCAATGCTTACCGCGTCGCGGCAACAATCTGCACAGTAGCCTTGCCCGTTGCGCCGAGGCCGTACACCACACTTGCTGCACATCGTCTTCTTCGACTTATAGTCCATCGCAACTCCTCGATTGCATCCCGGTAAAAATCCCCGGCGGCAGCATGAATGGACTGCCGCCGGGAACAGGAGGTTGCCGCGAGTCTTGGCTCGCTGCTACATCCCCAGGCCACGCACCTGGAGAATCCTTTGCCTAGCGCCCGTCCTCTGCGCTGGTGATACATGAATTGATATTGAAGGCGCTCACGTTCAACTCCAGGGTGTCGGTAAGGTTCAAATGCTTCGTATTCTCTTCGATCAGCACACCTTCGCGGTCATAGACCTTTACCACCACGCGGCGATGCAGCTGCTTCTCACCAGAGTCCTTCTCCGCATCGGCCACTGCATGCGTACCGGCAACAGCTCCATCCTTAGCTGCAAGGCCAATCTGCTGCACCTGTCCAGGAGTCAACGCGACGGAGATTGGCTGCAATGCAGCCGCAAACTCCCCCAGCGCCGAACTGGTCGCGGCCTTCACGGCATGCTCCATCTCCAGCACAGAGACCAGCGTCCCAGCCTTCTTCGCATTCGCTCGCAGATTGCGCCGCTGCTCTGCACGCCGCGCGTTGTACAACTTAGTCTCCCTTGACGCCTTTTGGCTTGCCATGCTGTCATCTCCTTACCTTCAACATCCGGGTTGCGCGCCGCTCATGCAGCAGTTGTGGTTTCCTTCGAGGGCAGCGCCAGCAACACCAGCGCAGTCTCGAAGCATGATCGTCACGAATACCAGGCCAACGCGGCACCGCATGTCCCGCATGGAACCTGACGCCATATATCCAGCGAGTGTGCAGGGGAGCTTCATTGCCACACTCCTCGCACAACCCGCGCTCCCGGCCATAGGCTCTCCGTCTCTGCCGCTCCCACGCTTGTAGCGTGGTGCAGATCAGTTGCCCTCCACGGGTGTAGACCTCACCCGAAACACCACCTCCGGCGTCACCGGAAGCCATCAACACATCACCAAACAAGGACGAACTCCTCTGCTATCCCGTGGTCAATACCTGCCGTAAGCAGCCGCGAATTATCCCTGCGCGGCAGCGGATGCCGCAACCTCCTGCTCAGCCAACTTGCGCATGTCCTCCATCGCAACCTCATCGGTTTCAAAGAACTTGTTCGGGCTGATCTGGTAGCCGCTCTCGCGATAGATCATCATGGCCGCGAGCAGCCAACCGAACCGCGCTTCAAGCGCTGCGCCAGCCGCACCAGCCTTCGTCGTTGTCCATCCAGCGCGGCAATGCGTCGATCCGCACGTATGCACAGCCGACATATCCAAGGCGCCGGGCGCAGAACAGGCTTCGTAGATCACCGCGTGAATGTTCTCGATCTTGGGGATCTGCACCGGCGGCAGCTTTTGGCCGCCGGTGCTGTCGCCATTTTTTTCGCGGCAGGAGCTGCAGGAGCGGCAGTCGCTGCAGGAGCGGCAGTAGCGGCAGTAGCTGCAGGAGCTGCAGTAGCTGCAGTAGCTGCAGTCGCTGCAGTAGCTGCAGTAGCGGCAGGAGCTGCAGTAGCTGCAGTCGCTGCAGTAGCGGCAGTCGCTGCAGGAGCTGCAGGAGCGGCAGTAGCGGCAGTCGCTGCAGTAGCGGCAGGAGCTGCAGGAGAGGCAGGAGCTGCAGTCGCTGCAGTAGCGGCAGTAGCGGCAGGAGCTGCAGGAGCGGCAGTAGCTGCAGTTCACACAGTCGTCGCAGTCCTCCAGACTCCGCAAAGATTTTTCAGCCGCTTCGCGGCTGCCAAACCAGGCTACGGAGCACTTGTTGCCGCATGCGTCGTTTACCCATTCGACGCCCTGCTCGTCTTTCGTCCAGATCACTTCCAAGGTGTCCATCGCTGCTCTCCTGGGTATTGCTCTACATCAAGGTGGGTCCGTTGCCGTCAGTCGGTTCAGGCTTGGGATCGATCAGTTCACGCGGCTTGGAACCATCCGCAGGGCCAACTAAACCTTTTTTCTCCATCATGTCGACCAGGTGCGACGCGCGGCCGTACCCGATCCGCAGACGACGCTGCAGCAGTGACGTGGAGGCTTTGCCAAACTCGATGACGAGCCGTACTGCATCCTCAAAGAGCTCGTCGTCTTCCGCCCCACGCGGCTCACCATTCCCACGCGAAGGGCCGTCAGGAGCAAAGAGGTTCTGCTGCATCTCGCTCGGTGTCATCGGCTCGTCACGTACGAACTCACCTGTATCCAGGCGCGTATAGCGCTTGGTGCCCTGGGCCGGCGAATGAAATTCAACAACGCACTCGACCATCCGCTTCTCGCGCTTCTCCCGGATGGCTTGCGCAAGCTCCAACCTCTCCGAACGGAGATCGCCAAGTTCCTCGGCGAACGCCTTCGTCGCATCCTTCTTCTGCTTCTCGACGATCTCGTACTGCTGCGCAACATGCGACAGCATCTGCCCGCGCACCAACAACTCTTCGTCATCCAGAGAGCACCACAGGTTCTCAAGCACGTTCGGCATCACCGCTCTCCTATCCGCACCTGCAAATCGCAGTCGATCTGCGCCAGCGCCCGTTGGGCGACTAGCTCATGGAAGCGGTTCAGGAACGCCTGCTCCCAATACTTGTGACCCACGCCGTCCGGGTTGCGGATGGCGTAACGCATCGCCTGCAGCACTGCACCGCTCTGCGGATCATGCTGAGTGATATCTATCGGCGTCCCCGCGCGCGAGAGTTTGCTCTCCATCTCCGCCAGCAGCGCCAGGTGGTCGATGCGCTTCACCTCAGACGAATCCAGCGCGCCGAGCTGAAACCGTTGGCGCACCAGTTCCATCCAACGCCGCTCCAGCAACTGATACTCGGTCAGCAACGACTTCAGTGGACTCGATACGTCGCCGAGGTATGCCTCGGTCGCGTCGTGCATCAGCTTCTCCAGCGCATCCTCCGGAGCACCACACGCGCTACAAAGCACGCTGTGCTCGGCGACTGTATAGCTGGCCCGCGTGTGCCCCGTGAAGCGGTTGATATAAGCCAACGCGTGCGCAATATCGTAGATGTCGATGTCCTCGATACGCGGCGACGCCAGGTCGATCAGCTTGCCAGTCCAGGTGCGAATCACGCTGCTCACAGTTGCACCTGCCTCGCGACGGCGCTCGCATCTGTTGAAGGCTGCGTCGCCGAGGGCGCAGGCTGCTCATCCCAATAAAACGTCATCGTGACGTGCGGCCTTGGGCGCAACGCAATGTACCGCACTGCGATGCCACAGACTGCGCCTAGCAGCAGGATCGCCAGCAATCCAATCAGCGCCACGCACCGCAGCTCCCGGCCCGTCTCGGCAAGCTCCTCGGGGTCCATATCGCCGACCCGCTCCAATGTCTGACTCTCGAAGATCCGCAGCCCAACGTCGCCATAAACCAGTTGTCGCATCTCATCCCTCGGGATCCTGTTCAATGCCACGATCGCCGGGGCTTGCTCCATCACGCCATCCATCGCCATCTCCCTCATGCCGCTCTCCTTCGTCCAGCCTTCAACCTCTTCAACGCCTCGCTATTGCGCCTCTCGGCGCGAATCGCCATCTCTCGCCACTGCTCCCACGCCAGTACGCAGGCCACCTTGTTGCACCGCGTCGCCAGGTCGTCGATAAAGCTCGCACGATCGCCATCCGGAACCTCGTCGCAGAACCGGCAAACTCCGCGCACCTTCGCAGGCGTGGGCCACGGCTCGGACGGGATACGGATGCTCATGCAGTCTCCAGATCGAACGCGGGCCCCAGCAACTCAATCAGCAGGTGATGCTGCCAAACCGTGGGTAGCCGGTCGCCGCGCTCCCAGCGCAGCAGCTGCGCCACGCTCACACCCGCAAATGCCGCGATCGACTTCAAAGAGATATCCGCGCCGCCACGCTTCAACGACGTGCGCGCCGCCCGCAACCGCTGCCCATACTTCTTTGCAAACTGGGCCTCCGTCATGCGATCCCCTCGAACTTCGCTTCCAGTACCTGCTGCAGCAACGCATACTCGCGGACGTCGGGCAATGTGCTGCCCATCTCCCAACGCAGGATGGTGTTGCGATGGAAGCCGCCCATCTGCAACCCCAGCTCCGTCATCGACAACTTCTTCGCCTTGCGGGCCTCGCGCAGCCATGCGCCAAAATCAGTCGAAAACTCATGGAAGCTCTTCATGCCGGCACCGCCTCAAACACTGCCGGAGCCAACTCACGCCCGGCCATCCTCTTCGGTCCGCGCCTGCGTGCAGCCAGCACCTTCACCCGCTCGCGCACCCGCGCTACCAGCGCAGGGCCGCTAGTCTCGATTGCATCGCAAACATAGTCCGGCGACTGCGGCAAATCGATCAGCAGCAGCTTCGCCTCCGCACCGATCATCACGGCGTGGAAGCCCTTCAACACCCGCGCCACATCCGGCGATCCCCACTGCGAGACCACGACCGCCGTCTCCGGATTCTCATTCAGCCCGCGCGCCAACTCGTCCAGGTCCAGCGCACAAACCACGCGATACCCGGCCGTCTCCAGCCGCATGCGCCATAAACCGAGCTCGCCATCATTGCGCGCGAGTAGCAGCAACGTCTTGCGGGGCCTCATCGACTCACCTCTGCGATGTTGCTCTCGGAAAACGAGCCGAACAGGCATGCGAACCAAAGTTCGGCATTCACCGGCGTCATCGATGCTGCCGTCTCACCAAGCCCGCGAGGAAAGAACGTGCGATGCGTCAGAAAACTCCGCTCGACCTGCAGCGGAGACACACCGTCACAAGGCACCTCGCAGAGCAGAGACACGGTCACGCCGTCTACCGACCCTTCGATCTTGAGCACAGGCCTCATGCGCGCACCTCGCAGTCAGCAGCGCGGAGAGCGGCCTCATCATGGTTCAGGGTCTCGCCACCGTTGTAGGCGATAGTCAACTCGCCGCCGGTCGCGGAAGCCTGCGGCCAGCACGGTTGATCGTGGAATGGGTCGTCGCACAGATAGCGCTCACCCGTCAGCCGGCTGTGCACCATCCCCGGAGAATCCTTGCCCCCAAGGCAGCGTTCGCAATAGTCTCGCCCGTTCGCAGTGCTGTTCATAAGATGAACTAGAGCATTGCTCATATTGAGAACATTGTCAAGCAGAAAAAAGCTCACGGCATGAACATCCGTGAGCGCCTTTCTTTCGTGCTGTTCCTTTACATCACCATGGGATCAATGAGCGGCTCTCGACGCTCGATACCTACAGCCGTCACAAACAACGGCTTGCGATCTGATCGGAGCGTTGGATAAAAACTGTTACGCGGGCGCAGTTCAAATATTTTTTCGCCGGCTTCATCAGTGCCAAGGTCGGCATAGATGCGAATCATGGAGGCCTGTGTCTCGGTATTTGTTGCAAGAACCACGCAGCCGGGCCGAGGGTTTATATTCAAATCGCACACGATGGTATCGCCCTTGCTGAATTGTGGCTCCATGGAATCATCGGAGAGCACAACACCTATAGTCCGCGGTGAGCAGTCAATATTGATTGAAATCGATGGGTACATATCGGCTCCTCGAATCTCTGCACCTGACTGTATCCAGGCATAGGCTTGCGCCAATGTCATCAATGGGACGCGCCGCATATCGTCTTCCAGAATGCGGGCGTTTCCTGTCGATGTGAACAGAGTTTCAAAGTCTAGCCGGAGTGCTCCGCAGATGGCAACAAGCGTCTTGAGAGTGCCATCGTTATCTCCGTTTTCCAGCTTTGTATAGTATGAACGCGATATACCGGCAAGATCTGCAACTTGCTGTGCAGACATGCGGAGTTTCTCACGACGAACCTTGAAGATGTTCCCAATCTCGAACATAAACATAGCTTGCGGGAGGACGAGTGGGATAAATGTTTTCTCCATGAACATTGACATAGTTCATTTGATGCACCATAATTCCTTTCAAGATGTCTACGCCGCTCAGTAAAGTTCGCGCTGCCGATCCACGAAAGCCTTCACAACAGGATGTCGCGAAGGCAGTTGGCGTTTCCCGGCCTCACTATTCGAAGATCGAGGCTGGCACCGCAAATGCATCGCCACGTGTGGCTGCCAAGATCAAAGAGTTCCTTCATCATGCGATCTCTGAGAACGAAATCCTGTATCCCGAGCGATATCAAGACAAGGTAGTTTCAGAATGATCGCCATCGTCCAACAATCCATACTCGCGGGCTTTCACACGCGAGAGTTGCAGCAGCCCAATAATGGCTCCGCAGTTCATCCGTTCTCCCACAAAATCACGCTTGAGCAGCACTCCGACATAGCGCTCGCCGTTGTACCATCGCCCAGCCATGTCCTCGGCTGTATGGCGCGGCAGATACCCGAGCTGCTCCCAATCCTTCGTATAAATGGCAAAAGCATTCTCGTCCTTAGGGTTATCGGGGTCTGGAACAATGTGCAGCACAGCGCCGATGTCGAGTGCGATCAACGCATACTGCCGGGAAGTCCCATCCTCGTTTCGGAAGGACACTCCTGCGATCTTCGACCGGAACCATCCGAGACCGCCCAGGGATTCCGCCGCAATATCCATCAACGCATCGTCCCCAGCCGGATGCTCATAGAAGCCCGGCAGCATGGCGCGTCCGGCTTGCGGAGGCTGTGCCGGAATAACGCCGGCCGTAGAGGCGTCGACGTCAGGGTTGTGAAATGCGACATATGCAATCACGCTGATCGCAATGGCCGTGATCGCGCACAACAAGACAATATCCATAAGCTCTGCCTCGATGGGATGAGAATGATGCCATCCAGCATAACGCATGGAAACAACTTTGAAGTACAGACGTAAACCTAGGAGAATCCATGAAACGTTTTCAACTTACATCCGAGATGCGTGTGCGCCTGTTGGTAGGCTTCGCATTGATAATTACGGCCACCAACATCGTGCGCGCCATCTTTGCGAACGCATAAAACCGCTCCTTCCGCAGCATGAGGCCAAGCAAATGAAGCGACCCAATATCGTCGTAACGGATCGCGAGACGCGCGCTTACATGGCCGAGCATCCCGAGGTCGATTACAGTCTCTCGAACTCGCGCGTTTGGTGGACGAAGGCTGGAGATGATGGGCTCCTATGGTTTGCCTACAACGTCGCTCAGATTTGCAAGAGGATACTCGAATGAACCGCCGCCAATTCCTATGCACTGCCGCTGCAGCCGCCATCACTCCCGCACTCCCCGCGCCATTACTGGCACTGGCTACGGAACTAGCGCCGGTTACCCTCACGATCCATCCAGTGATGGACAGGAAGATGATTGTGATCAGCACACCACAGAGCTCACACAGGTCGTGGGTCTGGGATGAGTTCGAAATCTTCGATAAGCATTTCGGTCATTTAGATTTTTTCGAATCAAATCCGCAGTTGGTTGGCATCATCGATGGGTGGGCAATCTATGAAAGGCAACACCCGACCCTCGTCTGCAAAGTATCTCGGAGATCTCGATGACGCCTGCGCAATCAGTCTCATGCTTTCTACGCTTGCCAGAGGTCATGCACCGGACGGGCCTGTCGCGCCCGACGATCTATCGACGCATGGAGCAGAAGACATTTCCTATGCGCATCCCGCTGGGCGGCGGCGTAGTTGCATGGGACGAACGCGAGATCACCGCATGGCAAACAGATCGCCTAGCAGCCCGAGAGATGCCGAATGGGGGTATAAAGCAGGGGTATAGAAATACTTTATAGACGCAAGTCACTGCAAAATAATGGGTTCAATCCTGTTTTCGATCCCTGTCTCGCCTACCATTTCAATATCCGAAGATATGCATGAGTCTCCGATAAGCCCAACACAGCGTCAGGGCTTATCGGCAAGTAGCCATGAAAGGTTCACGCGTACTTCCTGGTCCTGCCCGGCATCGCAGTTGATTCTGGAAATGCAACAGTGAAGGATGTGCCGGCGCCTTCTTCGCTCACCACCGAAATGCGCGCTTCATGGGCTTCTGCGATCCATTTTGCAATGGCGAGCCCAAGCCCACTGCCTTCCACAGCGCACCGCGATGGATCGGCTCTATAAAAGCGGTCGAAGATAAACGGCAGATCGGCCTGCGAGATGCCGATGCCGGTATCTCGCACAATCACGCTTACCTGTTCCAGGCCAGGGCTCAGGTGGACCTCAATCACGCCGTTCGTCCTTGAGTATTTGATCGCATTATCAAGAAGAATCCAAAGCATGCGTTTGAGATATGCAGGGTCGCCGAGCACCATTGCATGCGTGTCTTCACAGCGGGTCAGCAACGTAAGCCCATGCTGAGTGACAAGGGGTTGCGCCATCTCACAGACCTCTCTTATGACGGATGAGAGGTTCAGCGGTGTGCGCGGCAGGTACACGGGCAGGGAGTCTGCGCGGGCCAGGGCAAGCATGTCTTCGAGAAGCACCGTGGCTTTGGCCGTCTCGTCAACGATATCCAGCAGGGCCTGACGACTCTCGGGGTCCGCGGCCGGATTGCGTATCGCGATCTCTGCGACCGTGCGGGTAAACGAGAGCGGGCCGCGGAGTTCATGCGACGCGTCTGCGGTGAAGCGCTTGATCTGGTTGACCGAAGATTCCAGCCGGTCAAGCATCGCATTACAGGTTTCGGCAAGACGTTGCAGCTCATCGCCAGTAGGAGAGACCGGGATGCGTTCCGAGATATTACCGATACTGATGGAGCGAGCTGTGTCCGCGATAGCGCTGACAGGCTGGAGCGCGCGCCGGCTGATCCAGTAACCACTCCCTGAGGAGATCAGCAGAAGAACTGGGCACGCGGCGAGAAGCCCCCACAGGAAGCGGTTCACGACGAGCACATTGCCGGCGTCAGGCGCCGCCGCCATCAGCACGTAGTGCTGCCCTGCCAGCAGGAAGGGCTGTCCCAGCACCCAATATGACTGCCCTGCTGCCGGAACGGAGACAAAGAAGCCCTTGGTTTCGGCCCTGAACTGAGGCCATGGAAAGGCCATCGCTGCTTCTGAAGGAGAGGGGAAAGCGCGCGTGCCATCGGGGCGAAAGACCTCCATCAGCCCGTTGCCGGTGGCGTGTGCAAAGTCGATGAAGTCCTGATTGCGATCAACGGGCGGCGCCGCCTGATCGTGCGTGAACACATCCTGAAGCCGCTCAAGCCGGCGCGAGAGCGTCTGATGACGTTCGTGCGTAAGCGTACCGCGCAGGTTCGCCCACATGCTCACGCCGAACAGGACCCAGACCGCGAAGAATGCGCCGCCAAACCAGAGCGTGAGACGGAGGGAGATAGACATGCGGCCCTTCAGCATAGATCGCCGCGCAGCGTGTAGCCGACACCGCGAATGGTATGCAGCAGCGCACGCTCCCCTGGCTTGGTGATCTTGTTGCGCAACGCGCGGATAAACACATAGAGGCTGTCGAAGCTGACATCGGCACCCGGCCCCCAGCCTTCGTCAATCAGCACATGGTGCGGGACGATCACGCCCGCGCGCCGGATCAGCGTGTCCAAAAGAGCGCACTCCGTCCGCGTGAGCGCCTCCACGCGGTCACCACGCTGCAACTCACACAGATGTGGCCGCAGGATCAAGTCTTCGAACTGAGCAATCTGCGGCTCTACGCGCGGAACTCTCCGTTCAGTAGCGCGCACCTTGGCAAGCAGGACATCGAGCGCAAACGGCTTCGTGAGATAGTCATCCGCGCCCGCATCGAGCCCGCGAATAATGTCCTCCATCGAGTCCCGCGCCGATACCAGGATCGTCTGCGTTCGCAACCGCTCTTCGCGCAACGACCGTATCACCGAGAAGCCATCCATCCTGGGCAGCATCACGTCCAGCAGCATCAGGTCGTAGACCGCAGTCCGGCCCAGCCGCAGCCCCTGGTCGCCATCGTAGGCAACGGATACGGTATGGCCCTCGTTTTCCAGCGCGCGCCCCATGTGGTTCGCCAGGCTGCGTTTGTCTTCAACGATCAGGATGCGCATGTGATTCAAGCGTAGGCAGCAAAGATCAATATTCGATGAAACAGCCCGCGACGAGACCACTTCCTTAGGTTGCGCTTAGATACGGCTGCCACACTCCAAACTGTCCCTGCGCACCGTCGCTTTCTGCCCTCACTCCACAAGAGTGCGCCCGGACTTAGGAGCGTATCGTGTCAATACATCTTCTCCGTCGGTCCCGCAGGTTCTTCGCTTTCGCTCTCTTCATTTACTTATCCGCTGTAGCCGCACCCAGCCGCCTCATCGCGCAGGCCGCTGCCGCCAAAGCCATCATTCAGGGCAACGTGCTCGACGCCGGTGGCGCAGCCGTACCGGGCGCCCAGGTGAAGCTTGCGCCTCTCCCCATCACGGCCGTCTCGGACGACCACGGCGCGTATCGCATGACCGATGTACCGGCCGGCAAGTACACATTGACCGTCTCGTACGTCGGCTTCGCTCCGCAGACCGCTGACATTGACGTCACACCCGGCCAGACGCTGAGCCTCGACCTCAATCTGAAGGTCGCAAATGCCAGCCAGGAGATTCTGGTCACGGCATCGCGTCCGCACGGCGAAGCCGAATCGATCAACGAGACGCGTACCGCCGACAACATCATGCAGGTCATGCCGTCAGAGGTCATCACCAGCCTCCCCAACGCCAACGTGGCAGACGCCATCGGCCGCTTCCCATCCGTCACCCTCTACCGCATCGAAGGCGAAGGCGTTTACATCCAGGTGCGAGGCACCGAACCGCGCCTCACCAACGTCACAGTCGACGGCATCACCATTCCCGCGCCTGAACCCAACGTCCGCCAGGTCCGTCTCGACATCATCCCCTCGGGCATGGTTGATTCGATCCAGATGAACAAGACGCTGCTCGCCAACATGGATGGCAACGGCATCGGCGCCAGTGTGAACCTCAAGACCAAGGAAGCCTCCGACCGCCCCACCCTCGATCTCTACGGCGACGGCGGCCACACCAACATCCTCAACGGCCGTGGCTCCTATGACTTCGGCGGCACCAGCGGCAAACGTTTCGGCGCAACCAAGCGCTTCGGCCTCCTCGGCGACGCGGTGTTCGATTACAACGGCCGCGGCATCGACAACATTCAGCCCGCGCTCGATCCGCTCTCTACCCTCGCCATGCCCTTCTACGACAACAACACCATCCGCGAGTATCGCTACTACCGCACTCGTTACGGCTTTGACGGCAGCGCCGACTACCGCCTCACCGACAGCACCAGCTTCTACGCTCACGGCTTCTACTCCGACCTCAAGGACTATGGCGACAAGTGGTACTACGAGCCAGTATCGGCCGCCATCGGTGGCACCGCCGCCAACCCGATCTACCCCACCGCCACCACCAAGGGCTCGGCCCCCAAGTTCTACACATCCAGCAAGCGCCCCAACGCGTCGGTAGGCACGCTCATTCTTGGCGGCCGCACCGTGCACAAGGACTCACTCTTCACCTACCAGATCTCTGCCTCGCGCTCCTATGAGCAGGACTCCGCCGGAAACCCGAAGGCCGACTTCTCCTGGATCGGTGCCACCCAATACTGCAACTACATCCCCTCGCAGCAGACCGATCTCTACCACCCGCACTTCGCCAACTGCGACAACACGAAGACCTCGCCGCTGCTCAGCGCCGCCAACTGGCAGTTCAAAGACATCACCATCTCCAAGGGCCAGAACGCGCAACTCGACCTCACCGCGCAGACCTCCTACGCCAAGAGCTACAACTGGTGGGGCCACTTCGGCACCGTCGAAGCCGGCTTCAAGTTCACCAACGCGCATCAGAGCCAGGACTCCACCGAGACCGTCTACGACGGGTTCCCCAGCACAGCGCCGTCCATGACACAACTGCTCGACTCTTTCAACAACACCGACTACTTCAACGGCACCTACTTCGGCGGCCAGTACGGTCAGGTCTCCAACTTCACCACCGCGGAGAACTACACTCTCACCAACTACGGTGGCTACGTCGACCAGCAAAAGACCGCCGCCGACCGTTACCCCAACCTCTTCCACACCGTCGAGCAGATCGCCGCCGGCTACATCATGAACAACATGGACTTCGGCAAGCTACACATCAACACGGGCATCCGTTTCGAGAACACCCGCACGATGACCTTCGGCTACAACCTCACCTTCTACGGCACCTATAGCGCAAAAACCGGCACCTACTCCGGCGGCAGTTCGTCTGTCGAGTGCCCGAGCAACGCCGCTCCTGCGCCGCCCGCGGCTGGCAACTGCTACACCGCCATCGGCGTCAACAACAATCCCAGCTACCTCGACGTCCTCCCCAGCGTAGAGGCCCGTTACGCTCTCACCACCAACTCCGCGCTCCGTGCCGTCGTCTCGCGCGGCGTCGCGCGGCCCGACCCTTATCAGCTCGTTCCGTATGTGGAAGAGGACACCACCGCGAGCCCCGTCGCCGTTACCATCGGCAATCCTAGCCTCCGTCCTGAGCACGCCAACAACTACGACCTGCTCTACGAGGACTACCTCCAGCCTCTCGGCCTCGTGCAAGCTGGCTTCTTCTTCAAGCAGCTCCAGGCCCCGCAGGTACTCACCACGCTGCCCGGTGGACTCAGCCTCTCGGCCTTTCCTCCGGGATACTTCCCTGCCTCCATCCAAACCGTTCTCGCCGAATACCCCGGCGACGCCATCACCCAGTACGTCAACGGCCAGAACGCCTACATCTATGGCCTCGAGCTGAGCTTCCAGCAGCACTTCAACTATCTGCCCGGTGTCCTCAAGGGCCTCGGACTCAGCGCGAACTACAGCTACACGGCCTCGCAGGAGAAAGGCCTGCCGTTGCGCACCGATCGCCCCACCACCATCGACCAGGCTCCTAACACCTGGAAGCTCAGCCCGACCTACGACACCAAGCGTTTCTCGGCTCGCGTCGGACTTGCCTACGATCAGGCCAGCCTCTTCAGCTACAACTACGTCTCGCCCACATACGTCGCCGGCTCCGATCCCAGCGGTCTCGGCACCACCGGCCCCTCCGGCGATATCTTCACACTCACACACTTCCAGGTCGACGCGCAGGCGAGCTACCGCTTCTACAAGGGCTTCTCCGCGGTCATCTCCGGCCTCAACCTCAACAACGAAGTCTTCGGCTACTACCAGGGCAACACCAACTTCGTGAACCAGCGCGAGTACTACAAGCCAACCTACACCGGCGGCGTTCGCTACACCCTCGGCGCACACTGATCCATGCCATTCCAGCGCTCCACACGAAACCCAGGTGGACCGAAGGCCAACACCTTCGGTCCACTCAGCCACATAAAACCAACACAACAGGGACTCCATGAGATCTTGGTTCTTGCCGCTCGTCTGCCTTCTGCCGTTCTCGACCGCCGTCGCGCAGACATCCTCCACTCAGCACGCCGCGAGCGTGCAAAGCTCCGACCTCCGCTACATCATCGTGCTAAGCCGCCACGGTGTACGGTCGCCCACCGGCAAGGCTGCGCAGTATGACCGTTACTCCACCGGCGCATGGCCGCACTGGCCCGTGGAGCCAGGCTACCTGACGCCTCACGGCTTCCAGCTCATGCAGCTCTTCGGAGCCTACGACCGCGTCGAGTTCGCCGCAGAAGGCCTTCTACAGTCCACCGGTTGTAGCGACGCAGCTCGCATTACCTTCTACGCCGACTCCGACCAGCGCACCCGCGAAACCGGCAAGGCGCTCGCCGCAGGCCTCATGCCCGGCTGCGATCTCCCCATCACCGCTCTGCCCGAAGGCACCAACGACCCGCTCTTCCATCCGCATCCCGATCCGCAGGACCACGCCGCCGCCGCGGCGCTTGCCAAAGCAGCCATCGCCGGTCGCATCGGCGACGATCCCTCAAGCATCACGCAGGCCTACCGGCAGCAGATCGCCTATCTGGACCACATCCTCGCTACCTGCGGCACGGCGTCGCCCGACAAGCCTGCCCGCACCTCGCTCTTCGACATCCCCGCTACACTCACCACCGGCACCGGCGACCACCTCGCCGACCTCAAAGGTCCGCTCTACACGGCCTCGACTCTCTCTGAAAATCTTCTGCTCGAGTACACCGAAGGCATGGACACCGCCAACGTCGGCTGGGGCTGCGTTCATCGCGCCGAGCTCGAGTCCCTCATGCAGCTCCACGCGGCAGCCGTCGACTTCAGCCAGCGTACCCCCGTTATCGCTCGCGCGCAGGCAGAGAACCTCCTTGATGTCATCCGTCTCTCCCTCCAGCAAGCCAGCAGCGGTAAATCTATCTCCGGCGCCAAAGGCAAGCCGTCCGACCGCGCGCTCTTCCTCATCGGCCATGACACCAACATCGAAAACATCGCAGGCGCTCTCAACCTCACCTGGATCATCGACGGCCGCCGCGACGACACGCCACCCGGCGGTGCCCTGCTCTTCGAGCTGCGGCAGCAGCGCTCCAGCCACCGTTACTTCGTCAGCCTTTACTACACCGCGCAGACTCTCGACCAGATGCGTATCGCCGCGCCCCTCACCGCTGCCAACCCACCCACGCGTGTCGCAGTCTTCATCCCCGGTTGCAGCCAGTCGGACATGTCCTGCCCCTTGCCTGTATTTCTGCATCTGCTTGAGCTGATGCCAAATCCATAGCGAAGACCCGACGCCTATGGACGGTTCACAACGCCGCGCGAAGCGTTCCTGCAAAGGCCGGCGTCTCGCCGCCTTTGGCCGCAAACGCCATAGTCATCACCGGACAGGGCGCCTCCACAATCACCCGTACCGCCACATCCGCGCGCAGGTGTGACGACAGCATCGACGCCTGCCGCATGCCCAGCACGATCAGGCTTGCCGCCTGCTTCTCCGCGTAAGCGACCACCGTAGTAGACACCTCACTGCCGTACTCGGTCGCACACACAGGTTCAACGGCGGCAACTCCGCTCGTCTTTGCCGCCTGCTGTAACGCTTCACTCAGCACCTGCTGCATCGCCCCGTCATCGGATGCGCCTTCCAGCATCCTTGGCAACACATGAAAACAATGCAGCGGTCGCCGCATGGCATCGCTGTATACCGATGCGTAAAAGATCGCCGGCATCGTCGTGGTGTCGAAGTCCGTGGCAAATACCACCGGCCCCTGCCTCAGCGCCTCCGCGCCACGCAACGCAGCGCGCGGCCCCACCGTCAACACCGGGCAGGGGGAGTTGCGCAGTACAGACTCCGCTGTCGATCCGAAGGCCAGCCGCCCTAACCCGCGCGGCGCACTCGTGCCCATCACAACCATGTCCGGACGTAGTGCCCGGACTGCATTCAGTACTCCCTCCGGCCCAATGCCCGGCAGCAGATGCGTCCTGGCGGCCACTCCGGCCTGCCGTGCCGCCACACTCAGATCGTGCAGCGCTTGCCGCTTCGCAAGCAGGCCCAGTTGAATGTCTTCATCGTCGGCGTCGCTTCCAGGTACGATGTCCGCGGCCTCCGTCACATGTACCACCGAAAGATCGGCGCCCAGTTGCGCGCACACCACAAGCGCCGCCGCGAATGCCGAGCGCGACGGCGGTTCGAAATCCGTCGCCAGAAGAATATGTTGAAACTCACGTGCCCGCCTGTGCAGGCAAAGTTCTTGCATAGTGCTGTTCCTTCGGTTATCCGTTCGGCTGCGGGGCCTGCTTCACAGACCGCAACGCCCGGAGCCAGCACCTACTCTAGGTCTCCTGCGTTCCGGGTCGCTGTGATGGCTATCACCCCACCCGGCCTCACACAATGAATCATCACGCAGCCAGGTCCGCCATGCGCTGCGGCTCAAGAATGTGAAACATCGTGCCGCGGATGGACAGCAGCTTCTCACGTTGAAACTTCCCCAGCGTGCGCGTCACCGTCTCACGCGAAAGCCCCGCGAGGCTGGCGAGGTCCTCGTGCGTCAGTGCCATCGTAAAGCGCAGCTCTCCATTGATCTGCGCTGCGTTTGCCCACTCCATCAGCACACCCGCCAGCTTGCCCGCGGCTGAGCTCGACAACGCCAGCCGCCGCGCGTCGAAGAACGCCGACTTGTACTCCTCCGAGAGCGCCTTCGCGGCATGCATGCTCGCTTCCCCATGCCGCTCCAAAAAGCGCAACATATCTCTCCGCGAGATCTTCTTCACCGTGCACGGCACGATCGTCTCGCACGTCACCTCGAAGCGCGCGCCGCTGATCACAGCACCCAGCCCAAGCACATCGCCCGCCATCGCAATCTTATGGATCAGCGTCCGGCCATCACGCGACGTGCACGACAGCTTCACCTGCCCCGTGCACAGCACCAGCACGCTCTCCGCCTTGTCCGCTTCGTGAAACAGTACGGCGCCCTTCGGCACATCCATCCGGAACCCGATCGAATCAAACTCCCGCAGCGCATCCTGCCCAAGGTTGCAGAAAGCACGTTGCAGCCGCAATGGGCAGCGTGTGCAATTATTGTTGATCTGACTGGCACATGTGGTGGACATCTCGACCTCCGCTTATGGCGTTCCAAAGACCAATCTCGCCGCTATCACAGTGTCTCGCTCGCCCATCACTTCCCGCTGTGACGGCCATCACAGAATCGTTTTATTTCTGGGAATTCCGCCACATTATCACGCTCCGTGTATTATCAGCTCCTTACAAATCATGCATGGTCAAAACAGGACATTGCGCATCGCGCAGCACGTGGCCTACTGTTCCCTCTACCAGGTGCGTCAGCCACGTTGCGCTGTGCTTTGAGCCCAGCACGATCAGGTCGGCGTCGATCCGCTTCGCCAGCTGCAGAATATGCGGCGCAGCCGTGCCGCTCTCCACTACATACTCGCGGCTGCACCAGTCATAGGCCGACTGCGGTACCAGCCTTGAGAGCTCGGCCTGAAAACGCAGCTCATCGCCCAGCAGGTCCATCACGCCTGCCCTCTTTTCCAGCACATGACACAGATACAGCTTGGCGTAACTGTCCTGCGCAAATCTGAGCGCAAGCCGCGCCTGCTGCACTGCCTCACGGCTGAAGTCCGTGCCGAACAGCACCGTGCGAAACGACAACGGCCCCGTCGGAGCAACCCTCGCCTGCGGCCCCACCGTCAGCACCGGGCAGCGCGCATGACGGATGATCCCCTCCGCGCACGAACCCAGGATTGCCTTGCTCAGTCCCTGCCGTGCGTTCGTCCCGGTCACGATCAGGTCAGCCTTCACCCCTTCGGCATACTCCACGATCGCAGCCGCGGGCAGATGCGCCTCCAGCATCGAGCTCGACACCTTCACTCCATCGGCATCCAGGTTGTACTGCAGCCGGTCAAGGTTCTCGCGACCGTCCTTGCGCAACGCATCCAGCGGAAACCCTACAACCGCTCCGTCCGCACGCGTCGCTAACGAGAGGTCCACAACATGCGCCAGCGCCAGCTTCGACGAAAACCGCTTCGCCAGTCCCTCCGCATACTCCGTCGCCTTCACAGCCGACGGCGAAAAATCAGTCGCCAGCACAACCTGGTCCAGTGCCAGGATTACGTCGTCTTCAATCACAGGCATCGCACACCTCACGGTCAGGGCCTTCACTCTCCCTGCATCGAGGCTATGACTCTCTACCGCATCGCACCGTGATCACGAAGACACAGCCTTGTGCCTGCCATCACAAGCAGCACTCATCCGCCGCCCGCAGCCCCATCCGGCAAATTAGCTTGCGATGGACCCGCCTTGCGAGAAGCAGCTGCTTAGGCCGGTTCGCGTTCACCAGGAGGCACCGGCACCACGCTTTCGGAATGGTTGCGGCTGTATCCGGTTGCATGGCGAAGTCCAGCCAGCGCAATCAGGCCCAGCGCCAGCACGCAGACACCGTCCCATCCCCACCGCGACCACGCCAGTCCCGCCAGCGCCGACCCCACCGCGCCGCCCACAAAGTACATCGTCATATAGATCGTATTCAGCCGGCTCCGCGCCTCGGCACCCAGCCCGAAGATCCGTGTCTGGTTCCCCACCTGCATCATCTGCGCGCCTACATCCAGCGTCACCACGCCCACCACCAGCACCGCCATGTGCAGCGGCACCGACATCTGCATCCGCTCCCCAGCCCACAGCACCAGGTACGACAGCGTCAGCACGCCCCCTGCGATACCCACAACAAATCGTGTGCCTCTCCGGTCCGCCATCCGCCCCGCCAGCGACGCCGTCAGCGCACCCGCAGCTCCCACCACGCCGAACGTCCCCGCAACGTCCGTTCCCATTCCGTAGTGGCTGTGCAGCAAAAACGCCAGCGTCGTCCAAAAGCAACTGAACGATGCAAAGCACAGCGCACCCAGCACCCCCGCCTCACGCAACAACGGCTCCGTGCAGAACAGCGTCCACAACGACCGCATCGTCTGTTTGTATGACAGCGACTGCCTCGGCTCCATCCGCGGCATAAACCGGAACATAATCGGCACGAATGCGAGGTTCATCGCCGCCGCAATCACGTACACCGTGCGCCATCCGCTGATCGGGGCCAGCCAACCCGTAAAGTGGCTCAACTTCGCCACCCAGCCCGCAAAACTGCGCGCCAGCAGGATGCCCAGCAGCAGCCCCGTCATCACCGTCCCGATCGCCCGCCCGCGCCGCTCCTCCGGCACAAGGTCCGGCGCCATCGGCAGCGCCACATGCGTCACCGAAGCCAGCAATCCGATCAGCGCGCTGGCCACAATCATCGACGCCAGCCCTTGCGCAAAGGCCGCAGCCAGCAGCGCCACGCTCACGCCCGTATACATCCGAACCATCAGCGAGCGGCGCTCCGCCACATCGCCCAGCGGCACAAAAAACAGGATGCCGATCGCATAGCCCACCTGTGTCGCCACCGCGACGAAGCCCATCGCCCGCGCGCCCTGCCCCAGGTCCTTGCCCATCACCAGCAGCAGCGGCTGGTTGTAGTAAATCGACGCAACGCCCACTGCGCACGCCAGCCCCAGGAACGCGAGCGCCCACCGGGGCAGCCGATTTGGAAATACTTTCTCCATTGAAAACTGACTCGGCAGAGTCTATCGCATGTACCGGCTTCCTGTCTCCGCCGGTCAAACAGCTTTCTCTATCTCTTACGGGAGACTATCATCTCTCTAGGAAGGATTTCCCACCGGCTGTCGGCCGTGGGCTGAGAACCGGACTAGTCCGGCCTGACACCCTTGCCACCAACCATGCCCACCCCGCCCGAGACCATCGCCGTAGCCATGTCCGGTGGCGTCGACTCCTCTGCCGTCGCCGCGCTTCTGCACGCCCAGGGCTACATTCTCGTCGGCCTCACCCTCCAGCTCTGGAACCAGCGCCGCCTCGCCGGACGCCCGGGCATCCCCGAAACCTCGCAGGGCCGCTGCTGCTCCATCGACGACGTCTACGACGCCCGCCGTGTCGCCGAGCACATCGGCATCCCCTACTACCTCGTCAACGCGCAGGAGCGTTTCGAGGCCGAGGTCGTCCGCCCCTTCGTCGAGGAGTACCTCGCCGGCCGCACGCCCATCCCTTGCACGCTCTGCAACAACCACCTCAAGTTCGACCAGCTTCTGCTCACCGCGCAGGGCATCGGCGCCGACCGCATCGCCACCGGCCACTATGCCCGCAACCACTTCGACCCCGCGCGAAACCGCTGGGTCCTCTCGCGCCCCGCCGACAAGTCCAAGGACCAGACCTACTTCCTCTTCGGCCTCACGCAGGACCAACTCAGCCGCACTCTCTTCCCGCTCGGCGAGATGCAGAAGCCCGCCGTCCGCGAGATGGCCGCCGACCACGGCCTCGCGCTCGCCCAGAAGCCCGACTCGCAGGAGATCTGCTTCATCCCCGGCGGAAGTTACTCCGACTTCCTCAAGGCCTACCTCGACGAGCAGGGTCGTGAACTCCCCGGCTCCTCCGGCGAACTCGTCACCACAACCGGCGAGGTCGTAGGCCATCACAGCGGCATCCACAGCTTCACCGTGGGACAGCGCAAGGGCCTCGGCCTCAGCTCGCCCGACCCGCTTTACGTCCTCAAAATCCACCCCAACAGCCACGCCGTCGAGGTCGGCCCCGACACAGCGCTCATGTCGCGCACGCTCATCGCCGACCGCCTCAACTGGGTCTCCATCCCCGAACCCGTCGAGCCTATCCGCGTCGCCATCAAAATCCGCCACCGCCACGAGCCCGCCCTGGCCACCCTCGTCGTCACCGGCCCCGACACCATCGAAGCCACCTTCGACGACCCCCAGCGCGCCATCACCCCCGGCCAGTCCGCCGTCTTCTACCAGGGAGACGAAGTCGCCGGCGGCGGCTGGATCGTCTAGCGGTTCTCACCGAACCATAGGCATTATCTCGGCGCGCCCATCCATGCGCTACCCTATCTAGACACATTCGCGCCTCACGCAGAAAGATCAGGAGCCTCCGCACCATCATGGAAGAATTTCGCCGCCTCACTCGCCTCCCCGCCTACGTCTTCAACATCACAGGCGAGTTGAAGGCAGCAGCCCGCAAGCGCGGCGAAGACATCATCGACTTCGGCATGGGCAACCCCGACGGCGCGACCCCCAGGTTCATCGTCGACAAGCTCATCGAAGCCGCCCAGCGCACCACCACGCACCGCTACTCGCTCTCCAAGGGCATCCCGCGCCTCCGCAAGGCCATCTGCGACTGGTACAAGCGCCGCTACGACGTCGATCTCAACCCCGACACCGAGGCCATCGTCACCATCGGCTCCAAAGAAGGCATCGCACACCTCTGCCTCGCTCTGCTCGACGACCAGGACACCGTCGCCGTCCCCAATCCCAGCTATCCCATCCACATCTTTGGCCCCGTCATCGCCGGCTCGCAGGTGCAGTCCATCCAGCTCGACAACGGCGATTCAGACACTCTCTACGAACAACTCGCCGACCAATTGAAGCGCATGTCGCCGCGCCCCAAGATCCTCATCCTCAACTTCCCTGCCAACCCCACCACGCAGTGCGTCGACCTGTCGTTCTTTGAAAAACTCGTCCCCCTCTGCAAAGAACTCGGCATCTACATCGTGCACGATCTCGCCTACGCTGACCTCGTCTTCGACGGCTACCGCGCGCCCTCCATCCTCGAAGTCCCCGGCGCAAAAGACATCGCCGTCGAGTTCTTCACCCTCTCGAAGTCCTACAACATGCCCGGCTGGCGCGTCGGCTTCATGGTCGGCAACACCAAGCTCGTCGCGGCGCTCGGCCGCATCAAGTCCTACTTCGACTACGGCACCTTCACGCCCATCCAGGTCGCCAGCATCGCTGCGCTCGAAGGCCCACAGCAGTGCGTCACCGAGATCGTAGAAAACTATAAGCGCCGCCGCGACGTCCTCGTTCCCGGCCTGAACAAGCTCGGCTGGCACGTCGATAACCCCAAGGCCACCATGTTCGTCTGGGCCAAAATCCCCGAGCAGTTCAAGGGCATGGGCTCACTCGACTTCTCCAAGAAGCTTCTGCTCGAAGCCCACACCGCCGTCAGCCCCGGCATCGGCTTCGGCGACCACGGCGACACCCACATCCGCTTCTCGCTCATCGAAAACGAGGAGCGCACACGCCAAGCCCTCCGCGGCATCAAGCAGATGTTCAAGAACGCCGAGTAGACATCAGTCTCTCGGCGTGGCCCGCCCAAACGGCGACCGCTCCACCAGCTTTTCGATCCCCGCCTTCATCCCGGCGATGATCCCCGCCACCTGCCGCACCGGCCCCCGCACGCCCGCCTGCACCGAGTGCGAGATATCTTCCACCGCAGTCAGCGCACTGCTCACGATGCCGTCCACATGGGCCACCTGCTTCTGCGTCCGCAGGTTCACCTCCTGCACCGTCGCATTCAGCTCGGTGATCGTCACCGCGATCTCGTCCATCTTCACCCGCACCGTCGAGCTGATGTGCTCGGCGTTCGTCGTCAAGTGATGGATCTTCGGTGCCAGCTCCGTGAGCATGTCATGCGTCTTCTCCAACAGCGGTGCCGTGTGTTCGCGCACCTCGTTGGCGATCCCGTTCACGCTGTTCAGCAGCTTCGCCGCATAACCGGCCATCAGAAACAACGCGGCAGCCGCCACCCCTAGCGCAACCGCGATGATCCACACCGCGATCGTCATCAGATGGATATCGTGCGCGCTCACGCTCACACCGCCACTCTGCATTATCATCGTCAGCGCTGCTACAGAAATCTTCGGCATCGTTCGACCTCATTCTTTCAGCAACGCGCGGTTGCTCGGTTGCAACAGGGCCCGTCCCAAAAGACAGTTTAGCCAGCTTAAACGAAAGCTGCACACACGGACACCCGCCCGCATGTGCAGCCTGTCCTGCGAGCGGAGTTAAGCGACCGGCGTCGTGTTCCCGGTCTTCTCCACGTAAGCGCTCTTGCCCGCCTCAACCGCGGCCTTCGCGGCATCGGTCTGGGTCTGGATCAGGTCCTTGCCCTTGTCCACATAATCGTTCCACTGCGACCGGCCCTTCTCGTAGTACTCGCGGCCCTTGTCCACATACTCGCCCGCGGCCTGCTTGCCCTGACGCACATACTCATCGGCGGTCTGCTTACCCTGGCGAACATACTCCGCGGCCTGGTCGGCCTTCTCGGCATATAGCTTCGCCGCGCGGTCCTTGGCGTCCAGCGCACTGGCCTTCAGCTCATCGCGAGTCTCCTTGCCGGCCTTCGGCGCATACAGCACGCCCACCAGGGCGCCGATCCCAAGGCCCGCCAGAAACCATCCGAACCCGCCCACGCTATCGTTATCTGCCATCTTTTATCTCCTTTTCGCGGCTCATTCCACCCACAGTCAGCATACTCTTTCGCCGAGGCCGCAACCACTCAGCTTCGGGTAGATGCTCCCACACCTCACCGGGTTGCAGCCCGCCATCAGCAGCCTCATATTTTCCACGCATCCCATTGTCACAAAACGTTCAACGCGCATCTAAAGACGGAATAGGATCTCCTGCGGTACTTTTTTGTACGAGGTGTATTTACGATGAACGCTATCCCCCCGACCCACGCTTCAAACCGCCTCTGCGGAATCTCGCGCGTCGGCCTCGCTGCCGCTGTGCTCGCCATCACCCTGCTGCCCTCCGGCTGCAAAAAGACCGTCGACGACGCGACCCTGACCAAGAACGTCCAGTCCGCCCTCGCCGCCGACACCGTCATCGGCAACCAGCCCATCCAGGTCGCCACCCAGACCGGCGTCGTCACCCTCAGCGGCAACGTCTCCGACGACACCGCCCGCTCCCTCGCCGCCAGCGACGCCGCCAAGGTCGAGGGCGTCAAGGAGGTCGCCAACAGTCTCACCGTCGCTGGCATGGCCGTCACGCCCACCATCACCACCCCCGCCGCGCCAACCGTGCAGCGCACCGTCACTCCCACGGAGCAGACCGCCATTGAAAATCACCAGGCCCTGCCGCCGCCACCGCCCGCCAGCGCCGCGCCGCCACCGCCGCCCGTGCACACCGTCACCGTAGCCGCCGGCCGCGACGTCTCCATCCGCATCACGCAAAGCTTCGACAGCGAAACCGCGCAGCCCGGCACGCCCTTCAGCGGCGTCGTCACCCGGCCCATCGTCGGCGGCGGCTACATCGCCATCCCCACCGGCGCCTCCATCCGCGGCACCGTCACCGACGCCAAGGACGCCACCCACTTCAAGGGCAGCTCCCTGCTCGTCCTCCGGCTCGAAGGCATCCGCCATGAGGGCCAGTGGGTGCAGGTCTCCGCTGACCCGTATGTCCTTCAGGGCAAGGGCCGCGGCAAGAACACTGCAGCTAAGATCGGCGGCGGCGCGGCCATCGGAGCCGTCCTCGGCGGCATCTTCGGCGGCGGCAAAGGGGCCGCCATCGGTGCCGGAGTAGGCGGTGGCGGCGGCGCCGCCGTCCAGGGCATGACCCGCGGCCAGCAAGTCCACATCGCCTCCGAGTCCGTCATCCCCTTCCGCCTCACGAACTCTTTCACCGTTCAGACCTCTCGCGTCGCAGGCTCGGATGAAAACAATGCTCCCGGCCTGCAGACCCGCGAACCCTAACCTGTCTCCACAGCCGGACAACGCCCCTCAGCGCTGTCCGGCTCTCGCCCACCGCCGTCTGCTCGTTCGATCGGCTGATATACACTAACCGCAATCGCCCGGGGCCTTCGGGAGTGGAACCCCTGCGCGACTGGCACGAGCAACCCTGAAGGGGAGACCCCACACGTTGAGTGCTTCCGACAACACGCCGGCCGGCTTCCTCTCCTTTACTCTGCACGCCCATCTGCCTTACGTCGTCAACCACGGCACCTGGCCCCACGGCATGGAGTGGCTGCACGAAGCCGCCGCCGAGACCTACCTCCCTCTGCTCCGCGTCCTCGGCCGCCTGGAGCGCGACGGCATCGGCCTCCGCTGCAACCTCAACATCTCTCCCGTCCTGCTGGAGCAGCTCTCCCATCCCGTCTTCCGGCATGAGTTTCCCAGCTACGTCGAGCGCAAGATCGTCGCCGCCCGCGAGGACGAGGCCTACTTCCTCTCCATGAACGAGGACCACTACGCCTCGCTCGCCCGCTTCTGGCACGCCTTCTACTCCGAAGCCCTTCACGACTTCGACGCCCTCGGTCAAGACATCGTCGCCGGCTTCCGCCGCTTCCATCAAAAGGGCCTCATCGAGATCATCACCACCTGCGCCACCCACGCCTACATGCCGCTCCTCGGCACCGACGAGAGCGTCCGCGCACAGGTCCGCACCGCCGTCAGCACCCATCAGCGCCACATCGGCGAGCCGCCCCGCGGCATCTGGATTCCCGAGTGCGGCTACCGCCCCGCCGGCCACTGGAGCTACCCCGTCTCCCACCCCGACGGCTCGCCCATCGCCCCCGCCTTCGACCGCATCGGCATCGAGCAGGCTATCAGCGAGAGCGGCCTCGACTACTTCTTCGTAGACACCCACCTCATCGAGCAGTCCACCCGCGTCCCCGTACCTGAAGGCGCACGCACCGACAACCTCGTCCCACCTGCCGAAGAACCGCTCACCCAGCGCGACGACCGCCTTCTCTACCAGCCCTACTTCGTCGACGGCCACGATACCCGGACACCCGACAACTACTCCGCCGCCACCGTCTTCCCCCGCGACCCCCGCACCGGCCTCCAGGTCTGGTCCGGCGACTCCGGCTACCCCGGCGATCCCAACTACCTCGACTTCCACAAAAAGCGCTGGCCCGGCGGCCACCGCTACTGGCGCGTCACCGGCGACCGCGTCGACATCGTCAACAAAGAGCCCTACTACCCCGAACAGGCCGCCGAGCGCATCCGCAGCCACGCCTCCCACTTCGTCCATGTCGTCTGGCAGGCACTGCAGGACAACCTCAACCCCGACCTCCCGCCCATCCTCTCCGCCCCCTTTGACGCCGAGCTCTTCGGCCATTGGTGGTTCGAAGGTGCCCAGTGGCTTGAGGCCGTCGCCCGCGTCCTGCACGACTACCCCACCGGCATCGCTCTCATCTCCGGCTCCCGCTACCTTGAAAAGTACCCCCGCGCAGGCTTCATCCAGATGCATGAGGGCTCGTGGGGTGCCGAAGGCACGAACCACGTCTGGATGAACCCCGACACCGCCTGGACGTACGCCCACATCTACGCCGCCGAGCTCTACACCCGCGAGGTCTGCACCGAGGGCAAATGGCGCGACGGAGGTCTCGGAGAACGCATCGTGAAACAGCTCTGCCGCGAGCTCCTCCTGCTCGAATCCTCCGACTGGCAGTTCCTCATCACCACCGGCGCCGCCCGCGACTACGCCGAGCTCCGCTTCGAGACCCATCGCGACCAGTTCAACGAGCTCAAGTCCATCTGGCAGCTCTTCTCCGCCACCGGCTCCATCACCGCCGACCAGGAGGCCCGCCTCGCCGCCATCGAAGAACGCGACAGTCTCTTCGCCGACATCGACCCTGGGCTATGGGCCACCGGCTCCCACGCCGACACCCCACCCATCGAAAGCTCCGAAGAAGTCCTGCAGTAGCCCTCAACAGGAACTCTCAACCCAACCAGGAAGGCGTCATCTCGACCGGAGCCAGACGGCTTCATCGTCTGGCGTAGCGGAGAGACCTGCATCTTTCGCAGGATGCCCGTCGTCAACCCCCAACCCATCCTTACCTCGTCCAACCCCATCAAAACAAACCACTAGTACCCGAAAAACAAAAACACTTTCTCGCTTCCAGCCTTCTATACTGGAAGTAGGCCGAAATACTGGCTCACTAGCAAACTGGTTAACTGGCGACTGAAAGCCACAAACCCCAGCCATAGCCGCTAACCCCTTTGCCAGCCATATCATACCCGTAAGCATATACAGAATCAGCCACATACCCCCTGGATCACCCCGTAAGTCGCTGATTCTGCTGAAGGCCTCCGCTACATAGGGAGGGGGGAGGGGTATCACCTCACCCGCCCCAAAGCATCGAACTCAGTTGAGGTTTGTCTCCCCTTGCTCGACCGCAACTTGCATGACCGCAACCCAAGACCATCGTCCTCCGAGCCAGCACCACGCGGCCCGCAGCTCGTCGTAGCGCCACCGCCGCGACCATCACGCCACTCCGCACTCGCCCTCTGGCACCTGCTGTCCCTCGACGCCCCTACAGTCGCCGCGCTTTGGACCTTCTTCATCGCCCGCTGCTCGCACATCGCTCTGCCCTGGACCGCCTCGGCAGCCATGTTTACCGCCGTCTGGATGATCTACGCCGCTGACCGCCTCCTCGACGCCCGCCAGCTCGACACCACGCCGCACACACCAACCGACCTTGCCGATATAGATCTTGCCTCTATAGATATAGAGGAGCGCCACCGCTTCCACCACCGCCACCGCGCCCGCTTCCTCGCCGGCATGGCCGCCGCATCGCTGGCTCTCGTCCTCTTGCTCCCACACCTCCAACCCCGAGCCCTGCTCCTCTACACCCTGCTGGCCGCCCTGCTCGGCACCTGGATGCTCCTCATCCACGCCCGCCCCCCACACCGCGACGGCACCCGGCGCCTCCCCAAGGAGCTCGCCGTCGGAATCTTCTTCCCCGCAGCGTGCTTCATTCCCACCGTCGCGCGCGCGCCATCGCTGCAGCCGCAACTGCTGCCCATCGCAGCCATCTTCGCCGGCGTCTGCACGCTCAACTGCCTCTTCCTCTACACGTGGGAGCACCCGCACGAGCCGCTTGCCCGCCGCCACGCGCACTGGACAACGCTCTGGTCCATCCGGCATCTGCCGCAGCTCAGTGTGGCTCTGCTGGCCCTCTGCATCACGCTCGCCGCGCTTGACCGCTTCGCCACCGCACCGGCTCTGGCCTGCGCCCTAAGTACCGCGCTGCTGCTCGCGCTGCACCGGCTGCGTACCCGCATCCGCCCCGTCCACCTCCGCGCCGCCGCGGACCTCGTCCTGCTCTCCCCGCTGCTCTTCCTCCTGCACCGATGACGCAGCCCGAACCCAACTTCGACCACGTCGCCCGCATCTACCGCTGGGCCGAGTACCTCACCCTCGGCCCCCTCCTCAAGCGCACCCGCGAGCACTACCTCAACCGCCTCACCCCCTGCCGCCAGGCCCTCATCCTCGGCGACGGCGACGGACGCTTCCTCGCGCAGCTTCTGCGCATCAACAAAAATCTCAGCGCCACCGCAGTCGACACGAGCGCAACCATGCTGCAGCTCCTGCGTGAGCGATGCGCCTTCGCAGCCGAACGCCTCGAGACCATCAACGCCTCAGCACTCAACATCGAAGTGGCAGACAATACAGACCTCGTCGTCACCCACTTCTTCCTCGACTGCCTCACGCAACCCGAGGTCAACAGCATCACGAAACACATCGCCGCGCACACTCACACCGGCTCTCTCTGGCTCGTCTCAGACTTCGCCATACCCGACAACGCAGCCTTGCGTCCCATCGCAAGGCTCTACATCGCCTCTCTCTACCTTGCATTCCGCCTGCTTACCGGTCTGCGCACCCAACAACTGCCCGATCCGCAGTCGGCCCTCACAGCTTCCGGCTTCGTCCGCATCGCACGCCACGAGCGGCTCGGCGGCCTGCTCTACACAGAACTCTGGCAACGCCGGTAAAATACCTCTTCTAGCCGCTGCGCAGACAGCACAGCCCACGAAAGCCCCATGAACCTGTACATCCTTCGCCACGCCAGCGCCGGTCTTCGCCGCCCCAATCCGCTACTCGACACCAAGCGTCCCCTCGACAAGGACGGCAAAGCCCAGTGCCTGCAGCTCGCCCACGTCCTCAACGCCATGAAGATCAGCTTCGACATGGTCGTCTCGAGCCCGCTCAAGCGCAGCCTGCAGACCGCACAGCTCGTCGCCACCGAGATGGGCTTCGAGCAGAGCATCCTTATCTCCACTGCGCTCGCGCCCTCCAGCACCTTCGCCCAGTTCCAGAAGATGCTCCGCGATTGCACTGCCTATGAGAACGTGCTCGTCGTCGGTCACAACCCCAATCTGACGCAGTTCCTTGGCCAGCTCCTCGCCGGCCCCACCGAGACCACCGTCCCCGGTGTCCGCCTCCGCAAAGGTTCACTCGCCCGCGTCAGCCTGCTCCGCGGCCCGGCCATCCTGCAGAGCCTCATCGACCCCCGCATCGTCCGCGCTCTCTACGCCACTTCGACGAAAAGCTCACGCCGGAAGACCTCGCGGAAGTAAGGCGCTTCCTTCTTCAGTGCCCACACTTCCAGGTCGGCACGCCCACGCGGCGGCTCCAGTTCCAGCAACACTCGCTTGGCAAACACGTTGATCCGCAGCTTCATCGCCGCGGTCGCGCGGTCCTGGTTCAGCGCCTGCGCCAACCGCAGCAACACCACTGACCGCTGCACATGGACATGCTCTTCTACCGGCACAGACCGCATGGGTCTGTCCTCCGCTTCCGGTCTGCTCTTGCCTAGGTAGCGCGCAATTGCCGCCACAATCGCCCGTTGCTCCGGCGAGAACCCGAAGATCTCCGAGTTTGCAATGATGTATTGCGTATGCCGATGATGCCCCTGGTGGTTCATGAACTTGCCCACCTCCTGCATCATCGCCGCAGCCCGCAGCCACAGCCTGTACTCGGCAGGCAGTTCATGTACATGAATAAGCTGATCGAACAGCTGCTCCACATGCTGGCACTCCGGCCCAGCCTTCTTCGGGTCGATCCCATAACGCTTGCAGACCTCAAGCACGCCCTCCCAGCGCTCGGCCTCCATGGTGCGGTGCGCGCTCGCCCTCGTATCCACGTCCGCCAGCATCTGCTCCAGCACGCCGTCCCGCAGCCCCAGTGGCGAATACCGGAAACCCTTCAACTGCAGCCGTTCCAGCAGCATCGCATACACCTGCGCGCCGCCCATGATGATCTCCGAACGCTTCGGCCCGATCCCCGGCATCGACGCCCGCTCCGCATTGTTCAGCTTCAACAGCTTGTCCGCGATCATTCGTACCGACGCCGTATCGGCCTCCAGCATCGGCCCACTTCGCGTCGTCTTCTTGCTCACTGACTTCTTCGCGGCCCTTGCAACGCGCGTCCCCTCCGAGAGCGCAACACTCGCCTCCGCCAACGCCGAAGCTGTCCCCGAAGTCGCAATCACTGTCGCCACCTTCGGCAGCCCCAGCTTCCGTTCGCCACGCCGCAGTTCGCGCTCGATGAACTTTCGCAGCCGGGCGACATCATCCTTGCTCGGCGGATCATTCTGCATCAGAAACTCCTGTTGCAGCCGCACCGCGCCCAGCGGCAGACTCACCATCTGCTTGATGCGTCCACCATCCGACAGCGTCACCTCACAGCTGCCGCCACCCAGGTCGACCAGCAGGCAGCGCCCACGCGCGCCCGGCTCCATCGTCGTCACACCCAGGTGAATCAATCGGCCTTCTTCAAGCCCCGAGATGACATCAACCGTCCAGCCTGTCGACGACTTCACCCACGCACGAAACGCATCCGAGTTCCGCGCATCGCGCATTGCACTGGTCGCCACCACGCGCACCCGGTCCACCACATACGTCTGCGTCGTCTTCTGAAACCGCTTCAACGCGCGGATCGTATTCGCCATTGCCTCCGGCGAGATTACGCCTGTATCGAAGACGCTCTCGCCCAGCCGTGTCACCTCGCGGTCTTCCTGCAGGATCTTCAGCTTGTGCTGCTGCACCGCGGCGATCGCCAGTCGGCACGAGTTCGATCCGATGTCGATCGCCGCAAACGTAGGCATTATCCTTGGTCCTCTTCTCCGGAAACAGTATCTCGACCACCATACATGCTCGGAAAGCTCTGCGAAGTCCGCATTAATCCACAGGCGTTCGGTATCCTTAGAGAAGGCGTCATCGCCGACCACCATGAGCACTGCGGCCCCAAGCACTTCAAGACCCTTCGATAACACCCACGTGGATGCCCCTGAATCAAGGAGCTGGCCCCTGTCTCACGTGGCTCTGCTTCTCTCCCTCTGGATTGCCATCTTTATCACCGCACTCGCCGGCCCACCGCTGCTGGACGACGCTGACGCAACCCACGCCCAGGCTGCCCAGGCCATGTTGCGCACCGGCGACTTCGTCACGCTTCATGTCAACGGCATCCGTTATTTGGAAAAACCACCTCTACCCTACTGGATCGCCGCCGCAAGTCTGCATCTCTTTCCGTCATACCCTGCCTTTGCGATTCATCTGCCTCTGGCTCTCACCGTGCTAGGCCTTGCGCTACTGGGATATGCATGGTCGCGCCGAGCCTTCGGAAGCGCCGCTGCTCTCTACGCGGGCATCTTCGTCCTTACTGCCGCGGGCGTCTTCTTGTTCACGCGCGTCTTCATCCCAGACGCTCTGCTTTCGCTGCTTCTCGCCCTGTCGCTTTACCTCCTGCAACGCTCGCTCGACCACAACACTGCCGACACACTCTTCTCCCGCACGTTTCCTTACGAAATGTGGGCAACGCTCGCTCTCGCTGTCCTTACCAAAGGTCTGGTCGCGCCTGTCTTCTTCGGCGGGACGGCGCTGCTCTACATGTTTCTCACCGGAGACCTGAAGCACTGGCGCAGACTGCGGCCCATCACTGGCATACTGCTCTTCCTGATCATCGCAGCTCCGTGGCACATCCTGGCGGGCCTGCATAACACCGGCAGCCGCGGTGGCTTCGGCTTCGCTCCCGGTCACGGTTTCTTCTGGTTCTACTTCGTCAACGAGCATCTGCTGCGCTTCCTGGGCCGCCGCATCCCGCGCGACTACAACAAACTTCCCGCAACGCTCTACTGGCTGCTGCACCTCGTCTGGCTCTTCCCTTGGAGCCTCTTCACCCCAGCCGCTTTGCTCGTCGCCTGGCGCCGCCGCCGCGATCTCCTCTCCCTGCACACAGCGTCACTCGCCCAACGCACCGTCTTGCTGCTTGGCCTGTTCTCCGCCATCATCCTGGCCTTCTTCTCACTCTCCACCAACCAGGAGTACTACACCTTCCCCGTCTATCTTCCGCTCTTGATGCTCCTGGCCGCAGCCCTCGCCTACCAGCCTACCCGTGGAGACACACCGCTCCGCCGCTGCCTCAGCTTCGCCTTCGCGGCCTTCTTTGTCCTCGGCCTGGCCATCAGCATCGCGCTCGGCTGGGGGCTCTGGAACTCCCGCCACCTCCCCTTCGTCTCAGATATCGGAGCCCTGCTCGCGCATCGCGGCGTCGGCGACTACACACTCTCGATGTCACACTTCTTCGACCTCACCGGCCCATCTTTCGCAGCACTTCGGCTGCCCGCGGCTTTGGCTGCGCTGGCCTTCGCCATCGGCCCGACAGTCGCGTTCATCTTCTATAGGCGTCGACGGCTGTTCTCCGCGATCTTCACCATGTCCATCACCAGCGCGGTCTTCCTCATCGCCGCGCACATCGCCCTGTGCCGCTTCGCCCCCATGCTCTCTTCGGCCGACTTCGCCGCCAACATCCAGTCGCTGGAGCACAACGGCAGTATCGCGCCAGGCACCGAAGTCATGCTCTTCGGCGATCAGGCCTACGGTTCCTCGATCCCCTTCTATCTCGGCCACCCGGTCCTGCTCGTCGATGGCCGCAGCACCTCCATGCTCTTCGGCAGCACCTTCCCCGATGCCCCACCCATCTTCCTCACTGCTCAACAACTCCTTGCGCAGTGGGGGCATGGCCAGCGTAAGATTCTTTTCGTTCCCCCTGACCTGCGTGACCAAGTCGACCAACTTCTCGGCTCCAATAAGCTCCTGCTCAAAGAGACCTCCGGCAAGGCGCTCTACACCGACCGCGCTCTCGATACACCTTCGTCCATGAAAGACTCCCAGTGACCTCAGCACCTAACCCGGACCTTCGTCCAGCACAACGCTGGCGCATCTCCTCTCTTCTCCTCATCACGCTTCCCTGGCTTGTGCTGCAATTCGGTGGGCTCTTCCGTCCTGGCCTACTTGACGACGTCGACTCCGTCTACATCCAGGTTGCCCGCGAGATGCTGCAGCGTCACGACTATGTAACCCCCACCATCGACGGCATCCGCTTCTTCGACAAGCCGCCCCTCATGTACTGGATGGCTGCCGGCTCCATGCGCATCTTCGGCATCCACGACTGGGCCGCGCGGCTGCCTCTCGCGCTCGGCGTACTTGCATTGCTCTTCGCCGTCTACGCCCTCGGCAACCGCCTTTACGCAGCCGTTTCACCCTCCGCCGCACCCGACCGCGCCGGCCTCTATGCAGCACTGGCGATGGCCACCTCGCTCGGCCCTTACCTCTATACGCGCTTCTACATTCCGGACATCCTCATCGCCCTCTGGATGACGCTCTCCGTCCATCTCTTCCTCATTGCGCTCGACCGCATCCGCGAAGGCGAGTCCACACTGCTGCCCATGCTCGGCTTCGGCGCCGTCATGGCACTTGACGTCCTCACCAAGGGCCTCATCGGTGTCGTCTTCCCTGTTGGCTTCGTGCTGCTCTACCTCGCATTCACACGCAGCCTGCCCCTGCTCAAGCAGCTCAATCTCATCGCATCGACAGCATGTTTCCTGATCATCGCTGCGCCGTGGCACATCCTCGCCGCGCTCCGCAATCCACCTATCGCGATGCCCTCGGGCCTCGGCCTGCCTGCCCACGCCGGCTGGGCATGGTTCTATCTCTACAACGAACACATCGCTCGCTTCCTCGGCAAACGCATCCCGCACGATTACGGACAGGTCCCCATCCCGCTCTTCTGGCTCCTGCTGCTCATCTGGCTCTTCCCCTGGGTTGCGTTCCTCTTCGGGGCTCTGCTGGATGCCTTCCGCGAGCTTCGCATCTCCCGGCCCGGCAGCCGACGCTTCGACTCCGACATCTTCGCCGGCTTCGACACTGTCAGCCTCGTCGAAGCCACCGCCCGCCGCCGCGAGGCCGCGCTCTCGCTTCTCCTCTGGGCAGGCATCATCCTCGGCTTCTTCACCCTCAGCTCACGGCAGGAGTACTACCACCTGCCCGCGCTGCCCGCACTCGCTCTGCTCGTCGGCGCACTCCTCGCCGCAGCCGACGTCCGTACCCCAGCCAACACTACCCTCCATCTGCGCGTCAACGCTCCGCTTCAGGCGCTCCGTGGCGCGCTCTATGTTCTCGTGCCGCTTGGAACGCTGCTCTCCATCATCTGCGCCTACTTTGCAATCACCGCTCCCTCGCCACATCCCGGCGACACCCTCAGCTCCGCCCTCAGCAGCAACCCAGCGTTCTATAACCTCTCGCTCGGCCATATCTTCGACCTCACCGGTGCGGCGATGGGCTTCTTCCGTGGCCCGCTCATCACCGTGTCTCTGGGCATGATCACACTCGGCCCCATCGCTTATGCTGTACGCCGCAAGGGTCACACCTTTATAGCCAACCTGCTCATCACCGCCGCCATGTCCGCCGTGCTGCTCGCCGCGCATGAGGGCCTCGTGCGCTTCTACCCCATTCTCGGTTCCAAAGACCTCGCCCTCGCCATCGACTCGCAACGCAAGCCCGGCGATCTTATCCTCATCGACGGCGAGCTCACCTCCGGCTCCACGCTGCTCTTCTACACACAAGACCTCGGTGGCCATGTAATGCTCGTCAACGGCCGCGTCAACGGCCCCTGGTTCGGCAGCTTCTGGCCTGACGCCCCACACATCTTCGCCGACGATGCCGAACTCCACCAGCTCTGGCGAGGCCCACATCGCATCTTTCTGCTCACATACCACCCCGCCAGACGCGCCCGCGATCTCGCCCCCTTCGGCCCTGTCATCGACTTCGCTGACTCTGGCGGCAAAACCATTCTCACCAACCAGCCCAAATAGAAAGAGCGTAAACCGTGGCTCTCAGCAAGGACTGGTCTACGCTCTACACTCAATGCTCTACGCTTTGCCCTACTCCGGCGCCTCCACACGGCCGCCTTCCTTCAGCTTGTAGATCTTTCCGCGATAGTAGAAGTTCTCGCCGCCATAGCTGCCCAGCCACAGGATGCTTCCCAGCAGATCGCGCAGCGGATAGATCAGCGTGTTATACGCAATATACGGATCGCCCAGCACGCTCAGGATCGCGGCCGCCTGCAGCCAGCGGTTCACCACCATAGCTGCGAACCACACCAAGCCCAGCAGCGCGTGCCCACTCAACAGGCCCCACAACAGCCCCAACACTCCAAACGGCATCGCGAAGGTAAACCCGCTGCCGAAGTGCCCCCACGGCCGCGACCGCCGTGTGCTCTGCATCCAACGCAGCTGGTTGCGGAAGCTCAGCCAGAACGGCGAGTCCTGCACCATCAACCGGATGATATGCGTGGCCATCCGCACGCCCTTGCCTTGGTTCGCCAGCCGATTACCCAGCACAAAGTCATCGGCGTAGAACTGGCCCAGTTCGTCGAAGCCGCCCGCATCCTGAAAGCTCTTTCGCGGCAGCGCCATCGTCGCACCCAGTGCAAACTTGGTGCCCTCAATCATGTCCGCGACCAGCACGCCGCTGGTCATCTCCACACTCTTGCCCACCGCATCCAGTCGCGACGAAAACCCCGCGCCCACATGCGCTGTACCCAGGTACACACAACTCGCCAGCGCGATCTTCGGGTCCTTCAGCGTTTGCACCATCCGCTGCAGGTAATCCTTCGCAACCCGCACGTCTGCATCGCTAGTGATGAACGTGTCATACTTCGCCACGGAATCCAGCTTCGCCAGCGAGTACACCTTCGCGTTATGAAACTTCGGCATCGGCTCGCCGCACGTCACATAGCGCGCCGCCACATGCGGATACCGCTGCCCCACCCGTTCCGCCAACTGCAGTCCTTCGTCCGTCGCGTGCCGTGCACAAAACAGCAGTTCGAACTCCGGATACTCCTGCTCGAAGAACGTCTCAATGTTCCGTTCCATCCCGTCTTCGGTGCCGTGCAGCGGCTTCAGCACACTCAGCGGAGGCAGATAGTCCACCGCCTCCCGCTGTTCGCGCCGCTTCGTCAGGCCAAAACGCCCCGCTGCCGCCAGCACCATGCCGCAGTAGATGGTTGAGGTAACCGACCCAAACGCCGCCACCCAGAACAGAATATGAAGCAGGACCGTCATTGCACCACGCAACTCAAACGCAACTCAGATAGATCAGGCCATGGTTCGGACCCGTCTCTTCAAGTCTACGCGACCGCGTCTACTCTTTCTCTTTGTTCACTTTAACCGGCCGCCGAAACGGCACCAGCCCCGGCTGCGGCGTCTGCTGCTGCATCCGTGTCAGCATCTCCGTGCGCACGTAGTCGACGAACCCCTGCATCTGGCGGTTCATCTCCTCCATGCGTTCACGCATCTGCAGCACAATCGCAATCCCCGCCATATTCACGCCCAGATCCCGCGCTAGGTTCAGGATGAACTCCAGCCGCTCCAGATCCTCATCCGTATACAGCCGCGTGTTCCCCTCCGACCGCGACGGCCGTAACAGTCCTTCACGCTCATACAGCCTCAACGTCTGCGGATGGATCTGGTACATCTCCGCCACCGCCGAGATCATATACGCGCCTTTACTCTTACGCTTCGTCGCCATCGTCTATCCAATATCCAAACCTGCCAGCAGAATACCGCGTTCCCGTGTGCCTGTGCAGCCTCAAGTCAGGCGCTCCATCATTTGCGCCACATAGTGTTACACCATCAAACTCGCAGCGCCACCACGGTGTACCCTCAGTCTCGACAGGTCTATCACATGCACAACGCCATTTACTGGATCGAACTCATCGCCTTCATCATCGCACTGCTTGCCCTTTCGCTCGGAGTCACGCGTATCCTCGGCACCATCCGCCTCCCCGCCGGAGCCGTCGTCGTTGTCACCGGTGGTTCCCGAGGCCTGGGCCTCGCCATAGCCTCGCGCTTCGCCAAGTCTCACCCAGTACGCCTCGTCCTTACCTCGCGCCACATGGACGAGCTCGAGCAGGCAAAGACCACGCTCCTCGCCCGTCATCCGCACCTCAAGCCCGAAGACATCCATCTCGTCGCCGCCGACCTGGCGCAGCCCACAGAGTGCCAGCGTCTCATCGCCGACTCCCTCGCCTGCTTTGGCCGCATCGACGTCCTCATCAACAACGCCGCCATCATCGAGGTCGGCCCTGCCGAACTGCTCCCCGCCACCTCCTTCGAGCAAGCTATGCAGATCAACTTCTTCGCCGCCTTCCACACCACCTGGGCTGCACTGCCGCACCTGCTCAAGCAGCAACCGCTCGTCGGCTCCCGCCGCGCCGCCATCGTCAACATCGCAAGCATTGGCGGCAAGATGGCCGTCCCCCACATGCTCCCCTACACCGCAGCCAAGTTCGCTCTGGTCGGTTTCTCTGAAGGCCTGCACACAGAGCTGCATGCGAAAGACGTCCTCGTCACCACCGTCTGTCCCGGCCTCATGCGCACCGGCGGCGAAGCCCACGCAAAGTTCGTCGGCAATGTCGAAGCCGAGCGCCGCTGGTTCATGTTCGCCGCCACTAAACCGGTCATCACTACCACGGCCACCCACGCCGCCAACAAGATCTACCGCGCCATCGAACTCAACCGCGCTGAGATCACCATCACCCCACAGGCCTGGTTCGCCGCCCGCATCGCTGGCCTCATGCCAGAAACCATCCAGTTCGCCAACGCCCTCACCAACCGCTTCATACTGCCCAAAGCGCCCGTCGACGACTAAATCCCCGCCAGCATCTCCGCCCGCGGATCTTCCGGGTTCAGCTTCTGCAGCTCGCGCAGAATCTCCTTCGACCGCTCATCCTGCACCTTCGGCACCACAATCTTCACCTCGACGATCTGGTCCCCGCGATGCCCTTCTTTCGTCGCGCTGGTGACGCCTTTCTCGCGCATCCGCAGCTTCTGCCCGGCCTGCGTGCCCGGCGGAATCTTCAGCTGCGACTGCCCAATCTGCGTACCCACTCCATCAATTGTCGGCACATCGATCTTCGCGCCCAGGGCAGCTTCCATCACCGTCACAGGCACCGTCACGTGGATGTCATCACCCACACGCTTGAACAGCTTGTTGGGGCCAACAACAATAATCAAATACAGATCACCCGCCGGCGCGCCCTCCGTCCCCGCATTGCCCTTGCCCGCCAGCCGAATCCGCTGCCCATCGCGCGTCCCTGCCTTGATGCGAAACTCCAACGGCTCCCGCCGCGTCAGCACACCGGCGCCATCGCACTTTGGACACGCCTTCTGCACCTTGCCGCTGCCACCGCACCGCGGGCACTGGATGTTGAACTTCATCCGCCCGCCCATCTGCGTCACCTGGCCGCTGCCGTGGCACTCAGGACACTCCGTGCTCCCACCCACCACAGCACGTCCTTTGCACGTCGGGCATTGCTCCTGCCGCTGGATCTCCAGCCGCGTCACGCCGCCGCGCACCGCCGTCCAAAAGTCGATCTCCACTTTGTACTCGACGTCGGTCCCCGGCTGCGGCCCGCGTGCCTGCCGGCCACCCCCATTGAACATCCCGGTAAACACATCGCGAAAGCTCGCCCCGAACCCTTCGCTCTCCTGCGTGCCGCGGCCACCACCCTGAAAGCCCGAAAAATCAAACCCGCCAAAATCAAACGGAACTCCGCCGCCAGCCTGCCCACGCGCGCCCGCGCTCGCACCGCCGCCGCCAAACCCTGATGCCCCCGGCTGCCCGCCGCCACGCGCATACGCCTCCGCCGCGGCCGGGTCGATGTTGTCCGAGTAGAACCCGACCTGGTCGAAGATCTTCCGCTTCTTCTCGTCGCTCAGCACGTCGTTGGCCTCGGAGATCTCCTTGAACTTCTCCTCCGCCTTCTTGTCCCCTGGGTTCACATCCGGGTGATACTTCCGCGCCAGCTTGCGAAACGCCTTGCGAATCTCATCCGCACTCGCCGTCTTCTTGACGCCAAGTACACCGTAGTAGTCCTTCGTCTGCGTAGCCATAATCTTTCTCTCTAACCTACTCCACCACCCGCCCCGCGCACAGCCTTAACTTGCATCCGTCCCCTGGCACACTGGACACCAGTACAACGTCCGCCCCGCCAGATCCTTCTTCAAAATCTTCGTCCCGCACACCCAGCACGGCTTCCCCGCCCGGCGATACACATAGTGCACCTCCTCCTTCAGCGGTTTACCTGTCGAATGGGGCCTGTCCTTCGACCGCGTCGTAACAATCCTGCGGTCCACCATTCCGGCCTTCATCAGGGGAATCGCATCCTTCCACATGGCTTTCAGAGCCGCCGGCGGCACCTCGCGCCCCTCCAGAAACGGGCTCATCCGCGCCCGATACAGCAGCTCCGCTCTATAGATGTTCCCAATCCCCGCAATCACATCCTGCTCCATCAACAGCTGCGCAATCGTCATCTTCGACTTCGCGATCTCCGCAAACGCCGGCGCCGGGTCATCCCCTTCCACCCCGTCGTTCGATAAAGGATCAGGTCCCAACCGCTTCAGCAACTCCGCCCACTTCGCATCGCTCCACAGGCTGCAATCGCTCGGCCCCCGCAGCTCCAGCCAGTCCACATCCTCCGGAGCCACCGGGTTCGACCCATCATCCTCCGAGTACCACCCATGCCGCACGCTGGCCTTCGCCGCATCCGTCCGCGCCTTCGCCCCCACCGGCCACATCCGCAGCCGCAGCGCGCCCTTCGGCTCCGGCAGAGGCATCTGCCCTTCGGTCCAATCGCCATACCGCCCCAGATGCACATGCAGCACGCGGTCTTTCCCAAACACATACCCCAGGTGCTTGCCCTTAGCCCTCACCTCTTCTAGCTTCCGCCCATCCAGAGCATCTGCATCGGCAAACCGCCCCGTCGGCGAGTCCACATGCATCTTCCTCCCTACAAACGCCCGCGTATGCCGCTCCGCCCACCGATGAATCTCATTGCCTTCAGGCATTAGCCCTCATACCTCGCTCTATCACTCTACCCCTCTTGCAACGCGAGGCCCCGTTCAGGGGCCTCGCAGAGGGCATCAAATCCAAACTAGTTCCACATCGTACTCGCCTTGATCGCCTCCACGCTGAACATCTGGTCGGGCTCATTCTGCCGCATCCGCACCGCAAACCGCTCGGCCTCTTCGCGAGACCCGAACAAGCTCCGCTTATAGAGCTTACCGGCGCGCGTCGCATCGCAGCGCCACACCACCTCACCTGCGTACCCGCGAGCTGCCCCGAGGTCCCACTGCACCGCTCCCGGCCATGCCTGGTCACGACCCGTCGCGGTCAACTGAAGATCGTCCTGTTCGTAGTCGTTTCTATCGTCTCTCATGGCCGTCTCCTTCCTTACATTGGACGCATCCTGCGCGCCCTATCGGTTCACTTTTCTTCAACACACATTTGCATAACTTGATGCGTTCCACATCCTGCCCACCGTCATCCACATTATCCAAAAGGTATGCGAGACGAACAGAGGAGGAGCCGAAGCTCCTCCTCGTCTGTACGCACCAACGTCGCCGATGGTTCAGTACCGCTGTGGAACACTCGCAGCTTACTTGTCCGTGTCGACATACTCCGCGTCGATCACGCCTTCGTCCTTCTTCGGCTCTTCGGTCGTCCCCGCGGCGGCAGTTTCGCCGTCTGTGGGAGCGCCCGCCGCAGCCGTCGCCTTGTACAGCGCCTCGGCCAGCTTGTGGCTTGCCGAGGTCAGCTTCTCGCGGGACGCGTTCAGGTCCGCCGCGCTGGCATCGCCTGCGAGCGTCGTCTTCGCCTCGCTCAACGCGCCTTCCACGTCGCCCTTGTCCGCGCCGTCCAGCTTCTCGCCGCCGTCCTTCAGCATCTTCTCCACGTTGTAGACCATCGAGTCGAGCTGGTTCTTCGCCTCGATCTTCTCCTTCGCTTCCTTGTCCTCGGCCGCGTGCGCCTCGGCGTCCTTCGCCATGCGCTCGACCTCTTCCTTACTCAGGCCCGACGAGCTCGTGATAGTGATCTTCGCGTCCTTGCCCGTCGCATTGTCCTTCGCAGAGACGTTCAGGATGCCATTCGCGTCGATATCGAACGTCACCTCAATCTGCGGCACGCCACGCGGAGCCGGCAGGATGCCGCCCAGCTTGAACTTGCCCAGCGTGCGGTTCTGCGCCGCCATCGGACGCTCACCCTGCATCACGTGGACCTCGACCTCGGTCTGGTTATCGGCCGCCGTCGAGAACGTCTCCGACTTCTTCGTCGGGATCGTCGTGTTGCGCGGGATCATCGGCGTCGCCACCGAACCCATCGTCTCGATCGACAGCGTCAGAGGAGTCACATCCAGCAGCAGCAGGTCCTTTACATCGCCCGCCAGCACGCCAGCCTGCACCGCCGCACCAATCGCGACCACCTCATCCGGGTTCACACCCTTATGCGGCTCCTTGCCGAACAGGTCCTTCACCAGCTTCTGGATCGCCGGCATACGCGTCTGTCCACCGACGAGAACAACCTCGTCGATCTTGCTCGCGTCGATACCCGCATCCTTCAGCGCCTGCTTGCTCGGCCCAACCGACTTCTCCAGCAGGTCAGCGACCAACTGCTCCAGCTTGGCGCGGCTCAATGTCCGCACCAGGTGCTTCGGCCCGCTCGCGTCTGCTGTGATAAACGGCAGGTTGATCTCCGTCTCCTGCGCGGTCGAAAGCTCGATCTTGGCGCGCTCCGCAGCATCCTTCAGGCGCTGCAGTGCCATCTCGTTGCCCTTCGAGGTCAGATCAAGACCTGACTCCGACTTGAACTCCGAAATCAACCAGTCCACAATCCGCTGGTCAAGATTGTCGCCGCCCAGGTGCGTATCACCGTTGGTCGACTTCACCTCGATCACGCCATCGCCCACTTCCAGGATCGAGATATCGAACGTGCCGCCGCCGAAGTCATACACGGCAATCGTCTCGTCCTTCTTCTTGTCCAGGCCATAGGCCAGCGCAGCCGCGGTCGGCTCGTTCACAATACGCTTCACATCCAGACCAGCGATCTTGCCGGCATCCTTCGTCGCCTGCCGCTGCGCGTCATTGAAGTACGCCGGAACCGTGATGACAGCCTCCGTCACCGACTGCCCAAGATAGTCCTCAGCAGCCTTCTTCAGCTTCTGCAAAATCATTGCCGAGATCTCAGGAGCCGTGTACTCATGCCCCTGCGCCAACACCGCCACGTTGTCGCCCTTGGCCACAACCTTGTACGGCACCATCTTCATCTCGTCGCCAACCTCATTCAGCCGGCGTCCCATAAACCGCTTGATCGAGTAGATCGTGTTCTCAGGGTTCGTAATCGCCTGGCGCTTGGCCACCTGGCCTACCAGCCGCTCCCCGTTCTTCGTGAACGCCACAATCGACGGCGTCGTGCGGCCGCCCTCTTCATTCGGAATTACCTTCGGCTCGCCGCCTTCCATTACCGCGACACAGCTATTCGTCGTTCCGAGATCAATACCAATAATCTTTCCCATACTCCCTGTCCTCACCTTTTCCGGAAAGCTGCCTCGACGGCGCAACTCCGCAGTCTTCTTCTTTCAGCTTTGACTGGAGATTCCCCTCCAGATATGGCTGACATCGTGCAAATACTCCCTTAGTTTCGCACATGAGTGACTTACTGTCAACTTTGTTGATTCAATTTACCCCTCAGGCCACACTCTATTCTCTGCTCCCCACGCCACGCTCACCATTCAGCCTACGTCGTCTAGCACGGTTCCCGCTCCAGTCGTGAACTGACCCCGCCGGGCTGAAGACCCAGAAGAGGGAAAAGGCCGCGGAAGAGAAGAAGGCCAAAGCCGAAGAAGAGAAGAAAACTCGTGCCAATGCCAAACCAAGGCCGACAAGACACTCGCCTCCCTCTTTCGAGGTGAATTTCTCCACCCAGCGAGTCTCCCTCTCGCCAGCCTGCATCGAACACATATCGCGGCTTCTACCGCCATCTCACCCCTACGGAGCTTCCTCTGGCCGCAGCGACTGCCACCGCGCCCCCCGACCAATCGGCGTCTGCAGCGCAGGGCATCAACCCCTGGCTCATCGCCGCGGCGGTAATGCTTGCGACCTTCATGGAGGTCCTCGATACCTCCATTGCCTCCGTAGCCCTCCCCTACATCGCTGGCTCCCTCTCGGCCTCTAATGACGAGGCCACCTGGGTCCTCACCAGCTACCTTGTCTCCAACGCCATCATCCTTCCGGCATCGAACTGGTTCTCCCTCAAGTTCGGCCGTAAACGCTTCCTCATGGCCTGCGTGGCCATCTTTACGGTCGCCAGCTTCGCCTGCGGAGCCGCACCCACCCTTGGGCTCCTTCTACTCTTCCGCGTCGTCCAGGGAGCAGGCGGCGGCGCGCTCCAGCCGCTCTCCCAGGCCATCCTGCTTGAGAGCTTCCCACCCGCCAAGCGTGGCGCAGCCATGGCCGTCTTCGCCCTCGGTGTCGTCGTCGCCCCGGTGCTCGGTCCCACGCTCGGCGGCTGGCTCACCGACACCTACTCCTGGCGCTATGCCTTCTACATCAACATCCCCATCGGCATCCTTGCCCTGTACATGATCAACACGTACATCAAGGACCCCTCCTACATCAAGAACGCCAAGGTGCCGCGCTTCGACAACCTCGGCTTCGGCGCTCTCGTCGTCTGGACAGGCTGCCTGCAGGTCATCCTCGACAAGGGCCAGGAGGTCGACTGGTTCGGTGCCGTCTGGATTCGCTGGGCCGCCTTCGCGCTCGCCCTCTCCTTCGGCATCTTCCTCTGGCAGTCCATCTGGGGCAAGGACCCCCTCGTCAACCTACGCGTCTTCAAGGACCGCAACTTCGCCGTCGGCTGCCTGCTTATCTTCATGTTCGGAGTCAGTATCTACTCCACCGTCACCGTTCTCCCGCTCTTCTACCAGGAGCTCCTCGGCTACACCGCCTTCACCGCGGGCCTTGTCGTCGCGCCCCGCGGAATCGGCGCCATCTGCGGCATGCCGATCATCGGCTACCTTTCCAACAAGGTCGATCCTCGTTACCTGCTCACCTTCGGCTTCGCCGTCTTCGGCATGACGACCTACTACTTCGGCTCCGTCACGCTGGGCATCTCTCCCAACACGCTCTTCCTGCCCATCCTCATCACCGGTTTCGGCCTCAGCTTCGTCTTCGTGCCCATCAGCACAGCCTCCTACGGCACCCTCAAGAACGAGCAGATCGGCAACGCCAGCGGCATCTTCAATCTCATGCGCAACGTCGGCGGCAGCATCGGCATCTCCATCGCTACCACGCTGCTGGCCCGCCGCGCCGACGTCCATCAGAACGAGATCCTCAGCTCCTCCCCCGGCTACGTCGCCGGACAGGGCGGTGCCGGCGGAGCAGGTATCGCGCAGCACGGCCTGCAAAACGCGCTCGCCGGCTTCTTCGGCCAGAACAACACCCTCGCTCCCGCACAAGCCAGCCTCTACCAGCAGCTCATCCGCCAGGCCACCAACTGGGCCTTCGTCGACGTCTTCCGCTGGCTCTCGCTTCTCTGCGTCCTCTGCGTCTGTTTCGTCTGGCTGCTCAAGAAGGTCAAGCCCGGCAAGCCCCCCGCCGGGGCGCACTAAAGCCCCGGAAACCCTCGCCCACGCCACAGATGTGCCATCTCGACCGAAGCATCGCAGTCTTATCGCGATGCGTAGCGGAGAGACCTGCATCTACCGCAGCGAGAGCCGAAGGCGTGAGCGTAGCCACCGTCAAGCCTTCACTTCTTCTCTTCATCCGTAGCCTTACCATCCCCGCCCTTTCCATCCGAGGGCTTCCCTTCCACAATCGGAGGCACCGGCATATCGGCCGTCAGCATCGGCGTCCGCTTATGCCACTCCGTCGCCTGCTGATACGCATACGCCAGCGCCAGCACACGCCCTTCCTGAAAGTGCGGTGCCGCGATCATCATCCCAATCGGCAGCCCGCTCTTCGAAAACCCACACGGTAGCGAGATCGTCGGTATCCCGTACACATCGAACGGCGCCGTATTCGTACACGCCGACGTCCCATTAAACCAGTCATAGATCTTCTTGTTCGCCTCCGTCCCCGCGCTCTCCAGCGCCAGCGACTCGTTGATCTTCGGCGGCATATTCCGGATCGTCGGCACCACCACCACATCGAAGTCCTTGAACACACCGTCGATCGTCCGCCGCATCACTGCCAGCCGCTCCCGAGCCCGCGCATCGTCTGCAGCCGTTGGCCCCTTCGACCCCGGCGGGGGATTCATCAGTCGCTCGAACCGCGCCTGGTCCGGCTTCATGTACAGCAGCCCATACTTCCGTATCAGGTCTTCGTGATACGCCGCGGCGTCGCCCAAATCACGGCTCACCAGGCTGAACTCCATCAGCGGCTCCTCGGACGTCACCCCCTTCGTCATCTTCGTCAGCACCGCCAGCGCAGCCTGGATCGCCTCATTCACCTCCGGCTCCACGTGGTCATAAAACGATGCAGGCGTCCCGATCCGCAGCTCTCCAATCGGAGTCTCCTTCATCGCCTTCACATAGTCCACCGGCTGGCTCTCCACGCTGTAGATGTCCCCCGCGTCATAGCCCGCCATCGGCCCCAGCATCAACGCAACATCCTCCACCGTCCGCGCCATCGGCCCGCAATGGTCCAGGTCCGCCGCGCAAGGAATAATCCCCTTGATCGACACCAGCCCCACCGTCGGCTTCAGCCCCACAATCCCGCACCACGCCGAAGGCACACGGATGCTCCCGCCCGTGTCCGTCCCCAGCGCACCATAGCAAAGGTCTGACCGTACCGCCGCGCCCGACCCCGCCGACGACCCACCCGTCACCCGGTCCAGTTCCCAGGGGTTCCGCGTCGGCCCGAAGTACGACACGTCTCCCGTGCACCCAATCGCAAACTCATGCAGGTTCAGCTTGCCCAGGATGATCGCGCCCGCCGCCTTCAACTTCGTCACAATCGTGGCGTCCTCGGTCGGCACGCGGTCCTTGAACATCGGGCTCGCCGCCGTTGTCCGCGTTCCGGCGGTATCGATGTTGTCCTTCAGCGCAATCGGAATCCCATGCAGCGGCCCGCGAAACTTTCCTGCCTTCTGCTCTTCATCCAGCACCCTGGCCTGCGCCAGCGCCTCCGTGCGCATTACTGTCACATAGGCATTCACCTTAGGATTGATGGCCATGATCCGCGCCAGCAGCGCCTCCACCAGCTGCGTCGAGGTCACACTCTTCGAGCGGATCATCCCCGAAACCTCAGTCAGCGTCTTTCCTGTCAGAGCATCGTTCGCACCCGGAACATCGGCCATCAGCGGCCACGCCTGCAACAACCCCTCGGCCACCACCGCACTGCCACAAAGCTTCGCAAATCCACGTCGGCTTAATCTCATTCGCATCGCTCCTCACGCACTTACTTCGCGCTTCGCAAATCGAACGACACCAAACCACACGGAGCCAGTAGCAAAAAACGCCTGCTCGACCGCGCGGAACCTCGGGCCATCTTTAGAGCGTTGCTGTAGTGCTGTGTTCCGTCAGCCTAACGGTAAGCGCCTTCATCCGCAAGAGGGACAACTACGCAGACGCGGTGCATACAACTGCCCTCTACAGCTTCAGGTCCATGAACACATCCGCACGCGCGTAGTCCATTGGCGGCAGCTCCGCCTCCGGCACATGCCGAAACCCCACCGACTCATAAAGGTGCACAGCGTTCTTCAGCTTCGAGTTGCTGCCCAGGAACAACGACTTCGCCCCCATCTCCCGCGCCTCCGCAAGGCAACGCAGCAGCAGTTGCCGTCCGATGCCCTTCCCCTGCGCCCGCGGACTCACCGCCATCTTCGACAGCTCAAACACCTCTTCACCCATCGGGATCAAAGCGACGCACCCCACCTCTTCGCCATCGATCCGCGCCAGGAACACCCGGCCACCCTTTGCCAGGATCTTCTCCTCGGGATTGTTGAGCACCTCGCGGTCCTTCGGCTCTAACGCAAAGAACTTCGTAATCCACTCTTCGTTCAGCACGCGAAACGCCGTCATGTCATCGCCGCGCCCCGCGCTGCGAATCGTCACAGCGCCGACCCCTCCGGCAGTCTTCAACGTCGCAATCTCCTGTCCCTCACAAACCGTTGCCATCGTTGGAATCTCCATGACCCAAGTCTGTGCTCTGCACTTCCATCTGTCCAATATCTTATTCAACTCAATTATGATTTTCAGGATATGGATCGCGACATCGAACTTCGCCATCTGCGCTACTTCATCGCCGTCGCGGAAGAGCTCCACTTCGGCCGCGCAGCCATACGTCTGCATCTCGCCCAGCCGCCCCTGTCGCAGCAGATCCGCCGCCTTGAAGAGCTCCTCGGATACCCTCTCTTCATCCGCACGTCACGCTCGGTCCGCCTCACACAGGCTGGCGAGGTCTATCTTGAACGCGCCCGCCGTCTCCTTCTCTCCGCACAACGCGACCTCGACGAAGCACGCGCCATAGCCAAAGGCGAAGTCGGCTCATTGCATCTCGGCTTCGTCGGCTCAGCGGTCCTCACCTCACTGCCCGCCATTCTGCGTGCCTACCGCGAACGCTTCCCCAACGTCGAGCTCCATCTCAACGAATCCTTCAGCTCCCGCGTTCTCGAAGGCCTTCAATCAGGCAATCTCGATGTCGGCATTCTTCGCGATGCCGATACCGCCGACGCAATCCACGTCGAGCCGCTCTTCTCCGAAGCCTTCGTCGCCGTTGTGCCGGCGCACCACCCACTCGCCTCGCGCCGCTCCATCACTCCCGCTGCTCTGCGCGACGAGCCCTTCATCTTCTACCCGCGTTCCGCCGGCAGTCGCGCCTACGAAAAGCCCCTGTCCCTCTGCGAAGCCCACGGCTTTCGCCCACGCATCGTGCAGGAGGCCACACACTGGCTCACCATCCTCCGCCTCGTCGGCGCGGGCATCGGGGTCTCCATCGCGCCGGTCTGCGTCACACAAATCGACTCCGCCGAAAGCGTCTGCATCCCCTTCCGCGGCGTCGACGTCCGCAGCCAGGTCGAACTCGCCTGGCGCGCGGACTCCAATCGCTCCATGATTCACCGCTTCGCAGAAGTCGCCCGTTCGGTGCAGAGCACATCCAAACAAAGCAAATCGGCCAGCCACAAATAGCGGCCAGCCGATGCCTTTCTCTACACTCTACGGTCTACTCTCTAATGTCTGCCTCTACTGGTTCACGCCGCTAGCCAGGAACCCGCCATCCACAACGATGATCTCGCCCGTCACGAACGAGCTCGCATCCGAAGCCAGGAAGATCGCCGCACCGACGTTCTCTTCTGTCTTGCCAAACCGCTTCATCGGCGTCCGCATCTTCAACTCAGCGCCGCGCGGGCTCTCATCCAGCAGCTTCTGGTTCAGCGCCGTGCGAAACACACCCGGCGCAATCGCATTCACCGTGATCCCCTTGTCGCTCCACTCCACGGCCAGCGACCGCGTCAGTGCACCCACTGCCGCCTTCGACGCCGCATACGCCGTCACTTCCTTCAGGCTCACAAACGTATTCAGGCTGGCGATGTTCACAATCTTGCCATAGCCGCGCTCCAGCATATGCTTGCCAAAGATCTGGCACGACCGCAGCGTTCCGGTCACGTTCGTGTCCATGATCGAGTTCCACTCATCTTCCGGAAAGTCCACCGTCGGCGCGCGCTTGATCTTGCCCGCGCTGTTCACCAGGATGTCCACCTTGCCGAACGCCTTCACTGTCTCGTCGCACAGGTGCTGCAGGCTCGCGCGATCAGCTACATCGCTCGCCAGCCGCAACGTCTTCACCCCACGCGCCTCAATCTCCTTGGCGGTATCGTCCACCTGTTCCTGCCGACGGCTCGTCGCCACCACATCCGCACCGCTATCAGCCAGCCCCAGCGCAATCGCCAGCCCAATGCCTGAGGTTCCACCCACCACAACCGCCGTCTTGCCCGTCAAATCAAACAACTTCGATGCCATCGTCTCTCCTAACAATTCCTACTTGATCTGCTCCAGAATCTCGCTGACGACCTCTTCCGGAGATTTGTCATTCGCAATGCACAACGCATCCTTGGGCTTCTCCAGCGTCGCCAGCTGGCTTTCCAGAAGCTTCGGGTTCATGTACTCGTGGTGCCGCTGTGCCAGCCGCTCGGCAATCAGTTCCTTCGACCCATCCAGCAGCACAAACTTCACCGTGCCGATAGCCATCCCGCTGCTCAGGGTCTCGCGATACTTTTCCTTCAGCGCCGAGCACGCCAGCACACCGCCGGTCTCGCTCTCATGCCAGCCACGCAGCAACGCATTCAGCGTCTCCAGCCACGGCTGCCGGTCTTCATCATTCAGCGGATGCCCCGCCGCCATCTTGGCCTTGTTGGCCTCCGGATGGTAGTCGTCCGCATCCGCAAACACCGTGCCCATCCGCTCCGCCAGCAGCGTACCAATGGTAGTCTTGCCCGATCCGCTGACGCCCATCAAAACAACGATCATCCCAACTCCGAACGAAATCGACTCCACCACCATAACAGCCTGAAACCACTGGGCGCGAGCCGCAGCCCGCGCCCTCTTTTCCTCTGCGCAACCTCGGCAACCTCTGCCGACTCTGCGTTCTGTCCTACTGTCCCAGGAAGATCGGCTTGATGTGCCGGTCGAACAGGTTCGTCGTCACATTCTTCGCCACGATCTCTTCATTCGCCTCGAGCGCCTTCAGGTACTTGTCGCCCATCTTGGCCGCCACCTTGAACCCCACATGCAGCAACTGCCGGAAGCTCGGGTTGTATGCAGGGTTCTTCTGATCATGCCGCAGAGCGTCGGTATACTGCTCACTCGTCCAGCCGTTCACTTCCTCCACACTCGGCAGCTTCGCATAATCAATGTCGATCACCGTCGCATACGGCTTGCAAAGCTCCTCGGCATGCGCGAACGCCTCGGCATACACTTCCTTCGCGATAACCAGCCCCTCACCGCCAGCCTCAGCCAGTCCGATCAGTTCCTCCAGCCAGGTCGTACCGGCCGTCTTCACATGCACACCTGCATCGAACTTCAGCACCGCATCATGGATCACCTTATAGATCGAAAACTTGTCCGACCCCGAGTGCACGCTCAGTTTCAGGTTCTCCGGCAGCCCATAGCGCTTCACTGCAAACGCAATCGCCGCCAGGTCTTCCTCGAACTCCTTGGTAAACTGCGCCACATCGCCCACATAGTCCACGCCCTTGTTGAAGCGCCCCGTAAACTTCGGCGCAATCGTCTGGATCGGGATCTTCTCATCCGCAATCGCCGCCAGGATAATCAGCAGTTCAACCGGCGTCTGCGGCGCATCGGTCTCGTCCATCGAGATCTCCGGAACGAACTTACCCTCGCCCTTCACCTCGACTAGGTGCCGATAGATCTTCCCGGCATCCTGCACCGCCGCCAAAAACTTGTTCGCGACACCCTTAACAAACGCCACATCCGTCTTGAACGGCGCAGCAATCCGCGGAATCGACACCTCGCCAATCAGCTCCGGATGCCGCGCCACAAACGCGTCCACATCCGTCGGCGCTGCAGCTTTGCCGATCTCTTCGGCCACATCCAGCGTAAAGAAGTCGCCCGGTTCCACAAAGCGGTCCACCGTCTTCAGCGTGATGTGATCGGCGTCCACAAAGTACGGCTTCTTCCAGCCGAGTTCCTTCACCGCCGCATCCGCGGCCTTGCGCGTCTGGCTTGGCTCCGTACCGATGATCGTGTGCTCGCGGTTCGACTTGTTCCACACCGGAATCACCTCGACACCAGCCTCCGCAGCCTTGATGCACGCCGCCAACTGCGCCTTCGCCTGATGCGCAAACCGGTCACCCACACCCACCGAAAACCTCGGCAGCTTCAATCCTTCAGCCATCTCTATCCACTCCTGAAATCACTACATACAGCAGGCGGCGCCCCCTGACTGCGAGCGCGGCTGCACATTACCGCCCTCAAGCATACCCCCATCCAGTCTGACCGCGCAAATAGAACGTCAGACAAGATTGGCGCCCCTGGCTCCGTACATTTCCCTACTCCTTGAACCGTCCCTCATACGCCCACAACCCGAGCCCAGGGTTCGAGATATAGAAGATCTCCTCACCATCCACCACATTCCACCCATCGGAAAGCTTCGCCGGATCATACTTCGCGGTGTACTCGGCCAGGTCGCCATACTCGAAGTGGACGCCCTCGATCTCCTCCCGCGTCAGGTGCCCCGGACAGTACCGGATCGTAAACCTTCCCTCGCTCGATCCATGGATCAAATGCGCCGCCGCTGAAAGGTTCCCCGCAAGCTCCGGATCGCTCTTCACATACTCCAGCGTCTTGGGCGTGCCGCAGTACCCATACCGCCGGATAAGCTTATCGATCGTCTTGTCCTCACCAAACTCACGCACCCCCGGAGCCAGCACAATCAACTCGGCATCATCCGCCAGCGCCATCCGTGTCCGGTACACGCTCTTGTTCCCCAGCCACGTCGAGTGGAACTCATGCGGATCGAGATACACCACCGCCTTCTTCATTTCGCGGTCCATCATCAGGAAGTTGCACTGCAAACTCAGCGCCGCGGCCTTCTCAAAGCACTCCGTATCATCGCCGATGTACAACCCGCGCATCACCAGCTCGCCCTTATCGTTCTTGTTCACGACGGTCTGCACATAGACGATCTGCGGCAGCTTGTCCCCAAAATGCTCGCTCGCATAGTTCAGCACCCGCCGCACCGGAGTATCCGCACGCCCCATCATGCGCTCCATCCCATACACCGCACCCAGAAAGTGCGAGCGATGAATCCCCATCACACCGCCGGTTCCAATAAAGATATTCTTGTTCCCATTGGCCATGCCGACAACCTCATGCGGCACCACCTGCCCAATGCTCAAAATCAAATCATGACCGCCATCCCGCAGCAGCTTGTTCACCTGCGCCGGCCAAGTGTAGTCGAGCTTCCCCTCGCTCACCTCCAGCATGAACTCGCTCGGAATCTCACCCAGCGTCACAATGTCATCGCGCCAGTTATGCACGCGAAATAGATCGCGCGGCGTCTTCCCAAACATCGTCGCAATCTGGTGGTCTGGCATCGCCGTATGCGTACCCAGCGCCGGCAGCACATCCACCAGCCTATCGCCGTAGTACTCCCACGCCATCTCGGTCAGCACGCCGCTCTGCGAGTGGAACCGCGTAAAGTCCGGCGGCACCGCAAGCACCCGCTTGCGCTCACCCAGCTTACCCAGCGCTTCAAACAACCCCGCCTTCATCTCGGCGAGAGACATCTCAGTAGTCGGCGATCCTGCTGCAAAAAATAAACTCATACATCCTCTCAATACCCACTATTCGGCGTTATACGCCGCAATCATTGATTCCTTGGCTCTTTCAAAATCGGCTTGATCGGCAATCCGAATCTGAACATTCCCTGTTCCGAAGTGGCCGATCTCTCGTACATCTCGAATGAATCCATCTTCTAAGCTTACGGAGTCAATATTGACCTTAAGCCCGAGTACTATCTCATTCCCAGCTGAATGAATCTCCATCGTCGCAAAATTGCGAAAACGCCGAAAAGCTTTGTAGTGCTTCAACTGCTTTACCTGCACGTCGTCGCCAAGACTTTTAATGAATTGCTCCACATCACCATAAAGCGCCTGTAGCTGCGGAGAACTTTTAGAGAATGCCTCGAAAAACCCTCTTTGGCCTGGAGTTAGTCGATGTGCGCTGGAATCTGCTTTAAACTCAGGATTCTGAACAGTCGGAGTGCCTTCTGTTGCCGACCAGGTACCATTCGTCAACTCAAGGAGAAGCATGTCATCACCGTATCTCCTGTAGCGAATTAGATCGATACCTCGCGCGATTTGCTGGACAGCATGTTCGTCATAACGGGTGAAGTCACTCGCAATACATATGAGCCGAGGACCACTCCAATCGATTCGCTCGGCTTCCTGAGCGCCAAGCTTCTTGGTTACAAGTAGCTGAAACTCAGCTTGATGATCCATCAGCCAATCTAGGTAAAAGAGCCCTTGATTGATGACATTCTCGTCAACTCTTCGTTTGTATTCCACGATGACAGGTAAGTTATCTTCATCTAGCCCTAAAGAATCGATCCTGCCGCCATGCACTCTTCCTGTCGAGTATTCAGAGTCTAAAAAACGAACGCCAAGCATCACTTCAAGATTTTTTTCGATTAATGATTGCAAGGAGCGCTCGACAGCAACCGAACGGCTACGCAGTTCAACCGCAATATCGCCATCAGTTGTGAAAAGCTTTAGATCGGGCAAGGCAACCTCTTTCCGCGTCCTCTAGTAAGGTTACAAGGCTTCTTCACAACACAGACAGTCTGATTCATATTGGTTCACTTTCTCAACTTTCTCAATTGTGTGCAGACAGCTCCTTGACATACATCAATCAACCCTTCCATCATCAACCTATGAGCATCGCCGTCGATCTCAATCCGGACATCCTCAGCAAGTTGGAGGAAGAGTCGCGCCGCTCAGGCGAGACTATCGACGCAATCGCAAACCGCTTGCTCCGTAAGTACTTTGCCATCGACGATCCACGAAACAGAACTGCTGTGGGCGAATCGTTTGCTCTCGAAACACCCGAAAAGTGGAAGGGGCTTACTCCGAAGGAGATCGACTACCAGATGGAGATTGAAGCCTACGAGGACAAGCGTGATCGCGCCCGACACGAATCTGCTGCTGTACGCCCATAACTACAATTCCCCCTTCTATTCTGAGGCGCGCGCCTATTGGCAAGATGCTTTGCATGGAGTCGAATCCATCGGTATACCCGTGATTTGCCTGCACGCGTTCATCCGCATCTCAACCGGCGCAGCCTTTGGCGCATCCCGTCTCAGTATTCAGCAGGCTATTGCTTTCGCGGACGGTTGGCTTAAATACCCGCACGTTCAAGTCCTTTACCCAGGTCGCGACCACTGGGGCATCCTCCAGAAGCTCGCTGTCCAGGCCAATGCGCTCGGCCAGATATTCACTGACGCGGCCATCGCCGCTATAGCCATCGAACACAACGCCGTCGTACACACCAACGACAGCGACTTTGCGCGCTTCTCAGACCTCCGCTGGCATAATCCCTTCCAACCTTGATCCACCTTGCCCACGCGATGCGCACACTCCTCACACTCCTCGCCGCACTTCTGTTCACCGGGATTGCCCAAGCCCAAACTTGGCACCTCGTCTGGTCTGACGAGTTCAACGGCCCCGCCAACTCCCTCCCTTCAGCCACCGACTGGGACTTCGAACGCGGCTGGGGACCGCAGGGCAACCACGAGATCGAGTGGTACTGCCAGCCCCACGAACACGAAGGCCCCTGCGACGACCGCCAGCCCAACGCCTTCCTCGACGGCCAGGGCCACCTCGTCCTCCACGCCATCCACCACAACCAGCTCTGGAGCTCCGCCCGCCTCAACACCCAGGGCAAACACACGCTCCTCTACGGCCGCGTCGAAGCTCGCCTGCGCATGGAACCAGGCGCCGGTTTCTGGCCCGCCTTCTGGCTCCTCGGCGACAACATCGACAAAGTAGGCTGGCCCACCAGCGGCGAGCAGGACATCATGGAGTGGGTCCAGAAGTACGGCCCGAACACCACCTCATCCACCCTCCACGGCCCCGGCTACAGCGGCGGCAAAGGCATCAGCCACACCTACACCTTTCCCGCCGTCAACGGTGTAGCCGGTCGCATCGACGACGGCAACTTCCACACCTACGGCATGACCTGGTCCAAAGACCGCATGGAGTTCTACCGCGATGACCCCGCCAAACCCTACGCAGTCATCACACCCGCGGATCTCCCACCCGGCACCCACTGGGTCTACAACCATCCCTTTTTCGTGATCCTGAACTTCGCCGTCGGCGAGGCCGGTTTCGCAGGAACTGTCGACGCCACCACGCCGCCCACCGGCAGAATGTGGGTCGACTACGTCCGCTTCTATCAACTCCAATGAATCTGGAGCCATGCGTCGGCAGCATCGCGGCCCGTTTCTACCACCCAAAATCTGTCAAGCCTATGATCTTCTAAATGACTCACTATAAACCACTTAGAACGAACGAAACACCCGTCTCAAACCGCTACAATAGAACTAGGCGAGCTACGGGCACATCTGCAAAAACCCTCAGCGGATAGGAGGGGGATCAGACCTTAACAAGTCCGCTCCTAACTCCAATCCGCTGAGGGCTTTGAATCAAAAAGTACCCGGGGGGAGGGGTGGGGGGTTACAGCTTGTACGCCTTCCGCACCAATCCAACCGTCAGGTCATGCGCCAGTTCGACCGCCTCATCCTCATCCAGCCGGTGCTCCGCAACCAGCCGTCCCAGGAACGCACAGTCGACACGACGCGCCACATCATGCCGCGCCGGGATGGACAGGAACGCCCGCGTATCGTCGTTGAACCCGACCGTGTTGTAGAACCCAGCCGTCTCCGTCGCCGTCTCCCGGAACCGCATCATCCCCTCCGGCGAGTCATGGAACCACCACGGCGGCCCCAGCCTCAGGCAGGGGTAGTGCCCCGCCAGCGGCGCCAGCTCCCGCGAGAACGTCGACTCATCCAGCGTGAACAGAATGAAGATGAAGTTGGGCTCATTGCCATACTTGTTCAGCAGCGGCCGCAGCGAACGCACATACTCGGTAGGCGAAGGAATGTCCGCTCCCTTATCGCGCCCGAACTTCTCATACACCTTCTGGTTGTGGTTCCGGATCGACCCTGGATGCAGCTGCATCGTCAGCCCATCTTCCACGCTCATGCCCGCAAGCTCGGTAAGCATCTGCGCCTGGAACAGCTCGATGTCACCAGGACGCGTCTTGCCCGTGTAGATGCGCTCATACAACGCCGCAGCCTCATTGAACGGCAGATCCGCTGTCATCGCAGTCAGGTGCCCATGGTCCGTCGCCGTCGCGCCATGCTCAATGAAGTACTTCCGCCGGTTACGCAGCGCATCCAGATACCCCTTCCAACTGGAGACATCCTCATTGGTCAGCTCACCCAACTTCCGGATGTTGTCATGGAACCCGATGTACTCCGCATCTACCACCGAATCCGGACGGAACGTCGGCAGCACACGCCCCGTCCACCCCGACGCCTTGATCTTCTCGTGCTGCTCCAACGTATCGATCGCAGTATCTGTCGTCGAGAGGACCTCGATATTGAACTTTTCAAAGAGAGTCCGCGGCAGAAACTCCGGCGTCTGCAACTCCTTGTCGATCGTCTCGTAGTACTCGTCGGCATTGTGCTCGCTCAGCCGCTCCTTCAGGCCAAACTGGTTCTCAAAGGCATAGTCGAGCCACAACCGCGTCGGAGTACCGCGAAACAGATAATAGTGCCTAGCGAAGATACGCCACGCCTCACGCGGGTCCACCAGCGCCGGGTTCGGATCCGGGTACGCTCCCTGCTGCGGCACTCCCAACGACTCCAGGCTCACGCCCTGCGAGTACAGCATCCGGAAGACATAGTGATCCGGCTGCAGAAACAGCGCCGTAGGATTTGGGAACGGCTTGTTGTCAGCGAACCACTGCGGGTCAGTGTGACCGTGTGGGCTGATGATGGGGAGGTCGCGAACGATGTCGTATAGCTTCACAGCGACTGCGCGCGCTGCACTCTCTGCGGGGAACAACCGATTTCCGTTCAACATCAAACTTTCTCCACTTTCGTCACAAGCTTACCGCAGCAGCGTATCAAAGTTCTCCTTACACTGTCAGACAGGTTCTTGTTGTTTTGCCAACGTGCGGAATGTTTGTACGAACCTCGCGAAGCTGGTCTACTGAACTTCTGAGGAACATTGACCTCACTACCCTATCGCGGTTCACGCTGCAGGAGTTGAACGTTTTGTCCGAAAGTCTCATTGCCGCACCCGTCCTGACAACTGCAGAGTTCCATAGTCGCGTCCACGCGCTGCGTCCACAGATCGCTGTCTTCGATTGCGATGGGACACTCTGGTCGGGAGATGCCGGCTCGAGTTTTATGCGCTGGACGATGCAGAACGGGCTGCTGGCCCCGGCACAGGTCGAGTGGATGGAAGGACGCTATCAGGGCTACAAGCAGGGCCAGGTCTCGGAGTTGGCGATCTGTGGCGAGATGGTTCAGGTGTATCGTGGCATCGCAGTCGAGACCTTGCGGCAAGCTGCGGCAGAGTTCTTCCGGACACATATCGAACCCAACATCTTTCCGGAGATGCAGGAGTTGGTAGCGACGCTCCAGGCGTCTGGGGCTGAGATATGGGCAGTGAGCTCCACCAATGACTGGGTGATCGAAGAAGGTGTAACGCGATTCAATATCTCCGCGAACCGCGTACTCTCCGCACGGGTGGTGGCTAAGGATGGCATAGCCACGGATACGCTAATCGACGTTCCTACGGATGAAGGCAAGGTGACGGCACTGCATGGGGCGGGGGTCACTGCACCAGACGCGGTGTTCGGGAACTCGGTGCATGATGCGGCGATGCTTGCTATCGCCCGTGGAGCGTTCCCGGTCAATCCATCGGTGGAGCTGTTACGGCGCAGCAGGACCGAAGGATGGGCGGTTTACTATCCGGCGACGGTTGCGCCGTAAGGGGCTATTTCCACGGCACGAACCCACTCTGCAACGGGACCCGCACCAAACCACCGCTCACGAACGTCTACACTGAGCAGGGAGAACCGTGAAGGAGCCCATTCGTAAGCTCACAGGACGACGCCCCGCAGTTGCCCTACGGCCGCTGCGCAGGGTTGTGGCTGCGCTTATCCTGCGCGGCGAAGGCGAGGCGCGGGAGGTGTTTATCTGCCAGCGGCGGCCCGACCAACCCATGGGGCTGAAGTGGGAGTTCCCAGGCGGCAAGATCGAGCCGGGTGAGACGCCGGAGCAGGCGCTGGTCCGGGAGTTGACCGAAGAGCTTGGCATTGTGGCGACGATTGGACCGCGGATCACGACTATCCGGCACAACTACCGTAATGGCGGCGCGATCGAGATAGCCTTCTTTACCGTGCGCGAGTACCAGGGTGAGATGACGAACAATATCTTCCAGCAGATGCTTTGGACGCCTGTGCCTCGGCTGCCTGATTACGACTTCCTGGCTGCGGACCTGACCTTGATCCGCGATCTTGCGGATGGGAAGCTGATTTAGCGATTGGAGGGATACCCCTCCCCCCTCCCTATGTAGTTGAGGCATCTAGCAGAATCAGTCACTTACGGGGTGATCCCGGGGTTAAGCAACTGATTCTATAGCCGTTTATGCGTATGATATGGGAAAGATTGAGGTTAGCGGAGGCTGCTTCCGTAGACGGTGCTACGAGGGGTTTTGCTGATCGGTTCCCGGCAGTTGTCCCTATTTCCATGATAGCGGTTTGAGAACTGTCCTTTATTAGAGGCTATCGCTATTTATTTGTTGGGCTTACGGGGAAACTGGGGTTGACAGGGCGTGTTTGCCCGCAAATTTGCAAGAGATTTTTGCAAGCTCTGCGGTTATGCGAGGCGGCTGGCCCAATGAGCTGAGGGACGTGGGCCAGGGGTTTGTTCGAGGGTGGCTAGCTGGACGGCGAAGTTGCCGACGGTGGAGCACTCGGTACCCACCCGGTGGACTTCGAGGCCGGTCGCTTGTTCAGTCAGGCGGTTGAGGAAGGCGTTCTGACTACCGCCGCCCATGATGTGGATGCGACGCAGCGGTTTGCCGGTGATGGCTGCCACGCTGGCGAGCACCTGCGCGTAGCGCGCGGCAAGGGAGTGGAAGAGGAAGGCGGCCATTGCGGGGGCGTCGTTGGGATGAGTGCTGAGCTCGGGCAGGTTGCGACGGTGGAGCTGCGCATTGATGCGCTGCGGCATGCGACCACTGAGGAGCAAATCAGGGTCGTCAACGTCGAGCGTATAGGTGGGCACAGGAGCCTTGCTGGCGGCCTCGACGAGCTCGGTGATCTCAAGATGCGCGCCTTCGGCGGTCCAGGTCTCCATGCACTGGCGGAGGAGCCACATGCCATTGACGTTCTTGTGGAAGCAGATGGTGCCATCGGCGCCGATGAGGTTAGTGAAGTTCTCATCGCGGGCGCGCTGGGAGTTGTTGGGCTGCGGGAGCAGCGTGCCGACGAGCGACCAGGTGCCGGAGCTGATGTAGGCCCAGTCGTCGGCGGCGTCGGGGATGGCGGCGATGGCGGAGGCTGTGTCGTGGCAGCAGGGTGCGATCAGGCGGGTGTTTTGGAAGGCCGGTAGAGCGGCGAGCGGGCCGGTGAGCGGGCCGACATCGGTGCCGGGGTTCACCAGCTCAGGCATTGCCGATGCGGGGATGTCGAGCTCGTGAACGATCTCGTCGCACCACTCGCCAGGCGATTGCTCGGTGGGCATGCTGAGGATCTGGGTGTGGCTGGCGAGAGTGCGTTCGGAGACGGGACGCGCGCCGAGGGAGTAGAGGATGTACTCGGGCAGGTTGAGCCAGGGGAGCGAACGGACGCTCGCATCGTCTGCGAAGAGCTGGTAGGCCGTGTTGATGCGCAGGAGGCCGATGCCGGTGAGCTCACGCATGCGCTGCGGGCTGATGCGGTCGTTGAGGGACTCTTCGGCAGTGACGGTGCGCTCGTCGCGGTAGCAGAAGGGTTCAGATACGGGCTTACCATTGCTGTCGAGGCGGACGTAGTCGACGCCCCATCCGTCGACTGCAATGGAGCGGATCCCTTCGGTGGCGATGGTTGCGCATTTGCGGAGGCCTTCGTCGAGACCGGTAAGGATGCCTTCGAGGTTCCAGTGGAGGCCGTCGGCGGTTTCTGTGGCGCCGTTGGGGAAGCGGTGAACGAGCTCGATATGCGGCTCGCTGTTCTTCCAGCGGAGGAGGGAGACGCGGCAGGATTCGGCGCCTAAGTCGATGGCGACTAGGGCTCGGAGGTCGATGGGTTGGGGTGCAGTGGCGCTCATCATGCTATGACCAAACGTACCTCAGCGGTTAAACCGGCCTTCTGCTTTGCTTTTGTGGCACGGCTGAAGCCATGCCCCTTCGATTGTCACGCTCCATGTAAAGCAACAAAGGCAAAAGCAAACTGGAGGGCTAAAGCCCTCACTCTTTGATGGGCCTATGAGACCCGAGGCTAAAGCCTCGGGGTACCTGATTTGTGGCCGATCCAGAAAGGCAAAAGCGTTCATACAGAGGGTGCAAAGGAAGAGCCCGCAGAGGACGCAAAGGAAAACAAGCAACACCAAGACAGAAGCAGATTCCCTGCGGGAATGACAAAGAAGAAATGAAAAGGCACCGCTTCGATACATGCGAGAGCGGTGCCTTGTTGGTTAGCGGAGGTAGGCTTCGACGAGGCCGCCGTCGACCGGGACGAGGTGGCCGGTGGTGACGGGTGCCTTGGGGCCACCGATGAAGAGGATCGCTTCGGCACAGTCTTTGGGGTCGATGGGGACGTGCGTGAGGGTGCGTTTGGCGTAGAACTTCGCGAGGAGGTTGCGGAGTTCATCGTCGCTCGCAGACTCCTCGAAGGCGATGTTGTACTTCGTCAGAGAGGCCTTGACGCGGTCGCGCGGGAACATGGTGGAACCCTTGACGACTGTAGCCGGGCTGATGCCGTTGACGCGCAGCAGAGGCGAGTAGGTGACGGCGAGCTCGCGGACGAGGTGCGAGAGCGCGGCCTTGGAGACGTCATACGCCTCGCTGCCACGTTTGGCGACGACGGCGTTGGCAGAGCTGGTGAGGACGACGCTGCCGGAGATTCCCTGCGCCTTGAAGACGGATGAGGCTTCGTCAGTGAGCAGGTAGTTGGCGGTGACGTTGATCTCCAGCGTGATGCCCCACTGCGCATCGGTGATGATGCCGTCGGGCGAAGACGGGAAGATGGCTGCGGTGTTAATGAGGAGGTCTACGCCGCCGAAGGCTGCGATGGTGGCGTTGAGCGCCTGCTTGATCGCGTCGCGCTTGCGGATGTCGATGACCGTGGCGATCGCGCACTCCTTGCCACCGATGGCCTTGCACTCATCGGCGACCTTCTGTGCGGCTTCGAGCGAAAGGTCGGCGACGACGATGTGCGCGCCGCGCTCGGTGGCGAGTAGAGCGGTCTCGCGGCCGATGCCGCTGGCTCCGCCGACGATGAGAGCGATGCGGCGGGAGAGCTCCTTCTCGGGCGGCTGGCGGCGAATCTTCGCCTCTTCAAGTGCCCAGTACTCGATGCGGAAGGCTTCGCTGGGTGGGAGTGCGACGTAGTTCTGGTGCGTTGTGAAGGCTTCAGTCTTTGCGGCAGGACCAGCCTGCGGAAGCACCGCGGGACAGTTATCCTCGTCCATGTGGCCGGCGCCTTCCATGACGTGGATGGCGTTGGTGTAGAACTCGCCGGTGATGCGGGACTCGGTTTTGTTCTTGCCGAAGCTGAACATGCCGATGCCGGGGATGAGGACGACGGTGGGGCTGGCGTCGCGCATGGCGGGCGAGTCGGGCAGGGCGTGGGCCTTGTAGTAGTCGGCGTACTCGGCGCGGTAGGTTTCGAGGGCCTGGTCGATCAGAGGCTCGATGCCTGCTGGATCAGTCTTGGGGTCCCAGTTGACGAAGAGCGGGCGGATCTTGGTGCGGATGAAGTGGTCGGGGCAGCTGGTGCCGAGGTGCGCGAGCTTTTCCGCTGAGTGCGAGTTCACGAAGGCAAGGACGTCAGGGGCATCCGTGAAGCTGCCGATGACGCGCTGCTTTGCGGAGACTCGGCCACGGATGACGGGCATGATCTTCGTGGCGAGGGCCTGGCGGTCGTCGTGCGAAGCGTGCTTTGCGCCGCCGAAGCTCGTGGACTTCTTCTCCGCGTGCTGCGCGATGAACTGACCGATCTGGTCAATGATCGTGATGGTGTTGAGGTAGCTTTCGCGCTGCGTGTTGCCCCATGTGAAGAGGCCGTGGCCGCCGAGGACGACGCCGTCGCAGCCAGGGACCGCGGCGACGGCATCGCGCAGCATCAGTGCGAGCTCGAAGCCGGGGCGCTGCCAGGGGACCCAGACGATCTTGTGGCCGAACTGCTGATTGAACTCCTCCATTTTTTGCTTGCCGTTGGCCGAGGCCGCGAGAGCGATGCCCCAGTCGGGGTGGAGGTGGTCGACGTGCGGGAACGGGAGGAAGCCGTGGAGTGGCGTGTCGATGGACGCTGCGACGGGGTTGTTGCCGAAGGTGCAGAGCGGATACATCGAGACGATCTCGTCTTCACGGGCTACACCCTGATAACTGTTTGCGAGGGCGAGGACCTTATCGAGATAGAGCGTGGCGAAGCCGGAGCGCTTGATGCTGCCGAGATCGCCGCCAGAGCCCTTGACCCAGAGAACCTTCTTCGTCTGGCCGTCGAGGGGGTCGACTTCGTCGATCTTGGAGCTGGTGTTGCCGCCACCGAAGTTGGTGAGGCGGAGATCGGAACCGAGCAGGTTGGAGCGATAGCGGAGGAGTTCGGGGGCGTCGAGCTTGGAGGCAACGGCCTCATCCCAGCGGTCTTCGAGGAAGCGGAGCTTGCTAGCGGTAGTCATAGAGATGCCTGTGTGGTTTCCTGTGGGTTCGTCCTCGACGGGTCGTCGGCGGCGTATTGATGATCCCACACATTATACCAATAGGACAACTATTCCTATAGAGACATCCATCACTGAAAAATGTCCTGCAAGGAAAAACCTCGGCTAGCGTGCCAAGGCCCTTTGTGTTGATTTCTTTCCGCTCGCGCGCTTCTTTGGAGGCGCGGCGCGGGGTGGCGCTTCCGATGAAGCCGACGAGGAAAAGTGAGAAGGTGACAGCAAGAGAGCCTCCAGCGCGCGCGAGGCGAGGTCCGGCGTGACGGCGCGGTGCTCGACGTAGTTGTAAGGCGGAACGGTCTCACTACGCAGCAGCGAGAGGCCGAGGTCGATGAGGCGTGGGCCGTAAAGCTGAACCTCATGCGAGATGGAACCGATGGCGGGACTGTTCGATCGCTGCATCTCACGGAGCATCTCCTCGACGCAATCCTGGCCGACGACGGCGACGTGCTTTTCACGGCCCAGCTCGCGGACAGCGGCGATGGCGCCCATCGCGCTGGTGTCGTTGGCAGCTGCAACGAGGATGTGCTTATCCTTAGGATGACGGTTGAGGAAGTCGAGGATGACTTTGTAACTCTTGTCGCGCATGCCGCGGCCGTCGATGCGGACGAAGGACTCGACAGGGAGGTTCGGCAGACGCGCCTTGACGCCCTGGAAGGCGCCGGTGATACGACTCTGGACGAGCTGGCCGGCCTCTTCGATGTCTAGCCCGACCATCCAGTCCATCTTGCCCTCCCAGTAGTTGAGGGAGTAGTCGGCGAGCAGGCCGCCGGCTTCGAGGCCCGCGCGATAGTTGTCGACGCCGATGAACGTGGCGCGGGGATGGGGGATGTCAACGGCGATGAGCGGGATGCCGGCTTCGGCGATCTTGTCGGCGATGATGGGGGCGATGTGCTCGTCGACCTGGAACTCGATGATGACGTCGACACGCTCGCGGATGAAGGTCTCGGCGTTCTCGATAGCCACCTGCGGGTCGTAGTGGTTATCGAGGACGACGAGATCGACACCGACAGCAGCAGCAGCCTGGCGCAGACTGGCGGTCATGGCCTCGGAGAACGGCATCTCCGCGCTTTGACCGCCAAAGCCAAAGCGGAGCTTGCGCGGGCGAGCGATGTGGCGATACTGGCGGTCAGCCCCCTGCCCCACATAGCCGCGGTGGACCAACGTCTTGAGGATGCGATAGACGGTGGTCTTGGAGATGCGGGTCCGCTTATGGATGCTCTCGAGGACCATGGGCTGATTTTCCGTCTGCAGCAGCTCAAGGATGTCGAGCGCCTTGGTCAGGACAGGGATCAGGTAAAGGCGGCGGGCCTTTGTCTTTCCGGGCATGTTTCCCTCATCGCGAGCAACGACGGGCGGAGTGGATGTGGCTGGCTAACAAACCTGGACCAACGCAACACTCAGGCGGCGTTTCCCTAATGGATTCCTACTGGAGGAAGCATACCATTGAGGAAGTGCAAGCGCCTACAGATGAGCAGCTTTCGCGATGAGCGAACAGCATAGGCAGACAATTATTTTCGACTATTGGAGGCTCAGGCGTAGGAACTCTGGCCTACAGAGTTTTTTGCCGCACGGGCCGCTGCTATCTGTTCGACGTAACCGCTGGACCTGAGAGCGGCAAGGGGATCGACAGGCAGACCGCGCTGCTCACGCCACTGCTGCACAATGGGCCGAACGTCAGTCCAGAAAGCGCCACGAAAGAGTTCCTCAGCTGCAACGAGCTGGCAACTGTCCTGCAGAACGGCGAGCTCAGCCTGATCGACGAGGGCGGCTCGGGCGTAGAGTTCCTGCGCCGTCACGACGGTCTGGATCATCGCCTCCATCTTGCCCTTGAGGTTGTGGCTCTGATCGATCATGTAGGCCGGAGCGGTGAAGGCACTGTTGCTCTCTTGCGCGGCGTGGATCTCATGGAAGATACGGAAGACCTGATAGGGGTCGATGGACCCGAGCGTCAGGTCATCATCGGCGTACTTGCGATCGTTGAAGTGGAAGCCACCGAGGACATCGAGCGCAATAAGCCACGAGACGATCTGTTCGATGTTGGTGCCCTGATAGTGATGGCCGGTATCGACCAGCACGCGGGCCTGGGGGCCAGCAGCTCGACAGAGCTCAAGGGACATGCCCCAGTCGGCGATATCCGTGTGATAAAAAGCAGGCTCAAAGGGCTTGTATTCGATGAGCAGAGTCTGGCCGGGAGCGAGGGCCTCATGGGCGGCGGCGAAGGCCTCCTTCATCCAGCCGATGCGGCGCGAGATGCTCTGCGTGCCGGGGTAGTTGGAGCCGTCGGCGACCCAGACGGAGACCTCGGCAGAGCCGACGGCCTTGCCGATGGCGACCGAGTCAAGCAGGTGCTGCGTGGCTTTCTTGCGGACCTCAGCGGAGGGATTGCAGATGGAGCCGAACTTGTACTCGGGTTCCTGAAAGAGATTGGGATTGATCGAGCCTGCACGGACGCCATACTGCTTGGCAAGCGATTGAATCTTCTCAGCATCCGCAACACCATTTGGCATATCCCAAAGGACATGCAGTGCCAGCGTGGGAGTGACGCCGGTGAGGCGATTGACCTCACCCGCGTCGGCAAACTTCTCTTCAAGGTTGGTAGCGGCGGCAGGCTGTGAAAACTTGCCGAAGCGCGTGCCTGTATTGGCAAATCCCCAGGAGGGGATCTCAATGGCGAAGGCGTCGAGGGCTTTGTGAATGCGGGATTGCGCAGCGTTGGAGATGGAATTAGTCGACATGAAGAGCACCTCGAACCGGAGCGGCGCGGCGGCCGCGAAGTTTCATAGAGGACTTATACTATGTATTGAAACTTTCCTGCGCAAGTGAGGAAAACAATGAGCAGCTAGAAAGCTGTCCATACGGGTTCGGCGGTGGACGTCCAATAGGGATATTATTTCCAAATGGTACAGGCGATAGGATAGGATGACAGCGCCACATATCCTGCCGATGCTGTGCCCTGCAACCCACAAGGCATACACTGTGCGGCATAAAGTCGAGGACCGAAGTGGGACCTAATCCGTTTATCGGCGTCATCTATCACTGGCTGGGCGGACTCGCCTCTGCCAGCAACTTTATTCCGTTTCGCGGCATCAAGCGATGGTCGTGGGAGATTTACTGGATCATCCAAGGCGTGGCCGCGTGGCTGATCGCTCCAACGCTGATTGCGAGCATCTTTGTGCCGCATGTCTTCAAGATTCTCGGAGAAGCGCATCGCTCGCCGGATGCCAGCCTCTTCTGGCCGATGCTCATGGGGATACTGTGGGGCGTCGGCGGACTGACGTTTGGACTGGCGATCCGCTATCTGGGACTGGGACTGGGATACGCGATTGCGCTGGGCTTCTGCACGGCGTTTGGGACATTGATCCCACCGATTTACTACGGGCAGATGCACAGCATTTTGAACGAGCGTTCGGGACAGGTGATTCTGGTCGGCGTCTTTATGTGCCTGTTGGCGATCGGGGTCAGCGGAGCGGCGGGCTACTCCAAGGAACATGAGGTGACCGAGGAGGAGAAGGCGATCGCCGGCGAACGCGACTTCTCTTTCATCAAAGGCCTTGCGGTCGCGGTGTTCGCGGGCATTATGAGCTCGTTCTTTGCGTTTGGCCTGGCTGCGGGCAAGCCCATCGGAGACATCACGCGAGTACACCTGGTGGCAGGTGGCCGGAGGGACCTATGGTCCAATCTGCCGGTGCTGATCGTTGTGCTGTGGGGCGGGTTCGTTACGAACTTCGTGTGGTCTGCGGTACTGATTGTGAAGAACCACTCGTTCGCACAGTTTGGCGGAGCGCCGGGCGATAATCCGATGGGGACGGCCCCGGTGACGGGCGATACCCTGGTGGACTTCAATCCGCGCGACTATATTGGGCGCATCAGCGGGAAGGTGCTGACCAAGAACTACCTGTTCGCGGCGCTGGCCGGAATCATCTGGTACTTCCAGTTCTTCTTCTACTCGATGGGGCAGACGAAGATGGGCAAGTACGACTTCGCCAGCTGGACGCTGCACATGGCAAGCATCATCATCTTCGCGAACCTGTGGGGCATTGCGCTGAAGGAGTGGCGCGGAACGAGCCTGAGGACGCGAGCGTTGGTCGGCTGCGGACTTGCACTGCTGATCGGATCTACTGTGGTGGTCGGCTATGGGAGTTATCTGAAGGTCCACTGAGTGGTTCACTCGTGACTTTCTTCTTCCATAGGTAAAATTGATGAAGGCCACGCGATTTGGCCATTGCCCGGTGAAAGGAAGCCCCTTGCGCATCTCGCTGTTCGTAGCCTGCTATAACGACACTCTGTTTCCCGAGACAGGTGTTGCGGTGACACGCGTGCTGGAGCGGCTGGGGCATACGGTGGAGTTTCCGCTGGCGCAGACCTGTTGCGGGCAGATGCACTACAACACGGGCTATCATCGCGAAGCTGTGCCGCTGGTACGGAGATTCGTGGAGATGTTTCGGGATGCCGAAGTGGTTTGCGTGCCTTCTGCCAGTTGCGTAGCGATGATGCGTGAGCACTATCTAATGATGGCTGAGGCGGAGAACGACAGCGCGTTTCTTGCCGATGTGAAGAGCCTGCTGCCACGCGTGTTTGAGTTCAGCGAGCTGCTCGCGAACCGGCTCCAGACGGAGGATGTGGGCGCGACGTTTGCGCATAGTGTGACCTACCATCCGTCGTGCCACTCGCTGCGGATGCTGCATGTGGGCGATGCGCCGGTGCGGCTACTGCGGCAGGTGCGCGGGTTGACGCTGCTGGAGTTGCCGAAGAAGGAGCAGTGCTGCGGGTTCGGTGGGACGTTTGCGGTGAAGAACGCCGATGTCTCAGTGGCGATGCTGGCTGAGAAGCAGGGCTGCGTGGTGGAGACTGGGGCTGAGGTTGTGACCGCGCTCGACAATAGCTGCCTGATGCAGATCTATGGCGGGCTGCATCGCGCAGGCTCGGCTGTGCGGACGATGCATATCGCGGAGATTCTTGCGAGCGAGGGAGCTGCGCTATGAGCGTTCGCGTTGGCAAGACAGACAGAGCCGCGGCGTTTCCGGTTGCGGCGAAGACCGCGCTGAAGAACGATCAGCTTCGCGCCAATGTGCGCCGCGCGACGGATACGATTCGCGGCAAGCGTGCTCTGCGCGTGGAGGAGATGCCGGACTGGCAGCAGCTGCGCGATACGGCTAGTGCGATCAAGGCGCATACACTGCGGCATCTCGACGAGTACCTGGTTGAGTTTGAGAAGAACTGCGAGCTGGCTGGCGGCAAGGTGCACTGGGCCCGCGATGCGGATGAGGCCAATGCGATTGCTATTGGGCTGATTAGGCAATACTCGGAGGGCAACTCTCATGTCGAGGTCATCAAGGTGAAGACGATGACCTCGGATGAGGTGCAGATGAACGTGGCGCTGGAGGCCGCGGGCATCACTCCGATTGAGACAGACCTGGCCGATATGATTGTGCAGATGGGCCACGATGAGCCCTCGCACATTGTGGTTCCGGCGCTACATCGCAACCGGTTTGAGGTGCGTGATCTGTTCCGCGAGACGATGCATCGGCCGGAGTTGACGGCCGAGCCGGAGGATCTGACCGGGGCAGCGCGGGCGTATCTGCGGGAGCGGTTCCTGAAGGTGAAGATCGGTGTAAGCGGCGCGAACTTTGCGATTGCGGAGACGGGTGGTGTGTGTGTCGTCGAGTCCGAGGGCAATGGGCGGATGTGCCTGACGATGCCGGATGTGTTGATCTCGCTGATCGGCGTCGAGAAGGTAATCCCGCGGTTCGAGGACCTTGAAGTGTTTCTGCAGCTGCTGCCGCGGTCGGCGACGGGGGAGCGGATGAATCCGTACAACTCGCTGTGGTGCGGTGTGCATGCGGGTGATGGGCCGAAGGCGTTCCATGTGATCCTGCTGGACAACGGGCGCACGAAGCTACTGCATGACGAGATGGAACGCGAGACGCTGGAGTGCATCCGGTGCGGCGCTTGTTTGAACGCTTGCCCGGTGTACCGCGAGACGGGTGGGCATGCGTATGGATCGATCTACTCGGGACCGATTGGGGCGATCCTGTCGCCGCAGCTGCAGTCGCTGGAGCACTCGCGTTCCCTGCCGTATGCGTCGACGCTGTGTGGCGCTTGCTATGAGGTCTGCCCGGTGAAGATCAATATTCCGGAGATCCTGATTCACCTGCGCGGGCGCGTGGTGCGCGAGGACCAGGCGACGCTGGGCGGCAAGCTGGCGGTGGAGAACCTGGCCATGCAGGGTGCGGCTGCGGCGTTCCAGAGCCAGCGGCGGTATGAGGCGGCGCAGCGGCTGGCACAGGCTGGGCAGATGCTGTTCCGGAAGGGTGATCAGTTGGAGAACCTGCCTGGCATGGCGGGGGGCTGGACTAAGTATCGCGACCTGAAGGCCATCCCGAAGCAGAGCTTCCGCGACTGGTGGAAGAGCCGCAGCAAGGGAGCAAGCGCATGAGCGACGCACGCGAGGTGATCCTGGGGCGCATTCGTGCCGCGGTTGGCGGTGCGCCAGACCGTGTTGCGTATGACCAGATAGGTCGCGAGTATCAACGCAAGGGCTCGCTTGACCGCGAGGCTTGCCTGCATCTGCTGAAGGACCGGTTGCTGGACTACGACTCCGAGATCCTTGAGGTTGGCAGCGAGGCGGAGATTGGCGGCGCTGTTGAGGAGGCGCTGCGGCGTGCCGGTGAGCATAGCGTGCTGGTTGCCGAGGCGTTTCCGAAGAACTGGCTTCCGAGCGCCGCTGAGGTTGTGGTCGATGCCGCGCTGGCGACGGAGCAGCTGGATGGGTTGGGTACCGTGTTGACGACGTGCGAGGCGGCTGTCGCGGCGACAGGGACGATCATCCTGGTGCATGAAGGCGCGCAGGGGCGGCGGGCGGTTACGCTGCTGCCGGACCATCATATCTGCGTGCTGGCGCGGCAGCAGGTGGTGGAGACCGTACCGGAGGCGCTGGCGGCGATCAGTTCCAGCAGGCGGATGGCGATGACGACGATCTCTGGGCCTTCGGCGACGTCGGATATTGAGATGACGCGGATTCGTGGCGTGCATGGGCCGCGGCGGCTTAGCGTTGTGCTTTATGGCGAGTGATGATCTAGCCCCCACCCCTCCCCTCCCATACTTTTCGATCTAAAGTCTTGAGTGAAAAGCGGTTGAGGGTGGACTTGTGGAGGTCTGATCGCGGTCGGCGCGGCGAACCTTTCTGCTCTCTTTCTCTACTTTAAGTATAGAAGGTTGAGGCGGCGAACGTGTTTTTGATTTTCCGCTGTAAGGCGTTTTGATTGAGCAACTTATCTGTCGCTCTCACCTCTCGTGGGTTGACATGGTATGCTCGCGCCTTCGGCTCTCGCTGCGGCAAAAGCTTTAACGCAGAGGACGCAAAGGAAAAGCCGCAAAGGTCGCAGAGGAAAATAGGCAACAACAAAGACAAATACAGGGGTTTCTCCGCTTCGCATCGCGATGAAGCCGCGATGCTTCGGTCGAAATGACGAGCGTTCTTGGGCAGCAGATTATCTGCGGCAGCTATCAGGCGACGGGTGGCCGTCGAAGTGGAAGACTTCGTGGAGCTGGGTCCAATGGTCGCCGGGGGCGGCGTCTATGACGGGGAGTTGCATGGGGTCCATGATCTTCCACCAGCGCTGGGTTTCAGGGTCGGCGGCCATGCGGCGCATGTCGGCGGCGTAGTCTGTGCCGTGGTACTCGAAGTAGGCGAAGAGCATGTCGCCGCGGAGGAAGATGGAGTAGTTGCGGATGTTGCAGTCGGCGATGGTCTGGAGGACGGTGGGCCAGACCTCGGCGTGGTAGCGGACGTACTCCGCTTCATCTTCAGGACGGAGACGAATGATCTGCGCGTAACGCTGCAACGAATACCTGCTTTCCTCTACAAATGACCACAATATCTTAAGTGAAATAAATTGCATATTGAAAAATATGAGGAGGCCCGCAGATTGTGATTTTTCGGTAGGGCATCGAGCGGCAGTTCGACGTGGTGCGCTTGCTTTGCTTGGCAGCGATAAGGTTTCTCCGCTCCGCATCGCGATAAGGCTGCGATGCTCCGGTCGAAATGACGATCTTTCCGGGAGGCTCAAGAGCCTGCACCCGGGGCTTCCTACCCCCTTCGCCTTGGGTTGGGATATGGCGGGCCTTTGGCCCTCAAAACCAAGGTAAAGGCCGGGCGACGATTGGCGGTACCAGGCGGCGCGACCTGAAAGTATCGCCGGGGCCAAATGCAGGTCTCTCCACTGCGCCAAACGATGAAGCTGTTTGGCTCCGGTCGAGATGACATTTTATGGGTAGTTCAAGATGACACTTCATGGGTAGTTCAAGATGACATTTTATGGGTAGTTCGAGATGACATTTTATGGGTAGTTCGAGATGACGCTTCATGGGTAGTTCGAGAACAGGCTGTCGAACGGACGTGACGTGCCTAGAGAAAGAAGCTTAGTGGGCTTCGAGCTCGATGTGTTTGAGCGCGGGTGGGCGCTTGAGGAAGAAGATGAGCGGCACCATGCAGAGGCAGATGAGGCCGAGCATCCGGAACTGGTCCATGTAGGCGAGCAGTGTGGCCTGGCGCTGCAGTGCGTTGTAGAGCGAGGCCATCGCCAGGTAGTGGTTCTGCGCGAAGTTGCCGGGCGCGGACGCGGCGGCGCCGAGCGTCTGCTGCACGATGGGGTTGGTGGCCGTGATGTGCTGCGTGAGAATCTGCTGATGAAGCTGCGACTTGCGCTGCAGCATGGTGCTGACCAGAGCGATGCCGAGGCTTCCGCCTTCGTTACGCATGAGGGCGTAGAGGCCGGCGGCTTGCGAGCTTTCCGTCTTGGGCAGGAAGCGGAAGATGACGGTGCTGATGGGCACGGTGATGATGCCGACGCCGAGTACCTGCAGGATGCGCGGGAGGATGATCTGGCCCTCGGATATGTCGAGGTTCAAGGAGGACATCCACCAGAAGGAGGTGGCGATGACGAGGATGCCGGCGAAGGCCATCTTGCGGGGGTCGTAGCCGCGGGTGAGGAGGTAGCCGACGAGCGGAACCTCCAGCATGGTGAAGAGGCCGGCGGGCGAGAGCGCGAAGCCGGAGGTAGTGGCGGTGTAACCCATCATCTGCTGCATGTAGAGCGGCAGCAGGTAGGTGGCGGCGTAGAGCGCGGCGTAGAGGCCGAGGATGATGAGGCAGCAGAAGAGGAAGTTGCGCTCCTTGAGGAGGCGGAGGTTGACGACGGGGTTCTTGCTGCGGAGCTCCCAGATGACGGCGCCGGTGAGCGCGAGCAGCGAGATGGACGCGAAGAAGACAATGAAGTGCGAGCCGAGCCAGTCGAGCTCCTGGCCCTTGTCGAGAACGATTTCGAGGGAGGCGAGGCCGAGGGAGATGAGGCTGAGGCCTGTCCAGTCGACGGAGAGCTTGCGGGCCTTGGCTTTGAGCTCGCGCATGTAGGGCGGGTCCTGCAGGACGATGCGCGTGAGGAAGACGCAGAGGATGCCGATGGGGATGTTGATGTAGAAGATCCAGCGCCAGGAGTAGTTGTCTGTGATCCAACCGCCGGCGGTGGGGCCGAGGACGGGAGCGACGAGGATGGCGACGGTGTAGAGCGCCATCGCCATACCGCGCTTTTGCGCGGAGAAGCTGTCGGCGAGGATGGCCTGCACGGAGGGCTGCAGGCCGCCGCCGGCGAGGCCCTGGAGGACGCGGAAGACGACGAGCATCCCGAGCGAGGGCGCGAAGCCGCAGGCCGCGGAAAAGACGGTGAAGAGCGCAACCGAGAGCAGGTAGTAGTTCTTGCGGCCCATGACGGAGGAGAGCCAGCCGCTGATGGGCAAGACGACGGCGTTTGCGACGAGGTAGCTCGTGAGCACCCATGCGCCTTCGTCGAGCGAGGCGGAGAGGCCGCCGGCGATGTGCGGGAGGGCGACGTTGGCGATGGAGGTGTCGAGGACCTCCATGAAAGTGCCGATGGTGACAACGATGGCGACGATCCAGGGGTTGAAGATCTTCGCTTCAGGGAGGCGCTCGTTGTCGAAGGCGGGAGCGGTTTCCGCGAGGGAGTCTTCGGCCTGGGCTATTCCGAGTCGCTCAGATTCGTCGAGTACAGCGGACACAGTGACCCTCCAGTTCTATGAGATGACTGGTGAGTCATTTCGTCGCAGATTTATAGTGTGGAAGGATCGAAAAGGAGCTAGCCGATGGCGAGTGGCGCGACCGACCGCAAGCAGCAGGTGGTGGCCGAACTGCGCCGAGGGGAGATCCTGGCGGCGGCGGCGAAGGTGTTTGCCAGCAAAGGGTTCGAGTCGACGCGGATGGACGACATTGCCCAGGCCGCGCAGCTGGCCAAGGGGACGCTGTACCGGTACTTCGAGTCAAAGGACGAGGTGTACACCGCGACGGTGGAGCAGGCGCTGGCGAAGCTGGCGGCAGTGACCGACGAGCATGTGCGGCAGGCTGCGGACTTCCCTGCCCGGCTGGCGGCGTTTGTCGCGGTGCGGATCGCGTTCTGGCATGAACACCAGCAGCTGTACAGAATCATCCTGAGCATCAACCGGCTGGAGCAGCACCGGCGGCGCAGCCACAAATGGCAGCTGGAGACGGTGCTGTATCTGAAAGACATGTTTGAAGAGGCCGCGAGGAACGGGGAGATTCCGCAGCAGAATTTTCTGGCGGCTGCGTGGACGACGATGGATGCCGTGCGTGGTGTGAATGAACGCAGGGCGTTTTCGCAGGAGGTCTCTGCGGAAGAGCAAGCGAGGTTTTTGACGGCGTTTTTGCTGGGTGGGCTCGTGGCGGGTGCGGGTGGCTAGAGGTGGTAGACGCGGGCGGCGGTGCGGCCTTCGATCTGTACGCGCTCGTCGGGAGAGAGCGGAGCGAGCCAGGTGTCGAGCGTTTGCCACCACTGTGTGTACGTGGAGGCGACGTTGAGGACGGGCCAGTCACTGCCGGCCATGAGGCGGGTGGGGCCGAAGGCTTCCAGGGCGACGTCGAAGTAGGGCTTGAGGGTGGAGGGAGTCCAGGTGTGCCAGTTCGCCTCTGTGACCATACCGGAGAGCTTGCAGGTGACGTTGGGGCGGCGGGCCAGTTCGTGGATCGAGGCCGACCAGTGCGCGATTTCGCCAGAGGCGATGGATGGCTTGGCGATGTGGTCGAGGACGAAGGACTGTGTGGGATGCCGGTCGACGAAGCGGGTGGCTTCGGGGAGCTGGCGGGCGAAGATGAGGATGTCGTAGGTGAGGCCGGTGCGGGTGAGGGCTTCGATGCCGCGGTTGAAGGCGGGGTCGTCGAGGAAGCCGTCGGGTTCGGCTTGTACGATGTGGCGCAGGCCTTTGAGGTGCGGGTTCGCGAGGAGCGGCTCGAGGGTTGCTGGAAGATCGGCGGCGGCGATGTCGGCCCAGCCTACGACACCGCGGATGAGCGGATTTTCTGTGGCCAACGCTAGTAGCCAGTGGGTCTCTTCGAGGGTTTGGCGGGCCTGGACGGCGATGGTGGCGTCTACGTGGGCTGCCGCGCAGGCCTCAACGAGATCGGCGGGGAGGAAGTCGCGGCGGAGCGGCTGCATGGTGTCGTCGATCCAGCCGTACTCGGCGGTAGTGTAGTGCCAGAGATGGTGATGGGCGTCTATGCGCAAGGAAGGGCCTGTGGGATGAAGGTTGCGCGCCGAGGCGCTGCCGGGTGAGTGTACCAGAGGTGGAATCTGTTGGTATGCCGGAAAGAGTGGGTGCGTTGATACCGAGCATTGAAGCCGGATAGCCCCGGTCAAGTACCTGTCGAGAGATGAGCCTGGAACATAGGACAAGAAGACGCCAGGCCTTCGTGCCATCGAGTGGATGGCTGAGGCCTGGCGTCGGGGTTTGAAGCTTCGGAATGAAGCTATTGGATTGAAGTGGGCGTTGAACCGGAGTACAGCATGGCGTTCAATACGAACTTGTACGTGACTTCGCTAAGACCGCGATACATGGGGACGAAGCCGAAGGCGATGACCTGGCCCTTGCCCACGGGCACATCTGCAATAGCGGAGGTCCCGTCCAAGTGCTGACCACCAAGAATCCAGCCGCTGAGGAGCGGATGATCGCTGGTGTAGTGACCGACGGACTTCGCGTCTCCGGAGAGCTTGAAGGTCGGCCCAGTCTCAAAGAAGACCGGCACGGTGGGCGTTGAACCGAAGGCTATCGGGTTGGATGTGTCGACGGTGATCTGAAGGATAGAGCCGGGGCAATAGAAGTCGCGCGGAGGCACGCCCTCCAGGGCATTTTGGAAGGTGGGGTCGTCGCTTGTGGCGTAGACGTCGGAAGCCTTGTTCTGCACGATAACGATTCCGCCTTCGCTGAGGAACTCCTTCAGCGCAGCGGTGCCCTCAGGGCCAAGGCCGCCGCGGTACTCGGGTGGAACCTGAGGCATGTTGCCACGCTCCGACGCGGCGTTCGCTGCCGGAGCGCCTGCACCCGCGGCGCTCCCCGCACCACCGCGTGCGCGGCCACCGGCACGGCCGCCACCTCCGCCAAATGCGCGGCCGGACAGGATAGCGCCGGGGGAGTTGTCGGGGAGAATGATCGCGTCGAACTGATCTTTCAGGTGGCCTTTGCGCATGTCCGCGTCGACGACAGTTTTATAGGGAACGCCGTTTGTATCGAAGACGAAGCGTGTCCAGCCTTCGTCGAGCGAAGCGGTCCAGCTCTTGTAAAGAGCCACTCGTGGAGTCCTCATTTCCAGAGCGCTGCCGCTGACAGTGCCAGTGGCGGGTTTGAAGTCGACGGCGAAGCGCTTTGCGGCAGCTTCGAGCTTTGGCTCCAAACCGGGCTGTGCGGGGATATAGATAGTGCCCGGAGCATAGCCTGAGCCGGTGAGGCGGTATGTTTTGACGCCCTCCGACAGCAGCGAGAAGAGAGCATAGAGGCTACTGTTGCTCATGTCGTTCAGGATGTATCCCTTGCTCGAAGGCGGTGCTACATGGCCGACGAGTGGGGTGATGGAAGAGAGCAGCTTCGCGGGTGCAGTGAACTTGGCATCAACGGCGTCCGCTTCCACACCGTAGAAGAGCGGCAGAGTCGTGCCTGCGACATCGTACGGACGCTGCGGCGGGCCACCGGGGTACTCGCGCATGTCAGGATACTTCTGGCGCTCAAGCACTGTCTTGGCAAAGGCACGAAATGGCTGGTCCAGCTCGACGATGTAAGTTCCTTCGGGATAGCTTTTGCCGCCCGCTTCAAATGGAGCTGTTGACTGCCTCACTTCGACACCTGCGTCGAAGAGTGTCTTGGCGAGTTTTACAGCCATCGCGGGATCGACCTGCTTCGGGGAGAAGACATAGGCATACGGGCCGGATACCGGGTGCACAGCGTGGTCGCTCACCTTGTAGAAGTCCGAGAGGAACTGCTCGCGGTCGATGGCGGCGCTCCTGGTCAGAGACTCGAGAGCGTCCATCTGGTAGGCAACGATGTCTCCCATGTGCCAGACGCCGCCCATCCATGGCGAGGGGAAGTTCCAGGCGGCCACCTTTGCGTCGTAACCGATTCCAGTCCCAAGGCGGTCGAACGGCATGTCAATCGGTGAAGCCAGATTGGCGCTCGCCGATTCGGTGAGGATGCGAAGGCCGTTGTGGAGCGAGATGTAGTCGCGCAACGGCGACCAGAAATCATAGACGCCGTGGACGAGGACACCGGTCTTTCCGGTCGAGGCGACGTCATGCGCTGTACGCATGCCGAGGGCGTTCATGGAGAAGACGAGAAGTGGATCGACGTTGGGATCGATGGGATCGACCCAAGGGGGAAGGTAAAGGCGAGGTGCGTTCGCTCCCTGCTGGTGGAGATCGTACAGGATCTGCGGATGCCACTCGTTGATGACTTTCGCGGTGTGCTGCGTTTCGAGCTGAGTCAGGCCGACCCAGTCACGGTTGTCGTCGTGACCAACGTACTTGGCGTAGAGGACGGGCGGGCTGGAGCCTTCGGCCGGTGTGCCGAGCGTCTTTTTATACCAGTCGACGACGAGCTGTTCGCCGTCAGGGTTCTGGGAAGGAATCAGAAGCAGAATGGTGTTCTTCAGCTCATTCAGGACTTCCGGGTCGTTCGAGGTCGCCATACGGTAAAGAAACAGCGGCGCCGTCTGCGAGCTTGCGATCTCAGTTGAATGGATGTTGAAGGTGATGATCATCACCGTTTTGCCCTTGGCGATAAGGGACTTTGCTTCAGCGGGCGATGTGGTCCGAGGATCGGAGAGCTTTGTGACGATCTCCTTGTATTCCGCCAGGTGCGCGAGGTTCTCCGGCGAGGAGACCGTGAGCATGACGAAGGGACGTCCCTCCATCGTCTTGCCAAGTACCTGGAAGCGGACACGATCCGACTGGGAGGCGACTTTCTGGTAGTACGCGACCAGTTCTTTCCAGTCGGCCAGTTTGCGGTCTGTACCCGGCTCGAAGCCGAACTGCTCCGCCGGAGTGGTTACGTGTTTCGCCTGGGCACCCGCCTGTGTGGCAAATGTGAGCGCAAGCAGAAATAAAATGCCGAGCTTCTTCATGAGAATCGCTCCTGTCTGAGGCTGATGATGTCTGAAGATTGAAGCCTTGAGAGCTTGTTGCCGACGACCATGAAGGTGTCAGCGGACGGGGCTGACACCTGTTCACCGTCGTAGCGGAGACTGACGACTGTGGAACAGCTGCATCTATATAAAGCGAAGACGAATAAAGCAAAAGACGAATTACTCAGAAGCGCGAAGGTAAATCAACTCTATTACAGCTTCTGCGAAAGATCGATCCCGCCAGGCAGCGGCCAATATTGAGTTAGTGTGCGAGAGCGGCCGTGCCTGTTGTTTCCTGCAAGGACTTGTTCAGGCCAAATGACTCTGAGAGAACATCTGTGTACTTATTGCCGGAACCCGTGTTGAAGAGGACAACTTTGTCCGACGGCTTCAGGAAGCCATCTTGAATGAGAACGTCGTAGGCAGCCGTAGCCGCTGCTCCTTCCGGGGAGAGCAGGACACCTTCGTTCGAAGCCCAGTCCTTGAGGGAGCTCAAAATCTGATCGTCAGAGACGGCAATGACCCGCCCGCCGGACTGGCGCACGATATTCAAAATAATGCGGTCACCGTAGGGCTTGGGTACGCGAAGCCCAGCCGCGAAGGTCGCCGCGTTCTGCCACATGGTGCTTACGTCCTGGCCTTCGCGGTAAGCGCGGGCGACGGGAGCGCAGCCTGATGCCTGCACGGCGATCATCTTAGGGCGAGTCCCGGAGACCCAACCGAGCTGTTCCATCTCTTCGAAGGCCTTCCACATGCCGATGAGCCCGACACCACCGCCGGTTGGATAGAAGACGGCGTCGGGATACTTCCAGCCGTTCTGCTCTACGAGCTCATAGCCCATCGTCTTCTTACCTTCGACACGGAACGGTTCTTTAAGAGTGGAGATGTCGAACCAGCCTTCAGCTTCCTTGCGCTCATTGACGATCCTTGCGCAGTCCGAGATAAGGCCATCGACCAGCGTGACGTTGGCGCCGTATGCAGCCCCTTCGACCTGGTTAGCCATCGGCACATCTTTGGGCATGAAGACGTGGCACTCGATACCAGCGGCAGCAGCGTAGGCTGCCAGAGCTCCCCCAGCATTGCCTGCGGACGGAACCGCGAGTTTGCGCAGTCCATAGTGCTTCGCCATGGTAACGGCGAGTGCCAGGCCGCGGGCCTTGAAAGTCCCCGTAGGGTTGGCGCCCTCTTCCTTCAGAAGCACATTCGGATTTCGGCGGCTCGGCAGAATCGGCGTCCAACCTTCGCCGAGTGTGACGGGCGCTACGTCAGGAAGGACCGCGCTGTATCGCCACAGACCCCTCCACGCTCTTGAGCTCAATGCACCGGCGGTGCCGGCCACCACCGAAGAAGGGTCCGTGCCAATCAGCGAGCTCAGATCGTAACGCACATAGAGGCTTCCTGCGCAGACAGGACAGACTGTGGCGGGGGCTGCGGCTGAGACCGTAGCGTCACACAAAGAACACGCAAAATGTGAGATGGCTGGCATGTCGATAATGTATCAGATATCAGTTGGGAACAGATTTGGAACTGCTATGATGCTTGCCTGACAAGGTTTTAGGGCAAACGGCAATATTTGCTCCATACTTATTTCTCATGACAAAATTGCGCGAGCTTCGCAAGATACCCAATCTTACCGAGATGACATACGCCAGCATCAAGAAGAGCGTGCTGACTGGCAGCTTCGAGCCGTCATTTCGATTGACAGAAGAGTTTATCGCTTCGCAGCTCGGCATCAGTAAATCGCCTGTGCGCGAAGCGTTGAACCGGCTGGAGGCTGAGGGACTCATTCGCATAGAAGCCCGCCGAGGGGCTTTTGTACGCGAGTTCGCGGCGAAAGAGATCAGCGATCTATTCAACCTGCGTGTTGTGCTGGAGCTGCATTCGATATCCACGGCGAAGATTACTCCAAAGCTGTTGCAGTGCCTGAAAGACAGCATTGAACGCACTGAGATCATTTTGAAAAAGGGTGATCGCATAGCCCACGTTGAAGAGGATTTACGTTTCCACCGCCTGATCGCCGAGGCGACGGACAATGATGAGCTGTGTAGCGTGTTTGAAAATATTCAGCAAAAAAGCCTGCTCTGCCGTTATAAGTCGTACGAGTTGTCGGCGACGAGCTCGCCGCTGGCACATAGGCGGATTTACAAAGCACTTACTACCATCGATCGAGAAAAGGCCCAGGCGGCGATGGAAGATCACATTGTCTATGTGAGGAACCGGCTGCTGGAGGCATTGGAGAAGAAGTCCCGCGATGAGGTGATTGCGGCCGAACAGTAGAGGCGTTTGAGGGTTTGCTAAGCCCACGGCCAGAACTCCTGGTCGTGGGCTTAGTCGTGGATGTTTAGAAGTAGGCGCGTGCACCCATCTGGAATTGACGGGGAGCGTTGCCCTGGGTTTTGGTGACGCCCCAACTGGCGGCGCTTTGAAGACTTAGACTGGGATTCGCAAAGTCGAGATGGTTCATCACGTTCTGAAAGACGCCGGATAACTCGAGGCTGTATCTCTCGTGAATCATGATTCTCTTCTTCACGCTGAAGTCGAGATTGAGATAGCCGAGGCCGCTGATGGCGCCGCTGCCTCCGTTGCCGGCATCGAGGCCGAGAATGGGAGCGCGCACGCTGTCAAAGACAGCCACGGGATTGGTGAACATATTGATCGCAGCCGCACCGGAGCCCTTGGTATTGGTGCCCACCGCGATTCCGTTAGAATCCATGCCGCCTGTGACGCCGCGATGCGTGTGAGCGCCGCCGGTATATGGTGTGTTGAAGATGCAGTTCTCGTTATCGGTGAAGTTTGCACCGTCTTCACCACCGAAGTTTTGTCCGCTGTTGTTGGTTGTGCACTGCAGCGGCTGTCCAGTGCCGGCTGTAACGATGGGGGACAGTGTCCACCCCCCGGCGAGACGGCCAATGATACCGGATTGCGAGCGATACCACGGGGTTTCATAGACGATGAAGGTGTTGAAGATGATTCGCTGATCGAAGGCCTGGCGACCGTATTGCTTGTTTATATCGAAGCTGTCCTCTGCAACGGTGCCACTGCTTGACTGATTGTTGGCGCCGAGGCCGAGGGCCTTGGACCAGGTGAGGTTTTCCTGAGCGGTGAGGCCGTGGAAGCTGCTCGCTTTGAAGGAGACATAGCCGCCGTTGTAGTTGCTATGTCCGATAGGAGTATCAGAGCTGACGCCCGAAACCATCTGGCCGGCAGCTCCATATGTGGAGTTAGATGTTGCGGTACCCATCAGGCTTCTTGCGAAGACGAAGCCCGCGCCATTGGCGCCGTTGACATTGTTGTCCAAAGCCTGCCAGAGGCCGAAGACCCTTTGTGCACGGAAGGCTGCAGTTTGTTTGGCGACGACCGCCGCGGTGCAGCTCGAATACTTTGAGCAATAGGCTGATCCGGCTCCTCCGAGCGCGGCTTCGAAGAAGGGCTGCGGCGTGACCGTAGCCGTGGGCGCAACGCTCTTGGCGCACTGACTCGCTGTTGTTGTGCAGTTGAATGCCGTTTCGATTGCCAGGTATGCCGACTCGAAGCTCTGGCCGCCAAGCGAGAGCATGTAGGGAACTACGTTCGGATTTAACTGCATGAACTCGTGATGGACGATACGCCCGATATACCCGACCTCAACCAGCATGTGGCGATTGATCTGCCGCTGCACGGAGAGGTTGAATGTGTCGACGTCGTTGGGACGCATGGAGGGATCGACGCCTGGTGAAAGAGACACGCCAGGGCCATCGAAGCCGGGATGGAAGGGCTGTGGTAGCGTTGCAGGAACGCCACCTGGCGCCAACAGAGGGGAAAGGCCATCCGGTCCGAAACGGTATGCTGTGGTGTCGTTGTAGTTGCTCTGGTTGCAGCCGCCGGCTCCAGTGGTCGCAGACTGCGCGTACTTGCACTGCGTAGCCAGAAGCGGTCCGGGACCGGCGAGAAGCGGAAGTACCTGAGCATCGCCGTTGACACGGCCATAGATTCGACCGTATCCGCCACGGATGGCAGTCGAGCCGTTGCCGAAGAGCTTCTGGAGAAATGCGTTGCTGAAGTTGGGGTTCCAGATGACCGATAGTCTTGGACTGACCGCGCCATAGTAAGGATCGTATGGGTACTTGCGGCCGCTCGGTACGTTCTTGATCAGCGTATAGCCGATTTCAGGATTGAAGATTTGGCCGCTCAGTGCGGCTGCTTTGCGGGACGCAAGCCACTGCTCGATACGGATGGGATTGCCTGTGGCATCCGTGAAGATGGCCTGCGTGCCGTTACGCTCAGTGGGCGGCATCTCGATGGCATAGCTAAGTCCAAGATTGAACGTGAGGCTCGGTTTGGCATGCCACGTATCCGTTGCGTAGATGTTGTAGTACGGGATGCTGGCGTGTCCGATCGCAGGAGTGAGCGACGGGTTCAAGCTGAGCGATCCACCGGCGTTGGAGTAGCTATTCGCAACCTGCGTGTCAGTGACGAGGCCGTAGTAGGTGTCAAGCATACGGGCATTCGCGGCTGTACCTGCGCCGACGCAATTGAGCCCCGTACCAGTTGTGCAAGCTGCGGTCCCCGGTGTGCCACCTGTATACCCGATGTTGCCGCCGCCACTGCTGTCGCCGATTTGGTAGGTCGGGGTGAAGTTGATGCTGGCGCCATTGTCGCTGCGCGAGAAGTAGTCGGAGTTATGCTGAAATTGACCGCCGACCTGGATGAGATGATTGCCCTTCAACTTAGTCAGGTTGTCGCTGAAGAAATTATCCTTGCCGTCCCAGGTGCGGACGCGGATACTCTGCGAGTTCACGTTGTAAGGGGACAGGACGGTATTGGCGTATTCACCCAGCGGCTCAATAGCTCCGTCTGCACCAGCTACCTGTGCAGGCGCATTTGCGTCCGTCCACTGCCATTGGTCACGGAGAAAGCTATAGTGGAAGTCATTTGTGAGCGAGGCGCTGATATTTGTGGTGAGGCCGACAACGAGATACCACGGTGCCTGCGTGTGCGGTGCAACAGCCTTAGGCACTCCTATCGTATCGCCGGGCAGCGCGCCACCGATGTCGATTTGATTGGTGGTTGAGTTCACCAACTCGTAGTAGCGATAGCTCGCCATGAAGTGCCACTTCTGGCCGAAGTCATGGTCGAGACGCGTGGCCAGAAAGTTGCTGCTCTGGGGAGTCGACACATTGGCTTTATAGCCAATGGTGTTATTGCTGTCGCATAGTGTGGTAGAAAGTCCGCCGCAGCTCTTGTCGAAGCTGCCAGCATACTTCGTGCCATCCGCTCCAGTAGAACCCGCATCGCCCACGGGGGCAACAGGCAGCTGAGTTTTGTAGAAATTCGTGAGCACAGGGTTCATGCCGAGTCCACGTGGATCGGCCGCCTTGAGCTGCGCAGCGGAGTATGTTGTGCCGGTAAAGCTGAGTTGGCCGAGCTGAAGATATTCGTAAGATGGAACTGTACGTTCATAGGTACTCGCGAGCGGATACCGGAAGCCTTCGTAGTTAGCAAACAGGTAGGTTTTACCGCCGAGGAACTTCGGCGCGATGGGCCCACCAGCGGCGGCGCCAAAGCGACTGAAGTGATAGCTCGGCTTGGGGGTGTAGCCAGTTCCTGGAAAGTTGTTCTGCCAGGTGTTTCCATTGAAGTTGTTGTCAAGGTAGTACTCATATACGGTGCCAGTCCATCTGTCGCGGCCGCGCTTGGTAACGGCCTGCGTTTGAGAGCCGGAAGAGTTGTTGAAGTCAGCCGTCTGGCCGGTCGTGGCCACCTTGAACTCCTCAATGCTGTCTTGTGGCATAGGCATTGTTCCCTGCGGAGCCGCTCCAAGGAACCCGCCGGTGGTTGAAGTGGCGTAGGACGTGGTGTAGGTTGTCAGCGTTCCGTCCATATCATTGGAGTTGTTGCCGCCGTCGAGGGTGAAGCTCGCCTGATCGGTGGTGGTGCCGGCCACATTTCCTCCAGGCGTGACGCCCGGCTGCATGGTCGTAAAAGTGGCGACCTCGCGCCCGATTGTGGGCAATGCCTGGACCATCGACGGATCGACTGTTGTTCCGGTCGATGCATTCATCGTCTGCAGATCCGCATTGGAAGCTGTGACTTCTACGGTGGTGTTCTCCGCTCCCACCGTCATCCTGAAATTAGCTGTCGTTTGAGAACCGACGCTTACGGTAATGTCGGGAATCTCGTCCGTTGAGAATCCGGCCCTTGTTGCTTTCACGTCATACGTTCCCGGCGGCACGTCCGGAACGATGTACTGGCCTGCTTTGTTGGAGACGGTCGTTCGGGCGCTTTTGGACGCCATGTCGGTGACAGTGATCGTAGCGTCCGGAATAACAGCCCCGCTGGGGTCCGTGATGCTGCCGACGACGGTGCCGCTCGACGTGGCTTGACCGGCGGATAGGGACGTACCTGCCAGCGAGAGACCGAAAAAGAAGACAAGTGCGATCAAAAACTTATGGGCGGTGTGATTTACAGGCTGGCGTTTCATCAATTCCCCCTTGGCGGAAAACCGCATGCATCAATGGCTATCTATTTCCCCAGCGTGCTGCTGCAGGGTCGTACGAGATTTCGCTACGGAGCTACGCGGCTACAAAAGCACAACCAAGCTGATAGACCTGCAACTCCGGTGCGCAGGCACACGAAGGCACACCTTCTCGCTACGGCAGGTAGACCGCGTACACAACGGAATAAAGATTGGGATAGCTCAAGTATGCAGAGACGGCTCTTCCACCGCTATACGCGGGGTTACCGTTGATTGCTGACTTGAACTAAAGGAAGACTCAGAATGGGGTTTACAGCGCCAGGCAATGGAAGTCCCTGCGAGTGTAAAAAGAAGACGTCACTTGGCGGTGTACCAGACGACGGAGTCTGTTCTGAGAGCTTTAACAGGAAGCCGTGTTGCCACAACAACGCGCAAGTGACGTGTTCTCACAGCGCGTGAACGAAACAACTGCATTCGAGGAGTGGGCAAGAAGGACGAATATCTTCATGATTTGCCTCCAGTGTACTTCCGATCTGTGTGCTTTTCAAAAATAAGATATCACATATCAATCGAGATGCAAGAAAAAGATAAAAAAGTCTTCGCAGGCCCAATCCCTCGCCTTGCGAAGACCTTTACACGGACAAATTGGCCGTTTGTACGAAACCCATTTCTGCTACTGCCGCAGGTTCACCGCATAGAGATACCAGGCAGCGTGTGGCGCCACTGTTCTGTCCAACGCCAATCTTCGTCTTTGCCTGTTACAGCGAAACCTTCGGACCATTAGCAGCGCTGTCAGTCTGGGAAGTGAGCTCCCAACCATGCGCCAGCCGCGCCTGCCAATATCATAATTACGATCAGAAAGACGGCGAACCACTTATCACTGGTGGTGAAACGGATGTCCGCGATTCGCTGCTTGCTCCCTCGATTGCGCCTTCCCCCATAGAGCCGTCGCATTAGGTCCTCTTCGTTGATTCTCGCAAGTAGATGACCGGGGCCATCCGTAAGGATGGCCCCGGTGTCTTAACGCGGTTTGCGGTTCTAGAAGTGGAAAGCCACTTCCCCCGTTACAGTCCGTGGCGTTAGATAATGTGTGCCTGAGAATGTGGAGAGGAAGTTATAGAGCGCATACTTATCGGCAAGGTTGATGGCCGTGATACGTCCGCTGAACTTATAGCGGTCGTTCTCGCCGAAGTGCATGATGTTGTCATCGCCCAACGCCAAGTCGAAGACGGTCCGTGGCTGAATCCGCTGTGGGTTCTTATCGTCATCCTCGGTGCCAGGCGCCGGGATCACGATGAGATTGGATGTCAGTTGCGACGCCAGACATTGCGTTAGACCGCTTGTCGGAGTGGCCTTGACGCCATTGCAGACGAGGCCTGCCTGGAACTGCTGATCGGGACTGAGATAGCTGAGGTCGATCCCGGGCTGCCCATTGATCGTGATCGAAGGGCCGCCATTGAGCGGGTTGCAAACGCTGTTCGGGTCGGTTGTGTTGTAGCAGGGCGACGCGCCTGCTACGAGGCCCGTGTCGTATCTCCAATTGAAGCCAACGTACATGCTCTTATGGAAGGGCATCGCATATTCGAGATGGGTTGTCTCGTTGAAGTGTTCGTCGTGGTCGATGCGGAACGGGAGGGTGCTGCCAACGATACCCGGCGTCGCTCCCACACCGCCTAACTGGGGATTGAAGAACCGAGCGGCCACCGACGATGCGTTGAACCGAACCGACAGACCCTTAAGGTCGGTCAACGTCGCGCTCAAAGCATAACCAGGAATTTTCGAGCTGGCCCATTCAATTGGGAAGGTAATGGGGGTCGTACCGAGCACGCTGAAGTCGTACGCATTGTGCGTGTACTTCCAGATGTATTCTCCGTTGAAGACAAAGTGACGACCCACGGATTGGCCAAACCCAGCGTGAAACTCGTTGCGGAAACCCGGATTGAAGGGGGTGATAGCCTGTGTCGCGCAACTGCCCGCGGACAAGGTGGAGAAGACCGCAAAGAGCACCGGATCGGAGCAACCTGTCGATGAGAGAACGAGATTCTCATTGAACGGAGTTTCCTGCGTGCGGGCATAGGAGACTCGCAGTACAGTGTTCGTCGGCTTTACGTTGTATGAGATACCGACGCGGGGTTCGGCTTGCCGTTGAATGGTCATCCCGTTATAGAAGTCGCCGCGAATGCCGAAGTTCAAAAGCCAGTTGCCTGCCGTAATCTGATCTTCACCGTAGAGGGCAAGCTGCTTGACGTCCGTGCGGCCCTTCCAAGCATAAAGAGAGCCGGCCTGCGTGAGGTCATAGGGAACCAAGACGGGAATGACGTTGGGGTTCGGTGTGGCTCCCGGGGAAGTACAGCCGGTTGGATTTCCGTTCGTGTCGAGGCAGGAAGGTGTCAGCGTGGGATCGACAACACCTACGCTGTCATTCTCACGTAGCAGCGTTTGCTCATATACGCCGCCAAGCTTTGCGTTGTTAATACCGTGGACGTAGGAAATATCAGCATGAACGCCCATGTTCGTCAGGGTCCTGTATTGGCTGATCGTTTCCTGTTGCTGATCGAGAGCGTAGTCGGCAAAGGGATTGTTGCTGGGATAGTAGTTGTACGCATCGCGGCGAACGTAGACGCCAATATTGGCAACCGAGTCGTCGCTGATCACATGCGTGAAGGTAGGCGAGAAGTTGATCGTGCCGATCTTCGAGCGCTGGTCAGTGTTGCCGATCACATTCCCATTGGGGTCGACCACGCCGATATTCTCAAAGTCATTTGGCGTCTGAAACCACGACCGCGTGTATTGCGCGTTGAAGTGAATCGAATCGCGCGGCGTAAAGTTGTAGTCGAACCGATCGAAGAAATTCTCTTCGTTGCCCTTATCATGCAGCACTGCAAATTCCGGGCCGTCAAGAAATCGCCCGCTTTGCAATCCATCGACTGCGATGAAATTGCCCCAGTTCGTTCCGCCGTATGATGTGTCGAATCCAAGATTGCTGGTACCGAACGTGCTGTAGGACAGACGTACTGTTCCTGTCGGGGTGGTAACTCCCTGGCCTGAGCGGGTAGTAATCTTCACGATCAGCGAGGTTTTATCACCATATTCGGCTGGTGGAGCGCCGTCGATGACCTCGAGTGATTGAACCGCGGCTGCCGGCACCTGGTTTGAGAAGACCTTGCTCTGCTGATCGGTGATCGGTTCGCCATCAACATTGAAGGAGTTCTCGGCGTGGTCCCCTAACCCGTGCATCAGGCCGTTTGAATCCGCTGCAACGCCGGGGGAAGCCAGTGTGACGATGGAGCTTAACTCACTTGACGGGCTCTCGATCGGTAGCCGGTTGATGACGGAGCGATCCACATCGGTATGGAAATTGGGATCTTGTTCCACCAAACCAGGGGCTCCCTGTACTTCCACCGTTGAGGTCACAGAACTCACCTGAAGGTGAAAGACCAGCGCGAGTGGCACCGGAGAGTAGACCTGTGCCTGGCGCGTGGAAGCCACAAAATTAGAGCTGGTTGCCGTAACACTGTACTGGTCGAAGGGTAAGTTATAGAAGCGATAGGTACCGGTTCCATCGGTAACGGCGGTTCGCGAGTATCCGCTGACGGGATTCGTCAGCGTGACGGTGGCACCTGCAAGCCCAGCGCCGCTGGGATCAAAAACTGAGCCGGTGACCGTTCCGGATGTGCTCTGGCCATATGCGGCACCGGCCGCAAAAGCTATTACCAACCCCGCGAGGAAGGCGAAGACGGCAAAGCGAAAGAAACGTGGCTTCTTCATGGAACAACTCCTGTTTTCTCTGAATATCTGTCAATGCGCTCGACGATCCTTCGCAATCGCGCGGACCAGTCGAAATACAAGCAGGCAGCCGCGCAAATGCGCGAGCTACTCTTGTCTACTTTTGCAATGAACTAGATTGAGGAAGGAGGTGGTCTACCGAAGAGATCGAATCGCCAAAGCTGGACAACCGCCAGGGAGGTTGTAACGGTAGTGATCGATTGAAAGAGAAACGAAGGCGGCAGTGTCGGCGATGCACCCGGAAGAACCGAGTGCATAACCGCGCACAGAGGGCAATATAGCTCGCCGGAATCGTGTCCGTTATCTTTGCTAACAACTCGGTGATGCGCGTCCTGAAATCGCCCTGATCCGTGATGATGGACTGCCTGTGCCATGCCCACCCAGAGAGCAAGGACAAGGCACAGAACCGCTTTCATCCTCAACTGAAGGGGCTGAGGGTGCACCGTAAACGCGCGTTGTGCGGCTCGATTCAAGGCTTATCTATAGAAGAACAGACGAGCGATAACGGTAAAAGGACGCTAGTTGCGAATCGCTTCTCACAGTATAACCACGACCATGTCACGCTCTCACGCGCAGGTAGCAGCATTTGTAAAGCAGCCCCACGTTGTGTTGGTGCGGGTTGCCTCAGTTAGCGGTTAGGATTTCCACAAAAGCTAATTCATTCTCGATATCGTCAATCATTGACAACTTCAACCGAGAGAGCATTCGATGGCAAATGAAGCGGATAAGGCCGGGTGCGGTTGGCACATCGGATGCTCTTGCTTCGTATTGTTTTCTTGTAGTGACTACTGGCGCAGATAACTACATCCATCTTCAGCGGAAGATAGATGCTCACTGCAGCCGTTGCCATCTTTCTACAAGCTGGTGGCGGGATCGCTGCAGGATTGGCATCTCTAAGGTCTTGCCAAAACGAGATCAGCCACTTCGTTGACCGTGGTTTTTGAAAATCCAGAATGCTTTGAAACTGGTCGCGCACCTTGGCGTCATTTCTGAAATAACGGTACCCCGCCTAACCTGAAAGGAAGGCCAGGAAGGCGTCGCGCTGCTTGTGTTGGAGGTGGCAAGGCCACTTTGGACCCATTTCTGACTCACAGGGCTTGTTCAGCTCATCCGCGATTCAGATTTTCAAACTAACTGCTTGATTTTCTTGGTGGAGCTGAGCGGGATCGAACCGCTGACCTCCTCGTTGCGAACGAGGCGCTCTCCCAGCTGAGCTACAGCCCCACGTTTGGGTACTTGACCAGTTTAGCAGGAGTGCGCGTGGCAGACAAAGCCTCCCGCGCCCGCGATGACTAGGTGGAGGGTGAGGGGCGTGCCGGAGCCTTGAGGCCGAGTTCGGCCATCACGCGCTGGAGATCCTTCCAGGCTTCGCCCTTCTGGCGCGGGTCGCGGAGCAGGAACGCGGGATGGTAGGTTACGGCGACCTTGGCCCCGCGTGAACTGTACCAGTGGCCTCGCAGGGACGCTAGCGACTGCTTGACGCCGAGAAGATAGGTGGCCGCTGTGCCTCCGAGCGCGACGATGACCTCGGGACGGACGATGTCGATCTGCTGGATGAGGAACTGCGAGCAGGTGGTGGCCTCGACGTACTCCGGGGTGCGATTGGCGGGCGGGCGGCACTTGACGATGTTGGCGATATAGACCTCTTCACGCTTGAGGCCCATGGCCATGATCATGTTGTTCAGCAGTTGGCCGGCCTTGCCGACGAAGGGCAGGCCTTGCGCGTCCTCGTCGGCTCCGGGGCCTTCGCCGACGAACATGAGGCGGGCACTGGGGTCGCCGTCGGCGAAGACGATCTTGTGGCGGCCGCCGTAGGCGAGCGGGCAGCGGGTGCAGTCGCCGATTTCGGTGCGGACACTTTCGAGAGCGGCGGGACGCTCGGCAGCGGGAATGACGCGCGTAGGCACGGGCACGAGCGCGTCAAAGGACTTGGGCTTGGGCATGGGGGCACCTAGATCTGGCGCAGAGGATGTGACAGGGTCGAGCGAGAAGTAGTCTGGCGGAGGAGAAGCCACTAGCGGAGGTGTTGGACACGAAGCTACCGGCGGAGCTGTACGCACTGGTGGGGGCGGAGCGGGGGAGCGAGCCGGGGTTGGGGCTGGTGGTGTCACGGCCCTGGCTGCTGGAACCGATGCAGGTTTCGCCGACAGCGCTGCACGCAGCGATTCGGGCAGAACCGTGGCTGGGTCGTCGCGGCGATAGAGATCGTAGATGCCGAGGTCACGCAGGTAGTCGACGTAGGCCCGCAGTTGTTGCTCAGGAGAAGCGCTCATCCGTGTACCAGTTTACCGGCTGCGGAGCGCAGTGCGGGAACCTTTACAGGGCGGGTGCAGGCTTGCGGGCACCGACGGTGTAGGTGACCTTGCCTGCGCGTACTTCGTCCTGTGCGACACGACAGGCTTTGAGCGAGTTGGAGACGCCAAGGGAAGGCGCTCCGGATTGGAGCTGTCTGGCGCGACGTGCAGCGCCTTTGACGAGGCTGTACTTGTTCTGCAGAAGCAGCGAAGCTTGCTCGTTTAGGGCCATGCATGGACCTCCGGGGTTTGCAGGTATAGTACCCGAGAAGCAAACCCCCTGTGGAAAGATTTGTTGTGGATTTCAGGATGATGACGTAAGTCACCAGAACTGAGCACGCAGATTCAGACTGCCAGAAGAGCAGGGCTACGGCTTGTCGAAGCTTGCCAGAGCCATGTCGAGGCGCTCGGAGTGATGCGTGGTGCGACAGGCATCGGCAAGAACGCGCTCCTGCGCGTTGGCTTCGCCACGGGCCTCAAGCACGATCGCACGCATCTCGGACGCTGCCTCGTCGAGAACATCGTTGACGAGAGCGTACTTATACCTGTGAAGCTGTTGCAGCTCCGTGCGTGCCTGCGAGAGACGCTTCTCGATCTCTGCCTCGTCGGCCACACCTTCCGCCTGGCTGCGGTTGCGGAGACGTTTCTCCAACACGTCTGGCGCGGGGGGCAAGATGAAGATGGAGATTGCCTGCGGGACCTTTTGCATGACCTGCAGAGCGCCCTGGACGTCGATGTCAAGGAGCAAGTCGTTGCCGTGGGCCAGTGCATGATCCAGGGCAGAGACTGCTGTGCCGTAGTAGTGATTGCCGAAGACGGTGGCGTATTCGAGGAACTCGTCATCAGCGATCATACGTTCGAAGGTAGCTTTGTCGGTGAAATAGTACTCAACACCATCCCGCTCCGAGCCACGGGGAGCGCGGGTGGTGTAAGAGATGGAGAACTCGAGGCCAGAGACGAGACGGCGGACCTCGCTGACGAGCGTAGATTTGCCCGAGCCGCTGGGCGCCGAGATGATGAAGAGGATGCCGGCCATGAGATGAGGTCAGTGTAACCCGAGCCGGGGCGAGGATACGTGCACGCTAGCTCCGTGTGAGTTGGCCGGCGAGCGGTGGAAGCGCGTCGGCATCGATGGGGTCGAGTGCACCAAACTGCAGGTTGTAGAGGCGCGAGTAGGTGCCGCCGAGAGCGAGGAGCTGATCGTGCGTGCCAAGCTCGGTGATGGTTCCGCTCTCCATGACGGCGATGCGGTCGGCACGGCGCACGGTGGAGAGACGGTGCGCAATGACGAGGACAGTGCGGCCTTCAATGAGATTGGCGAGGGCCGCCTGAACGGCGGCTTCGCTTTCGGTGTCGAGTGAGCTGGTGGCCTCGTCGAGGATGAGGATGGGCGCATTTTTGAGCAGGGCGCGGGCGATGGCGATACGTTGCCGCTCGCCGCCGGAGAGACGCGCGCCGCGTTCGCCGATGGGAGTGTCGTACCCTTGCGGGAGCCGCAGGATGAAGTCGTGCGCGAGGGCCGCCTTTGCGGCCTCTTCAACGACAGTCATCGGTGCGTCGGGCTGGCCGTAGGCGATGTTGTTACGAACGGTGTCGTTGAAGAGAACAGTCTCCTGCGTGACCTTGCCGATCTGCTTGCGAAGTGAAGCGAGCGTAAGGTCGCGGACATCGTGCTTGTCGAGCAGGATCGCCCCCTCGGTAACGTCGTAAAAGCGGGGCAGCAGATTGACGAGGGTTGACTTCCCTGCACCGCTGGGGCCGACGAGAGCGAGGACTTCGCCGCGGTTGAGCGTTAGGGATATGCCGTGGAGAACCTCTTTGGAGTGGCCGTCACGCTCGTAGGCGAAGCGCACGTCGCGGAACTCGATGCGCCCGTCGAAGGACTTGAGTGCGCGGGCTCCACGGCGTTCGCGGACCTCGTCCTGCGCGTCGATGAACTTGAAGACGTCTTCACTGGCGCCGACGGCCTGCTGGAAGCTGTTGTAGTAGGTAGGCATGCGTCGGACGGGGTCGTAAAGCATGATGACCGCGCCGAGGAAGGTGATGAAGACACCCGGGGTGACGCCGTGCTGGATGACGTTGCGCCCGATGAAGAGCAGCAGAGCGAGCAGGACTGCGCCGAGGGCATCCATGAGCGGCGATGAGATGGCCTGCACCGCGACGGAGCGGAGGTTGGCGCTGAGGAGGCGGTCGGCTGCGCGGCGGAAGCGCGCCATCTCCAGGGGCTCGGTGCCGAAGACCTTGACGATGCCGTGGCCGGAGATGGTCTCCTGCACAATGTTCTGGATCTCGGCGAGTTTGTCCTGTCCGCGACGCGTGGTGCGGCGAACATCGCGGCCAACCTTGCGCGAGGAGAGGATGATGACCGGCACGAAGACAATCAGTATCCAGGCCATGGCTCCGCCTGTGATGATGACGACACCGATCATGACGACCATGGTGAAGAACTGCTGCAGGAAGTCGATGAGCACGGTTGCCATGGCCGTCTGCACACGCTCGATATCGTTGATGAGCGTGGAGATGAGTGTGCCCGAGGAGTGTCGCTGAAAGAACGCCGTGGAGCGGCCGAGGATGGAATCGTAGAGGTCGTTGCGAAGATCGGTGATGAGGCCGAAGCCGGCCTTGTTGGCGAAGAGCGTTCCGAAGTAGTCACAGAACGACTTGATGATGGCCGAACCGATAAGCGCGACAGCGACGACCGTCCACGCATTGTGGAAGTGCTTCGGTATAAGGAACTGCAGATTGATGATGTGATGCGTGTGTGGGATGGTGAAAACCAGCACCTGATCGGGTGAGGCCTTGGCACTGAGCACGTTGTCGATGATGGGCTTGATGAGCAGTACGCGGAGCGCCGCCATCGCCGCAAAGACGCCCATAAGCAGGATCGACGCGAACGTGTAGAGCAGGTACGGCCGCATGTATCCGAGCAGGCGGAGTATGCGTTTCATCGCGGGCACCGGCAGTGGGAGAAGTCTTGCATCATGGGATAGTGTACGCGCTGGATCGAGGCCTGGCTCCGTCATCGCGGCATGTCGCGGTGGGAACTCTTGGCACGATAGCCGGCTGCGGAGAGACGCTTCTTTAGCTCCTCGGCGATCATGACCGACCGGTGTTGGCCGCCCGTGCAGCCAATGCCGATGGTGAGATAGCTCTTGCCTTCGTGGATGTAGTGCGGCAGGAGAAAGGTGAGCATCTCGGTCACCTTGTCGAGAAACTCAGCCGTCTGCGGGAACTGCCGGATGTATTTGGCAACGCGGGGATGCTTGCCCGTGAGCTTGCGGAACTCCGGAATGAAGTGTGGGTTGGGCAGGAAGCGGACGTCAAAGACAAGATCGGCATCCGTGGGGACACCGTTCTTGAATCCGAAGCTGTTCACCGAGATGGTGAGGTTGCGCTCGGCCTTGCCTTCGCCGTGGCTGAACTGCGCGTTGATGTGGGCGCGGAGTTCGTGGACGTTGAAGCGCGTTGTGTCGAGCAGAATGTCCGCCACGTTACGGACCGGATCAAGCCGTTTACGCTCGGCACGGATGGAGCTGACAACAGTTTCGTCACGACCAAGCGGGTGGGGCCTGCGTGTTTCGGAGAAGCGGCGGATCAACGCATCGTCGTTGGCTTCGAGAAAGACGACGCGCGTGGGAAGCACCTTGCGCACCTTGCTGAGGATCGACGGAAAGCGGTGTAGGCGGCTACCCTCGCGGACATCGACGACAAGCGCAGCGTGCGTGATCTCAGCCGACTTTGCGACGAGGTCAGCGAAACGAGGGATAAGGTCGAGCGGGAGGTTGTCTACGGAGTAAAAGCCGAGATCTTCAAACGCCTTGAGGGCGGAGGCCTTTCCGGCACCGGAAAGCCCCGTCAGGATCACCAGCTCACGAGGAGCCGGTTTAGAGAGCGCAACAGACTTCGTCTTTCGGGAACGTACAGCGGGAGCCATGCGGAAAGTATAGACCTGAGGTCAAACGAGGGATGCCAGCTTCTTCCTCTTTGAGACGGCGCAGGCGGGAGAGATGTTTCACATCTCAATCCCGCCTGCGTGACCGCACGGTTACAGCGTTGGAACCGCGATGGGGCGCGGATGATCGCGTACCGTGGAGAAGCGTTCCTTGTTACGGATGGCTTGCTGCTCCACCTTTGCGAGAGCGTCGTGCAGGGCCGTCTCCATGGAGGTCGATTGAGCAGTGGCAACATGAACATCGCCGCGGCATTGAACGGAGACCTCGGCGATCTTGCGGTATTTGTCCTCAGTGAGGATGATGTGCGCGTTGGTGCATCGATTGGTGACACGCGCAATGGCGGCCAGAGCCTCTTCCGCCTGCGTACGAAGTTTTGCAGTGACTACAGTGCGACGTCCGGTGAACTCAATGTTCATGCGATGCTCCTTATTTTGACGGTTGTTTGCTTCGCTGCTTTCCGGTTCCCTTTCCACCTCCCTGACTCGTTAGACGTGAAGGAGAAAGGAGGGTTGCCGTGAGCAATCGATACGCCAAACGGAGGTGCGTGGCTTGCGCCAACCTGAGCGTGGCTATCGTTGCCGGCGCTGGTGCGTACTTGGAATGTGCATGTCTTCGCGGTATTTGGCGACGGTGCGCCGGTTGACCTGGATGCCCTGTCGCAGTAACTCCGCGACCAGACGATCGTCGGTAAGCGGCTTGCGAGGGTCCTCCTCTTCGATCAGCTTCTTCACCTTGCGCTTGAGGAGCATCAGGGGAAGATCTCCTCCTTCGGGGCCATTAACTCCCTCGGAGAAAAAGAATCGTAACTCATAAACACCCTGTGCGGTGTGTACATATTTATTGGCAACTGCCCGACTGACGGTGGAAGGATGGACGCCAATCTCCTCAGCGACCTCCTTAATCATCATGGGATGAAGGGCTTCCACGCCGCGCTCAAGAAAATCGTGCTGACGGCGGATGATGGCCTCGCACGTGCGTACGATGGTATTTTTTCGCTGTTCGATGTTGCGAAGAAGCTGGATGGCCGACTTATATCGGTCTTTGACATATTCGCGGACATCCTTCTCGAGGTCGCGGTCTCGCAACATGCGGCGATAGACAGCGTTGAGCCGAAGCGAAGGCAGGTCCTCCTCGTTCATCACAACGACGTACTCGTCGTCGCGTTTGACGAAGGCAACATCAGGCTCGATGAGACGGGTGGAAGCCTGGTTGTAGCGCTGGCCTGGACGCGGATCGAGCCGCCGGATGATACCGATCGCTGCATTGACCTCGTCAGTGGAACGGCGCAGCAGACGAACCAGTTCGCGAACATCCTTGCGCTGCAGAAGCTGGAGATGTGATTCAACGATCTGGGCGGCGAGGTCCAGAAGGAGCGGCGGCTCTGGCGTGACGTTTTCGGCCTGCTGACGGCGGAGCTCGCTGCGAGTCCACTCACTGCGCTGTGCGTTTAGCTGCCGTATCAGGCACTCATGCAGATCGCGCGCGCCGATGCCTATGGGGTCAAGCTGTGCCATAACATCCCCGGCCTTTGCAAGAAGGTGCGTGATCTCATCGGGCGAGAGTGATGCATCTGCAAACTCGGAGCGCAGCGCCTCGGCCAGTTCTTCATCACTCGCGGTCAGATAGCCATCCTCGTTCAGGTTACCGATGATGATCTCGACGCTGAAACGCAGCCGGGGTGCCAGCGGGAGCGCCCCCAACTGCCAGAGCAGGTGATCGGAGAGGTTGCTGGGCGCGGCGAGGAAGTGCTCGAACGAGGGCTTGTCCGAGTCCTCAAAGGTAGAAGCGGTGCGGTAGCCGGGATCGAGGAACTCCTGAAAGTAGGACCCGAAGTCGACTTCATCGAAGGCGTTGGCCGAGTCAGGCGCGTCGTGACTGATGTCCTCCGCGCTGCGCTCGGACTCCGCCTCGCGCGTGGAGAGCTCTTCGAGAGTCTCCGAGGATTCGTCGATCTCTTCGAGAACAGGATTTTCAATGAGCTCGCCGTTGAGCATCTCTTTGAGCTCAAGCTTGTTGAGCGCAAGCACACTGACCATCTGCACCAGACCCGGAGTAAGTACCTGGCGCTGCGCGAGTTTTACGGAAAGGCGTGGTTGCAGCAGTTTCTAACCTCATCGCATCCGCAGGGGAGAGCCGACGGACGTGTGCGCACCAGAGAGGGATGGCCCATCGAGCACGTACGATGCCAGTCTACTCCGGCCAAGGTCCTGCGAACTTCCCGAAGCCAGGCTCAGTGATCCTCAGCGGGGCCGTTTTGGGCATCGTGGGGCAGGTTCCCCTTGGTCGGTTGGGTGGGCTTGCCGAAGGTGAAATTTTCGCCGAGGTAGATTCGCTTGACCTCCGGATCACGACCTAGCTCGCCGGGCGTTCCGGTCCGAAAGATGCTGCCTTCGTTGACGATGTAGGCGCGGTCGGTGACAGAGAGCGTCTCACGGACGTTGTGGTCAGTGATGAGTACACCGATGCCCGATGCCTTAAGGTCGAAGATAATCTGCTGCAGCTCCAGTACGGCGATCGGATCGATGCCAGAGAAGGGCTCATCGAGCAGGATGAAGGCGGGACCGATGGCGAGACAGCGGGCAATCTCGACACGGCGACGCTCACCACCGGAGAGTGCGTATCCCGGGGTCTTGCGAACGTGCCCTAGATTGAGCTGCGCGATGAGGTTTTCGCTGCGCTTGCGGCGCGCTTCCCATGTGAGTTGCTGTGTCTCCAGCACTGCCAGGATGTTCTCTTCCACGGAGAGCTTGCGAAAGACGGATGGCTCCTGCGGCAGATAGCTAATGCCATGCTCGCGGGCACGAAGATACATCGGCGTGTGAGTGATGTCGATGCCGTCTGTTACCACCCGGCCGCCATCGGGCCGCACCAGACCCACGATCATATAGAAGCTGGTGGTCTTGCCGGCTCCGTTAGGACCCAACAGGCCAACCACCTCTCCTTGCGTGATGCGAATGGATACGTCTCGCACAACCTGACGGCCAGCGTATGACTTCGCAATCCCTTCGGTGGCGAGCGTCCTCATGTTGCGCCTACTGCCTCTCTTCTTTGCCCTGCTGAATTTGCGTCTCCGTGTGCACACGGCGGGGCGATGTGCCAGGCGCGTTGCCCAACACCACGATGGTACTACCTGCATCCGCAAACAAGAGAGATGAGCCCGTGATGTTGCCGTGCTGCGTATCGACGATCACGGGCGGCTTAACTGGGGTGCCGGTCAGCACCGAGGCGCCTGTAGCCGCAGTGTAGACAAGTTCCTCGCCCGTTCCGTGGCGACCGGGCTGCTCCAACCGGACGTCTCCTGTAATCACTACGCGATCCAGAGAGCCGTTGAAGGGCGTGGATTCTTTGCTCGATGGAGCGCCTGTGGGCTTTGCTGCAGGAGTCTTTGCCGCCGGAGTCAGATAAGCTGTCGCCTGCTGTGCTCGGATGGTTCCGGCATCGGCTTCGAGGAGTACACCCTGCGGGCCAGTAAAAACTGCTTCGCGGCGGGCATCGCTGTAGTCCATCCTGGCAGCCGCAACACGGACATAACGCATGCGTCCCATAGACGACTTCTCACTGTGAAACGCAGATGAGGGACCATGCGTCTCTGATGACACGTCAGCAAAGACCGCGTGAACGAGGCCCGCCGAAGAGCCCGGCCGCGCACTGAAGGTGTGGTTTCGGTCGTCCAGAATAAGCGTAGCCGCCTGCACCTGCGAGGCCTGTTGCCACATGCGCGCCGGCTGCGCATCGGTACCGCGGAACTCGGCTTGCTGGGTTTTGTGTGTGAAGTGCGCAGTCGTTGACAATACGTGAGTGAAATCGGCCGGAGGAAATGACGACGCGCCGGTTGCCGCTCTGGCGAACGTCGTCTGCACGTTGCCAGCAGCGTCCGCATCCTGATTGCGCTGATCCAGGATGACGGTTGCCGCTGTGAGCGTCGCATCGTCCTGCGTGAGGTGCGTGTTGCCTATGAGGGTAAGTTTGCCCGTCACTGAGTTATAGCTGGCGCTCTCGGCCGTGGCTGTTCCAAATTCCTGTGGCTGAGATTGACTGCCGGTACGGCCATTGCGCCGAGGCGCAAGACGTTGCACAAGAACGTGCCCCGTCTGTATTGCAGAAGCGAGCGCAAGCTGCTGCTTGCCATGCGTCTCCGCCTGCGCAAAGACGGCGCTCAACTGATCGCCAGTACTCGTTTCAACTTCTCCGGTCGGCGCGTTTTCACGCAGCAGCGTATGTCCATGAGCAAAGAGCTTATCCGGCTCAGCGTGGCCGTTTACGGTGTTCACCAGAGTGAGATCAAGGTCATCCGCCGTAAGTGTGGTGAGCTTGATCGGTACTCCCGAACCCTGACTTGCTGGCGGATGCGCTCTGGTATCGAGCGACTCGCCGCGGATCTCTGCTGAGCCCGTCGCCTGTATATCTGTGAGCTGGGACTTGGCGTTCGAGCCTTTGCCCGCAGTGCTGAAACGGGCGACAATACGGTCTGCGTGGACCTCCCGCAGCAGGCCACCGGGTAATGTGCGTTTGTCCGTGAGAACGAGCTGTGATGCGCCTGAAGTAGTAACGCTGCTCAAGAGACCGCGTGCATCGAAGGCTAGATCGGCGGCGGGGGAGGAGCCTTGTGCGGGGCGCATGGGGTCTGTGTCTACGAGCTGCACCCCGCCGCTGAGACGCGCAGCGATGGGCACGGTGGACTTGGTGAAGGTGCTGTCCAGCTCGGCAGCCTCGACGGTCTGGGTGGCGTTCGTGAGCCGGACATGGCCCGTCGCCTTCGCCGATGCGATCGAGCCGTCGCTGCGGAGGTTCAGGAGTGTCAGATCGGCGCTTGCCGTGTGCCCTGCGGAGGTGGCAACGGTGTGTGGCAGCGTTGCTACGTTGGCGCTGCGGTCGATGTCGGCGCTGGCGGCGTGCAGCACAAAGGGGCGGTTTCGGAGTATTCCGGTAGCGGTTACGTTGGAGAGCAGGCGCAAGGTGCTGAGGCTGGTGTTGTACTCGGCGCCCTGCGCGGTGCCTTCGATGCCGCCGTAGTAGAACTCGACGCGCTGGTCCGTTGCGGCGATGCCTAGCTTGCGCAAGTAGACGACTCCACTGGTGCGGACATGGATGACGTTGGCGGGTTCGTGGCCGCTTCCGGGTGGCGCGCCAGCCAGAGGGCGGAGAGACGAGCGGCCAGCGGAGGTGAGCGAGTCGGGGGCTTCGAGGTCCATGTGGACTTCTCCGATGGCACGGACGATTCCCTCGTGCTCGTCGTAGGTGAAGTCGTCGCCGTTGATGACGTCGTTGTGCTGGCCGTCGCGGCTGTAGAGGATGACGTTGACGCCGTGAAGGCTCCACTTGCCATCGCCGATCTGTGTGCCCTTCTGCGCGTGAAGGGTGAAGATGGTCCGACCCTGCTCGCTCTTGGAGACTGTCAGGCCATTGGTGTCGTGCGAGACGGTGATTCCGGCCTTCCGGATGACGTCGAGATAGGCCTTGACGGCGCGGTAACGGCCGAAGCCGATATAGGCAGCGACGACGACGGTAAGCAGCAGTGCCGCTGCCGCAATGACCCACCGTAAGCGCTTGATCGTAAGAGCCATGAATGCCAGCTACTATCTTCTCATTCCACGTGCAGGGCTGAACGTTGGACGCGCGGGCGGATAGAATGGAGTGATGGCTGATCAGCTCTACCTGAGTCTGTGGTATCCGAACTTCCGGTTCCAGTCGCTGCCCGCGGCGCTGACCGGTGTGATGCGGCAGTTTGCCGTGATTGCCCGCGATGGCGATGCCAAGAGCGAGTTCGGCCGTGTTGCGGCGGCGAGTGTGTATCCGATCGACTGGACCGAGTCACCGATCTATCAGCGCATCTACGTGAATGACGAGCGCGCGCAGGAGTCGGCTGATACGGAAGGCTCCAAGATCGAGAATGCCGTTGCCGAAGCGACCGAGCAGTTGCATGAAGACCAGGCTTACGAGTTCGAGATGCAGTGGATGCTCTGGGTTCCTGAAGTTGCGGGCGAGCTGGATACGATCTGGAGGCTTGAACCGGCGAAGGTGCGGATCATCGGATTTGGGCCTGACTTCGACGACAACAGCTACGAGCAGAACGGCCATATTCGCGTGGATTTCGGGCTGGATTCGCCGTGGGTGCTCGAAGACGAGGATGTCGACGCGGAAGCTGCGAAGTACATCAAGGAGAACGTCGAGAAGCTGCTGGCGTTTACGCTGAGTGTTGAAAAACACTGTGGAATTTCGTCGCGCCTGCTGTGGACAGAGAGCGGCGAGCCTTTGGCCGAGAAGCTGATCGCGCGGCTGCAGCGGCTGAATTAGGACCAACCCCCTCTCCCCTCCCCCCAGATACTTTTTGATCTAAAGTTCTGATAAGAGAATGGTTGGGCGGGGACTTGTGGAGGTTCTATCCCCGCGAGGGCACTTTTATTGGCAGGGTGAGGGGTGTTCCCTATCGTGTGGAAAAGTTTGCCGATGGGTTCGTGGCAAGACCGAGGAAATTCGGTGCAGCACACCGGAAAGTTGCGACGCGGAGGCTGGGCGGCTCATCTGCTCCTGATAGGCCAAGGAAAGCGGGAGCGGTTCGATGACAGAGGTTGGAGCGCAGGGCGTGCCGCGGAAGCTTTTGCGGTTGGAGTCGCTGGCAGTGCTGGTGGGTGCGGTGACGGTGTATGCGCTGTCGCACGACAACTGGCTGGTGTTCGCGGTGCTGCTGCTGACGCCGGACCTGGCGATGCTGGGCTTCATGGCTGGACCGCGGGTGGGGGCCTTCTGCTACAACACCGTGCACACGTACCTTGGGCCAGTGGCGCTGCTGGGCTACTCGTTCGTGCGGCCGGAGGTGCAGCCGTATGCACTGATCTGGCTGGCGCACGTGGCGATGGACCGCGCCCTGGGTTATGGGTTGAAGTACGGCACAAGCTTCAGTGAGACGCACCTGGGACGAATTGGCGCGCTGCGACGGCCCTCCGGAGCCAAAGCCCCTTCCACTTCTTGAGAGTCAGTGAGACCCGGCCCTGGAGGGCCGGGCTACCGGTCCTTGCCAGACCCACAACCTGGCTCAGGCGAGTGCGGGGTAGTCGATGTAGCCCTCGGGGCTGTGGGAGTAGAAGGTTTCCGGGATGGGAGCCGTGAGTTCTGCCTGGCGGGCAAAGCGTGCGGGCAGATCAGGGTTGGAGATGAACAGCTTGCCGAAGCCGACGGCGTCGCAGTCGCCGCGTTCGACGGCGGCGTTTGCGCTCTCATAGGTGAAGCCCTCGTTGGCGATGTAGACGCCGCCGAACTGCTGCTTGAGCTGTGGCGTGAGCCAATCAGGCCCTTCGTGCTCGCGGGACATGAGGAAGGCGAGGCCGCGCTTGCCGAGCTCAGTAGCGACGTAGCCGAAGGTCTCGGAGGGGTTGGCGTCGGAGATGCTCATATATCCTCCGCGCGGGGCCAGGTGCATGCCGACACGGTCGGCGCCCCAGACCTCGGAGACGGCATCGACTGCCTCCAGCATGAAGCGGGCGCGGTTTTCGACCGGGCCACCGTAGGCGTCGGTGCGGTGGTTGGTGCCTGACTGCAGGAACTGGTCGATGAGGTAGCCATTGGCGCCGTGGAGTTCGACGCCGTCGAAGCCGGCGGCCTTGGCGTTCTGAGCGCCGCGCTTGTAGTCGGCGATGGTGCTGCGGATTTCGGCGATGTCGAGCGCGCGGGGCGTCTCAAAGGGCCTCTGAGGGCGAACGAGCGAGACGAAGCCCTCCGGCGCGAGAGCGGTGGGCGCAACGGGCTGCTGGCCGTTGAGGAAGAGTGGGTGCGAGACGCGGCCGACGTGCCAGATCTGCGCGAAGATGCGGCCGCCGGCGGCGTGGACGGCGGTGGTGATGTGCGACCACTGCTCAGTCTGTTGCTCCGACCAGATGCCCGGGACCTGCGCGTAGCCGACGCCCATGGGGCTGACGGGCGTGCCTTCGGAGATGATGAGGCCGGCGGAGGCGCGCTGGGCGTAGTACTCCGCGATGAGGGGCGTGGGGATGTGGTCGGGCGTGCCCCGCAGGCGCGTGAGTGGGGCCATGATGACGCGGTTGGGGAGCGTGATGGGGCCGAGTTGGAGCGGGTCGAAGAGGTTCGGCATGGTGAAGAATATCTCCTGAGACGGTAGAAACGTCCGCCGGTATTGGATGCCGGGGACGCTTCGGATGATTCGATAGGAGTCGAAGGGTTAGTTGGAGGTGACGATCTCGGAGAAGTCGGCGATGGAGGAGAAATTGCGAATTATGCCGTCCAACAGACCAAGACGTCCGTTCCTGACATAAGGATCTGGATCCATCACCATAACTTCTTCAAAGAAGATATCGATCTGAGGACGAAGAGTCGCCAACATCTCAAGAGCTTCTACATATTGATGATTGGTGGCGAGCGGGACAAACTGTTCGTTGACACTGCTCGAAGCTGATCGCAGGGCCTGTTCAGCCGGGTGCATCGTTACGACTTCTGGAACCTCAACACGTTCCTGCTCGCTTGCTTGCGCCAGAATGTTCTTCATACGTTTGAAGCCAGCGCAGACTGCAAGAAAGTCAGCGCTGCCACGCACGGCAGTGACGGCCTCCGAGCGGGCTACTAGGTCGCGAAGGTCATAGGCTCCAGCGGCCATAACAGCTTTAATAACATCGTAGGCTTGGCCGCGAGCTTCGCGCAGGTAAAATTCGATACGTTCTTTGAAGAAGGAATCTAACTTGGTGGTCAGTTCGAAACTATTAGAAAATTCAGCTGATGCTATACAGACGGATGAGATTGTCACAGGAAGATTTGTCTCAGCGAGAATCTTCACGATCGCGTTCGCAGCGCGTTTTAGGGCAAACGGATCCTTTGACCCTGTTGGTTCTAGTCCGATTGAAAACATCCGAGCGATAGTACTAGAGCGATCCGCCACTCCTAGAATGGCACCTTCAATGCTACGTGGAACCAAGTCGTCCATACTAGATGGAATGTACTGATCATAGATGGCATCGCTTGCAATCTTCGAGATGCCTTGTGACCTAGCGTACAGTCCACCGATAATTCCCTGGAGTTCTGTGAACTCTTTGACAAGTTCAGTGGTGAGGTCTGTCTTTGCAAGACGAGCAGCGATATAGAGGCTTTCTGTATCAACAGGCAGATGGTACCCATTCATGACTGCATTCGCTAACCGCGATGCGAGTTCCAATACATCTTGGCTCTTCTTCGCGTAGCTGCCGAGGTCTTTTTGAAAGGTGACGTTTTCGAGAAGCTTGACGCGGTCGGTGAGTGGGGTGCGCTGGTCGAACTCCCAGAAGAAACGGGCGTCGTTGAAACGTGCGCGGAGAACTCGCTCGTTGCCCTGCTTGATGATGGCGGAGTTCTCGTCGTTGAGCGCGATGTTGGTGACGGTGAGGAAGTGCGGGGCGAGTTTGCCGTCCGCGTCTTCGACCGCGAAGTACTTCTGGTGGTCGCGCATGACGGTGACGAGGACTTCTTCGGGGAGCTCGAGGTAGGTTGGCTCGAAGCTGCCGAGGAGGACGTCGGGCCATTCGGTTAGGTGGGTTACGGCGTCGACGAGTGCTTCGTCCTCGCGCCAACGAGCGCCGGGGACCGTGCGCGTGACGTGATCGAGCGCCTTGCGAATTTTGTGGCGGCGGGCTTCTACGTCGGCGATGACGTACTCGCCTTCTAGCTGTGCGAGGTAGCTGGTGGGGCTTTGAATATCAAAGGGCTCGCCCGTGGAAAGGACGCGGTGGCCGTAGGTGGCGCGGCCCGCGGTGCGGCCGGCGAACTCGATGGGGACGATGGTGTCGTCGAGCAGGCAGGCTAGCCAGAGCACGGGGCGCACGAAGCGCTCGTTGCTGCCGGGAATCCAGCGCATGTTCTTCGCCCAGTAGAGGGCGGCGATCTCCTTGGGGAGCTCGCTGGCGATGACTTCGGCGGCGCTGCGGCCCTTCTTGGTGATGGTGGCCGCGAGGTAGTCGCCCTTGGGGGTGGAGATGGTTTTGAGGTCGGCGACGGTGAGGCCGGACTTGCGCGCGAAGGCTTCCGCCGCTGGAGTCGGCACGCCGTCTTTGAAGGCGATTTTGACGGCGGGGCCGGTGGTTTCTTCGGTGATGTCGGACTGCTGTGCTTCGACGTTTGAGAGGAACACGGCGAGGCGGCGCGGGGTGGAGTAGCTGCGCGCATCGGTGAGTGGATCGAACGCGGGCGACAGCAGGGCTTCTTTGCCGAGGAGCGCGAGGGTGCGGCGCAGCAGTTCGGCCTCCGCAGAGGGGATCATGCGGGCGGGGATTTCTTCTAGTCCGATTTCGAGGAGAAAGTCTGGCATTTGGTTCCTTGGTGCAAATGTTTGTGGCGGGCCGATGAAGCAGATTCCCTTCGGGAATGACAAATCTAAAGGGCTAAGCAGCGGCGGTGAGTCTTCCCTGCTCGGCGTAGATTTTGGCGACGCCGACGATGAGGTTGCGGATGCGGGCCATGACGCCGACGCGCTCGGTGACGGAGATGGCGCCGCGGGCGTCGAGCAGGTTGAAAGTGTGCGAGCACTTGAGCGCGAGCTCGTAGGCGCCGAGGGTTGGGAAGCGCAGGATTGAAAGCGCATCCGGTGATACGCTTTGTCCGGGCTGAAGCCCGGACCTACCGTCCGCCGCGTCAGCAAACAACGTTCTGGCGCGGTCGAGGAGGGCTTTGCACTCGGCCTCATAGAGGTTGAGGTGCTGCCAGAGCTTGTCGACGTCGGCGTAGTCGAAGGAGTAGGAACTGAACTGCTGTTCTTCGTGGAGGCGGACCTGGCCGTAGGTCAGCTCTTTGCCGGTGACGGGGTCGCGCGTCCAGACGATGTCGAAGACGGAGTCGAGGTCCTGGACGAACTGCGCGAGGCGCTCGAGGCCGTAGGTGATCTCGCCGGATATGGGGTCGAGGTCCATGCCGCCGCACTGCTGGAAGTAGGTGAACTGGGTGATCTCCTGGCCATCGAGCATGACCTGCCAGCCGACTCCCCAGGCGCCGCCAACGGGCCACTCCCAGTTGTCTTCTTCGAACTTGATGTCGTGCTGGGCGAGGTCGATGCCGATGGCTTCGAGCGAGGCGAGGTAGAGCTCCTGCACGCGCTCGGGTGGTGGCTTGAGGATGACTTGCAGCTGCGTGTGGCGGAAGAGGCGGTTCGGGTTCTCGCCGTAGCGGCCGTCGGCGGGGCGGCGCGAGGGTTGCGCGTAGGCGATGTTGATCGGCGTGGGGCCGAGGACGCGCAGGAAGGTGTCGGGCGACATGGTGCCGGCGCCGACCTCGAGGTCGTAGGGCTGCTGGAGCACGCAGCCGTGCTCGGCCCAGAATTTCTGGAGCGTGAAGAGGAGTTCCTGGAAGGTTAAGGCTTGCTTTGCGACTGCCGAAGACATCCTTCGATTCTAAATGCTCAGGAAGGCTGCGCTGCGGAGGCGGCGTTCTAGGTGGCGTTCGAGGGTGCCGATGGCGAAGGCTCGGAGGTCGGCGGCGCGGGTGGCGGGCCAGTCTTCGGTGGCTAACTCCGCAAGCGGGGTGCGGGCGATGCGATGGCTTTCGGCGACCGAGGCGGCGCTGAGCGGGCGGGATTGGGGGCGGCGGTCGTCGTGGCAGGTGACGCCGTCGGCGAGCGGGGACCAGTAGACGGTTTGGCCCTTCAAGTCGAGGCCGCAGGCCGCGCAGTGGCCCAGCTCAGGCATCCAGCCCATCAGGCGGTTCATCCAGAGCGCGAAGTAGGTGACGGGGAGGTAGATCTGGGGTGACTGGCTGGCACTCTGCGAACCCACGTCTGAGAGTCCAGACGTGGGGCACCCGGCTTGAATGGCGGCGAGTGTGGTGACGGCGAGGCGGTAGAGGTTGTCCTCGGGGGCGAGGTCGGGCATGGCCTCTTCAAGGACCTCGGTGACCAGTTGCAGTGCGGCGAGGCGAAGGGTGTCGATGGGCGCGGAGAGCGGGGACCAGAGGATTTCGAAGCTGTCGAGACGGACAAGCTCCTGTTTGGGGCGCTCGGTGTAGTGGGCGAGGACTCGTGTTGCAGGCTCTAACGCGCCGCCGAACCTTCTGCGCGAGCGCATCGCGTGGCGCGCGACGCCTTTGACCTTGCCCTGATCGCGCGTAAAGAGCGAGACGAGCAGGTCGGCCTCATGGAAGGGCCAGGTGCGGAGCACGATGGCTTCGCCGTGGTGCGGAATTTGGCGGCCTTCTGCCATGAAGCTATCGTCTCATCTCCCAAGCAGGCGTTTGTGGCTGCACAGATGCAGGTCTCTCCACTGCGCGCTGCGCACTTCGGTCGAGATGACACATCTATGGGGTAGCCACTCAGATGCAAAGACGCGCAGCCCGGTGGGCTGCGCGTCTGGAGGAGTGGCGCGAGAGGTTAGCGGCCGTAGTGCGTGACGGCCTTCTCCTGGAAGACAGCCCACTTTTCGGGCAGGTCGTCAGCGGCGTAGATGGCCGAGACGGGGCAGACCGGGACGCATGCGCCGCAGTCGATGCACTCGACGGGGTCGATGAAGAGCTGCTCGGAGTCGCCGTACGTGCCTTCGTCCTTCTTGGGGTGGATACAATCCACGGGGCAAGCGTCGACGCAAGCTGTGTCCTTAGTGCCGATGCAGGGTTCTGCGATAACGTACGCCATGAGTCTGAATCTCCTTGAAGTTGCTTCTGGGCAACGGTAGTGCTTCGCCACGATTTTAGCAACAAAATCGAAGGAGCCCAAAGGCAATGTTTATGCACAATTCGGACTGATGCGGACGGAGTTAGGAGAGCGGGCGCGCGCTGCGCACGCGAGAAGCAGGTTCCTCACTGCGCTCGGGATGGCAGAAAGAAAAGCAAGAGCAACAGCAAAAGACACAGCTACTTGCTCTGGGCGCGACGGGCGGCGAACTCTGCCGGGGTGGGGATGGGTTCGAGGTTGCGGCCCGCGAACATGTCGCGGAAGAGTTGCACCATCTCATCGGCGATGAGGCCATTGGTGGCCAGCACCTCTCGGCTGTCGAGGGTGAACTTGCTGCCGTCGAAGTGGGTGACGGTGCCGCCCGCTTCTTCGACCAACAGGTAGCCGGCGGAGGTGTCCCAGGGGTTGAGCTGGAACTCCCAGTAGCCTTCGAGGCGGCCGCAGGCGACGTAGGCGAGGTCGATTGCCGCCGCGCCCGCGCGACGCACGCCGTGGCTGCGCAGCGTGAACTCATGATAGAAGTGCACGTTGGGGCTGGTGTGGCGCTTCTGGCTAGGGAAGCCGGTGGCGATGAGGGACTCCTGCAAGAGCTTTGCAGTGGAGACGTGGATACGGTTTCCATTCAGAAAAGCGCCCTCGCCGCGGGCGGCGGTGAACATCTCGTCACGCAGAGGGTCGTAGATGACGCCGGCGACCATCTCGCCGTCTTCGTCAGGCTTGAGGCCGGGCGGCCGGCGAGCTAAATCTGAAGACCTGCGTTCGCAGCCCATGACGACGGCGAAGACCGGGAAGCCGTGGGCGAAGTTGGTGGTGCCGTCGAGGGGATCAATGTACCAGCGGTACTCGGCATCGAGGGCGGTGCGGGTACCCTCTTCGCCGTAGACGCCGTGCGTGGGCAGATGCTCATGCAGGCGGCTGACGATGAGCTTTTCGCTGGCGCGGTCGGCTTCGGTGACGATGTCGACGTCGCCCTTGTACTCGGCGGAGACGCCACGGTGGTAGAAGTCGCGCAGAAGGACGCCGGCCTCGCGGGCGATGGTTTCGGCGATGGGGAGAAAGTCGCTCATAGGTTCCTTTGGGAGCTCTGTGGAGAACGCTCCGGGGCTGAAGCCCCTTCATACTAGTTCAGCCTTGTTTCAGGGGCCTTAAGGCCCCTGCTCCCTCCACAGCTCAACGACAACATCTTCGCGAGTCTTTTCGAGCTGAACTACAGTGTCTCGCGCTGCGGAGAGCGGCGTGAGGCCGAGCCCGAACCTTCTGTGATGGTGCGGATCTGGGTCTTGTAGATGAAAAGGTTGGGCTTGCCCTCGCGGGTGAGGCGCACCATCATGTCGTCGAAGTACTCGATCCAGCCGTGGACGACCTCGCCGTCGCGTAGCTTGACGGCGACCGGGACCTGGCGATCGCTGAGGCTCTTGAGGTAGAGCGCCTCCTGGCCGGTGTCGCCTGCCGGCGGGCCCTTCTGTTTTCTTTTGAATAGCGGCATAGTTCAGTTTTCTCGTCTCAAAATCGAAGTATTGGCTACGTTGATTGTAGGTTAGACGGCCAAAAGCGGTTTAGCGATGCACGAGCGCGCTACCCCTCCGGGGCTAAGTCCGCCATAAACTATCGCCGAGAACGGCGGGGCTGAAGTCCCGCCCCTTCAAGATATGGACTCCACCAGAAGGCTTCCTATGCTTACAGCAGCAGCGATCTATTCCGGAGGGCGGTTGGCGTAGTAGGCGGTGCGGTAACGCAACCTGTACTTTGCGCGCAGGGCGGGGTCCTTGAGCTCGATGCGGATGTGTCGCAACCCGGAGAGGTCGGCGCCGCGTTGCGGAGCGTAGTAACCGAGCGTGTACTGCGTGCGGAGGTCGTCGGAGACGTGCTGGAAGGCCGGGGCGAGGTCGCGCTTGTCGGAGACGTAGTAGAACTTGCCGCCGGTGTCGCGGGCCATCTGGATGAGGGCGTGTTCGCCGCCGGTGTTGCGGCCAGCGTCGGCTTCGACAGGAACGATGATGAGTGAGTAGATCATGGCGCCGGCGCGCTCGGCCTGCTCCAGCGCAGCGTCGTAGCTGCCGTGGCGGGTGGTGTTTTCGCCGTCGGTAATGAGCACAACGACGCGGCGCGCGGCGGTGAGCGGTGCTTCCGTCATGCGCTGGCTGGCGAGGTAGATGGCGTCGTAGAGCGCGGTGGCGTCGCCGTGCTGGATACCGTCGAGGCCGTCGTCGATGCGATGCAGGTTGTTGGTGAAGGCTACGACCTCATCGACGTTGTCGGAGAAGGCCATGACGCCGATGCGGTCCTGCGGGCGGAGGATGGTTTTGACGAAGCTCTTGGCGGCCTCATGCTCGAGGTGGTCGTCGACGAAGACGCTCTCGCTGGCGTCGATGGCGAGCACGATCTGCAGCGGCGTGGTGGAGTCGCGGTCGAAGACGGCGATCTTTTGCGGCTTGCTGTCTTCGAAGATTGCGAAATCGTCCTGGGTGAGGCCGCCGACGGGTGCGCCGTGCTCATCGACGACGTTGACGGCGACGGGGACGAGGCGGGACTCGACGCGGAGCCCGGGGACCCGGGGGAGCTGGCGCTCGACGGGTGCGGGCTGCTGCTGGGCCGGACAGAGGAGCGGGAGTGAGACGAGGACCGCGAGCGTGGCGGCCGTGGGGGCGAACTTCATCGTGAGCTTCCGGAAAGGTCCTCAGGAAACGGCTCGCCATCGGCCCAGACGGCCCCGTCGGCAAACTGTTCCTTCTTCCAGATTGGGACGGTCTTTTTGAGGGTGTCGATTACCCAGCGGCAGGCGTCGAAGGCGACGCCGCGATGCGCGGAAGCGACGGCGATGAGCACGCTGGTCTCGCCGATGTGCAGACGGCCGAGGCGATGCACGATGGCAACTTCGCGCGCGTCCTTGTGCTCCAGGGCTTCGGCGCGGAGGAGCTGCATCTGGCGCAGGGCCATCTCCTCGTAAGCTTCGTAGTCGAGGTAGAGCGTCTGGCGGCCACGGGTGTTGTCGCGGACGATGCCGTCGAAGACGACGACTGCGCCATCGGGACCGGCCTTGACCGAGGCGAGAATCGCCGCGGCGTCGATGGGGTCACGTGTGATGGAGACCAGCGGTGAGTCGGGAATAGGGTCTGCGCCGCCGCTGACCGGCGGGAGGATTGCGACCTCGTCGCCATCGTGAAGCGTGGCAGTGGGCACGGCGTACTCCTGGTTGATGGCGATGGCGGCGGAGTGCAGCGCGGCCTCGGAGAAGACGCCGGTGTTGCGCAGATCGGCGAGCAGCGCGGCGACTGAGGCGCCCTGCGGGAGCTCGCACCAGCGGCCGCCTTCAGGCAGGGCAGACTTGAGAGGGCCGAAGGTGAGCAGGCGAACGCGCATGGAGGCTGTATGCACAGCTAATAGGATACTTGAGGCCGGCGTGTATACTCGCCGGGAAAGTGGGCCCTGTGGAGACTGTGTCTCCGACTACTCTTACTGGAGGATGGAAATGCTGAAGGGATTTCGTGACTTTATTTTGCGCGGCAACGTGATGGACCTGGCTGTGGCCGTGATCATAGGCGCAGCGTTTACAGCGATTGTGACGGCGCTGACGACCAACATCATCAACCCGCTGCTGGGCGCGGTGATCGGGAAACCAAACTTCGACTATCTGATCGCGCATGTGAATGGCGGCGAGATCAAGTACGGCACCTTTCTGACGGCAATCATCAACTTTCTGCTGATCGCCGCGGTGGTGTACTTCTTCCTGGTGCTGCCAACGCAGTATCTGCTGAAGAAGTTCAACCCTCCTGCCGCTGAGCCGCCCACCACCAAGGCCTGCCCGCAGTGCCTGGGCGACATTCCAGTCGCGGCCACACGTTGCAAGTTCTGCACCCAGCCGGTGTAGATATTCCTGCGGACGAATGATTGAGCGGTCCGTGCGCCAGGCCGAGTCATCGCGTACACTCCTAAGAAATATCGCCAGGAGTGGACCCATGATTCGAGCAAGCGTACGGGCCGTTTTGTCTTTCGCCGCAATCGCCGTCTTTGCAACGGCAGCCAATGCCCAGACCTCAAGCATCTTTGGCTACCAGGACTTTTCGCAGCAGCAGAAGCTGGACTCGACGTTCCTGGCGGTGCCGGACGCGAAGCTCGCGGGCCAGGAGCTGAAGATCCTGACAGCGGAGCCGCATTGGGCGAGCTCGCCGGAGGACTACAAGACGGCACAGTATGTCGCCGAGAAGTTCAAGGCCGCCGGGCTGCAGACGCAGATTGTTCCCTTCCGCGTGTGGCTGAACAAGCCGGTGAAGATCGAGATCACGGCGGTGGATGCCAATGGCAAAAAGCTGATGGCCGGGCCAACGCCGGAGCACGTCGACCCGAAGGCCTATGGAGGCGATCCGTTCCAGGACGATCCGCGCGTGCTGCCGGCGTTCAATGGCTCCTCGGCCTCCGGCGATGTGACCGCCGATGCCGTGTATGCGAACTACGGCACGCTGGAGGACTTCAAGAAGCTGAAGGAGCTGGGCGTCGATGTGAAGGGCAAGATCGTGCTGGTGCGGTATGGCGCGAACTTCCGTGGCGTGAAGGTGTACATCGCGCAACAGTATGGCGCGGCGGGCGTGATTATCTACTCCGACCCAGCGGATGACGGGTACGTGCGCGGCGACAAGTATCCGCGCGGGCCGATGCGGCCGGACAGCGGTGTGCAGCGCGGCAGCGTGCAGTTTCTGCCAATCTATGCGGGCGATCCGTCGTCGCCGGGCGTGGGCGCGACGCCGGACCTGCCGGACTCAGCGCGCATGATGGACCCGGCGAAGATGAACCAGCCGTCTATTCCCGCCAATCCGCTGTCGTACAAGGATGCCGCGCCGATCCTGGAGGCGCTTGACGGCCCCGCCACACCGCATGACTGGCAGGGCGGGCTGCCGTTTACCTATCACCTGGGCGGCACGGGCGCGGTGAAGGTGCACATGCACCTGGAGCAGGACTACAAGCTGCGAACGATCTGGGACGTTATCGGCACCATTCCCGGCGAGGACACCGAGCACTGGGTGGTTGCTGGCAACCATCGCGATGCTTGGGTGTACGGCGCGGTGGACCCGAACAGTGGCACGGCTGCGATGCTGGAGGCCGTGCATGGGCTGGGCGCTCTGCTGAAGCAGGGCTGGAAGCCGAAGCGGACGATCGTGGTTTGCAGCTGGGACGCCGAGGAAGAGGGCTTGATCGGCTCGACGGAGTGGGTGGAGAGCCACATGGCGCAGTTGAGCCATGCGGTGGCGTACTTCAACACGGACGTGGGTGTGGCCGGGCCGGAGTTCAACGCGTCGGCGGTGCCGTCGTTGCAGGAGTTTGTGCGGCAGGTGACGCAGCAGGTGCCGAGTCCGAAGGGTGGCACGGTATATGAGCAGTGGCTAAAGGCGCAGCAGGACACGCCGCGCCGGCGCGGCATGGAGCCGACCAATGCGAGCGAAGTGCGCGTCGGCACGCTCGGCTCGGGATCGGACTTTACGCCGTTCTTCCAGCACGTCGGCGTGCCTTCTACCGATGTTGGCTCCGAAGGGCCTTATGGCGTGTACCACTCGGTGTTTGATAACTACAACTGGTTCATCAAGAACGCCGACCCGACGTTTGTGTATGAGCAGCAGATGGCGCGGGTGTTCGGGCTGGAGATCCTGCACATGGCGGATGCCGATGTGCTGCCCTACGACTACCGGCTGTACGGCGCCGAGGTGGAACGCTTTGTGAGCGCTGCGAAGGTGCGCGCAGAGAAGGCGAAGATGTCTGCCGACTTCAACGGTGCGGAGGCGGCCGCAAAGCGTTTTGCGGCCGCGGGTGAGGCGATCTACAAGGTGCAGAGCGGCACACCGGATGCGGCGAAGCTGGCCTCGGTGAACGATGCCCTGCGCAATGCGGAGACCGCGCTGCTAACACCGGCGGGCCTGCCGCATCGGGCCTGGTACAAGCACACGATCTTCGATCCGGGCGAGTTTACGGGCTATGCCGCGGTGGTGATTCCAGGCGTGAATGAGGGCATCGACGCGGACGACAACGCTCGTACAGAGGCACAGCTGACGGTGCTGGCGAAACAGTTGAACGAGGCGGCATCGGTGCTGGAGAACGCTGCAAAATAACCCGAGCTAACGCGCGGCCTGTGCTAGAGTCCTATGCAAGAAGGGCCAGCACAGGCCGTCGCGAGGGCTGATGAACACTGAACCGAAGGAGACGCGAGTTCTGCTGGCAAGCGCCACCGCCGTGGAGCAGCGCGGGACGGTGAACCGCTGGGTCACGGCGTCGCTGGCGGTACATGCGCTGGTGATCGCTGCCGTGCTGGTTCATCGTGTGCCGAAGCTGATCAGCGTGGAACGGCCGGGCGCAGCCACCGGGCACAACCTTGTGCTGACGTTCACGCCGGGCAACAGTGCTCCGGCTGCGACGTTGCAGGCGAAGGAGCGGCCGGTGCAGAAGCCTACGCCAGCGCCGGCGATTGCCGCTCCAGTGAAGGTGGCGCCGACGCCTTCGACACCTTCCGACACACCTGGCACGGGCACGGAGAGCGGCGACGATGCGCTGGGTGATGGCGACATTACGCTGGCGCTGGAGATGAACCATCCGTATCCCAAGCCCGACCTGAGCCACCTGCCGTCCGGTACGCGCGGCGATGTGGTGGTGGATGTGGTGATCGACGCGCAGGGGCATATCGCGAAGTCAACGCTGGCGCGCGGACTGGGCGATGGTGTGGATGCGGCGGTGCTGGCGACGATCCAGCAGTGGACCTTTCAGCCGGCGACACGGAATGGCAAGCCGGTGCCGAGCGAGCAGGAGTTGCTGTTCCACTACGAGCGCGGTTAGCCTCGCCTACCCTCCCCCGGTTTTGGGGCTAAGATCCGGAGCGGATTGGGGTTAGGCTTGTATACCCTTTGGGGTGCACTTTGGTGTTTCCCGGATTTTCAAAGATCGCTTGACGACAAAGCCCCGGCACTGAGCCGGGGCTTTGTTCTACCTCTTTATTGTAAATGGGGTGTCAAGCTGTGATTAGCCGCGCAACGCCATCTGTTCGGTGACGATCTGTGTGAGATCGGCCTTTTTGAGGCCATGAACCTGTTCGTTGTACTCGTCGACTTTGCTGGACCAGTTCATGGAGCAGAACTTGGGGCCACACATGGAGCAGAAGGCGGCCTCCTTGTAGTAGTCGTCGGGCAGGGTCTCGTCGTGCATGCTGCGGGCGGTGTCGGGGTCGAGCGAGAGGGCGAACTGCTTGTCCCAGTCGAAGGTGTAGCGGGCATGGGAGATGGCGTCGTCGCGGTCGCGGGCTCCGGGACGATGGCGAGCGATGTCGGCTGCGTGGGCAGCGATCTTGTAGGCGATGATGCCGTCCTTGACGTCTTTCTCGTTGGGCAGGCCGAGGTGCTCTTTCGGGGTGACGTAGCAGAGCATCGCGGCGCCGTGCCAGCCGATCATCGCCGCGCCAATGGCCGAGGTGATGTGGTCGTAGCCGGGCGCGATGTCCGTAACGAGCGGGCCGAGGACGTAGAAGGGCGCGCCGTCACAGAGTTCGACTTCCTTGTCGACCTGCTCCTTGATCTTGTCCATGGGGACGTGGCCGGGGCCTTCGATCATGACCTGGACGTCGTCCTTCCAGGCCTGGCGGGTGAGCTCGCCGAGGGTCTTCAACTCGGCGAACTGCGCTTCGTCGCTGGCGTCCGCGACCGAGCCGGGACGGAGGCCGTCGCCGAGCGAGTAACTGACGTCGTACTTGGCCATGAGCTTGGTAATGCGGTCGAAGTTTTCGTAGAGGAAGTTCTGCTTGTGATTGGCGGTCATCCACTGGGCGAGGATCGCACCGCCGCGGCTGACGATGCCGGTGATGCGCTTCGAGACCATGGGCACATATTGAATGAGCACGCCGGCGTGGATGGTGAAGTAGTCCACGCCCTGCTGCGCCTGCTCTTCGAGGACCTCCATGTAGAGGTCGATGTTGAGGTCTTCGACGCGCTTGACGCGGCTAAGCGCCTCATACAGCGGAACTGTGCCGATGGGGACGGGCGAGTGGCGGATGATCTGCTCACGGATCATGGGAATGTCGCCGCCGGTGGAGAGGTCCATGACGGTGTCCGCGCCGTAGTGGACGGCGGTGTGTAGCTTGCGGAGCTCTTCATCCACGTTGGACGAAAGAGCGGAGTTGCCGATGTTGGCGTTGATCTTGCAGAGCGAACCGACGCCGATGCACATGGGCTCGAGCTCAGGGTGGTTGATGTTCGCCGGGATGATCATGGTGCCCTTGGCGATCTCGTCGCGGATGAACTCGGGCGCGAGCTTTTCACGGTGCGCGACGTAGGACATCTCTTCGGTGACGAGGCCCTTGCGCGCGAAGTGCATCTGGCTCATGTTGGTGTCGCCGGTGCGCGCGGCCTCGGCCTTGCGGTTCACGATCCAGTCCTTGCGCGGCGTCGGGACGGTGTAGTCGTTGCCGTGGGTGTGTGCGTGGCCGTTGCCATTACCGTTCGTGCTCATAGGTCTTCAATCCCCCTGGGAGGCAGCGCGCGGTTATCGCATGGCGCTCGGGCTCCCTCTGTTATCGAATGAGTATACGCCGCAACGATTTGGGGATTTCTATGCCGCCAACTTGAGTTCGGAGCGAATACCCAGGCGCGTTGCAAGCGTCAGCAGCATGTCGAGACTGAAGTCGTCCCACTTGCGCTTCAGCAGCTTCGAGACACGCGGCTGTGTAATTCCCATGCGTTTGGCGGCTTCGGCCTGCGTCCAGCCTTTAGCGACGATCAATTTTTCAATCTCAATCATCAAGTCTGCACGCATCAGCAAAACGTGAGCTTCGGCCTCATCGAAACCGAGATCGATGAATACGTTCCCCGAACCGTGGGTAATGCTTGCGTCTGTCCAGCGAGGATCGTTCTTCTTCATGACTATTCTCCGATCATTCGATAGCGGTGTGCAGCCAGCGCGAGATCGTCCTTCGCTGTCTGCTGCGTCTTCTTCTGGAAGACATGCAACACGTAGATGGCTTCCTCAAACTTCGCCACATATACTGCGCGCCACGCTCCGTCAAGCCGAACGCGAATCTCGTACGCGCCTTTGCCAACCGTCGGCATCGGCTTGAAGTCTGTGGGCATCAACCCTTGCTGAACATTACGCAGCTCTTGTCCCATTGCCAGACGGACGGGCGTAGGAAACGCACGAAGATCACTACGACTTGTGCCGAGAAACTCTACTGGCTTAGGCATACTCTCCCAAACAATTATACAAGTATTTGCATAAACGGCCACAACAGCGATCCTACGGACTATCGGTTGATACTCTTGAAGTGATGAGTCTCTCGCTCCCCCTCCCTCTCGGCTTTCAATGGTCGTCTGTCACCGCCGGCATCAAGGCCAGTGGCAAGCCGGATGTCGCGCTTGCGGTGTGTGAGGGCGGCGCGGCTGCGGCGGTGATGTTTACCAGCAATCAGCTTGTGGCGGCGCCGATCCATGTGGGGCGCAGGCATATGAAGGCTACCGGCGGGCGCGTGACGGGCGTGCTGGTGAACGCCGGTAACGCCAACTGCGCGACCGGGCTACCGGGTGAAGAGGCCTGCCAGAAGAGCTGCATCGCGGTGGCGGAGGAGTTGGGTTGCGTGTTCGATGAGATCTTTCCGTCGTCGACGGGAATTATTGGCGTGCCGCTGCCGGTGGAGAAGCTGATCGCCGCGGTGCCTGCGGCGAAGGCCGGACTGGGCGAGACGGCGGAACATGCGACGGCGTTTGCGACGGCGATCCTGACCACGGACACGCGGATGAAGGTGGCGCAGGAGACAATCGAGCTGGATGGGAAGGCTGTGTCAATCTTTGGCTGCTGCAAAGGTGCGGGGATGATCGGGCCGCAGCTGGTGCCTCACGCCACGATGCTCGTCTATCTGTTTACCGATCTGGCGGCTTGCAGTGAGCACCTGCAGGCGATGCTGAACACGGCGGTTGAGGACAGCTTCAACTGCATCTCGGTGGATGGAGATACGTCTACGAACGACACGGTGCTGCTGCTGGCGAGCGGCAAGAGCGGCGTGGAGGCGGCGCTGCCGCATGTGCCAGCGTTCGAGGCCGCGCTGGGGCGGGTTTGTCAGTCGCTGGCGCACCAGGTGATTGATGATGGTGAAGGTGTGACGCACTTGGTGAATTTGGAGATTACCAGCGCGAACAATGATACCGACGCGAAACAAATCGCCAAGACGATTGCGAACTCGCCGCTGTGCAAGACGGCGTGGTCCAGCGCGGACCCAAACTGGGGCAGGCTGCTAGCGGCTGCCGGGCGCGCGGGAGTGAGTTTTGACCCGATGAAAGTGACGATCCAGATTGCGGGGCTGCCGGTGTTTGCCTATGGCGTTCGCGCGGCGGAGTACGACGAGGCAATGGTGCATGAGCGGATGTCCGCGCGGGAGTATACGATTGCGATCGACCTGGGGCAGGGTGACGGCAAAGCACACTTTCTGACCTGCGACCTGACGCATGAGTATGTGTCGATCAACGCGGATTACTCGACGTAGTTCATTTTGCGCGGATGGCACGACCGAATTTCACCCGAGAACTCGATTTCAGCCGATATTGGGACACTGCTGGCGTAGAGGTATAAGCCGCATTTATCGTAGTAGAGGGAAATTTGCATACCAAGAGGTAAAGGCGATGGCACTGCTCGACGAAGCCGTAAAGAAGGACCTGACCGCTGAGGTCGCTGAGTGGATCGAAGCGTTTGACGAGGTCGTCGCGCATGACTGGAAGCAGGCTGAGAGCGTTATCGCTGCGCTGCGGACGCGGGCGCGAGAGGCGGGCGTCTCCGCCACCGGCGATGTGACCACGCCGTACCAGAACACCATCGCAAAGTATGACGAGGTGCCCTATCCCGGCGACCGCCAGCTGGAGCGGCGCGTGGAGGCGCTGATTCGCTGGAACGCGATGGCGATGGTGCACAAGCAGAACAAGTATGACGCGGGTATTGGTGGGCATATTTCGACGTACTCGTCGTTGGCGACGCTGCTGGAGGTGGGATTCAACCACTTCTTCCGCGCGAACTATCCGACGAGCAACGGGGGCTCGCAGCCGGGCGACATGATTTATTTCCAGGGGCATGCTTCACCGGGTGTGTACTCGCGCGCGTTCCTTGAGGGCCGGTTGAATGAGACGCACCTGAAGAATTTCCGGCACGAGCTGCGCGACGAGCCGGGGCTTTCGAGCTATCCGCACCCCTGGCTGATGAAGGACTTCTGGCAGTTCCCGACCGTGTCGATGGGTATTGGGCCGCTGAATGCGATCTACCAGGCGCGGTTTATGAAGTACCTGGAGAATCGTGAGCTAATTGAGAAGACCGACCGCAAGGTGTGGGCGTTCGTCGGCGATGGTGAGACGGACGAGGTCGACACGCTGGGCGCGATCTCGCTGGGCAGCCGGGAGCACCTGGACAACCTGATCTTTGTGGTGAACTGCAACCTGCAGCGGCTGGATGGACCGGTGCGCGGCAACAAGCGCATCATCGACGAGCTCGAAGGCATGTTCCGCGGAGCGGGATGGAACGTCATCAAGGTGATCTGGGGTTCGGACTGGGATGAGCTGTTTGAGCGCGACCACCAGGGGCTGCTGCTGAAGCGTATGGAAGAGTGTGTGGATGGCGACTTCCAAGCCTACAAGGCCAAGGGTGGCGCGTATCTGCGCGAGCACTTCTTCGGCAAGTACCCCGAGCTGGTGGAGCTGGTGAAGGACAAGAGCGATGAGGAGCTGACACGGCTGCATCGCGGTGGGCATGACGCCGGCAAGATCTACAACGCGTACAAGCGCGCGTTGGAGCACAAGGGCGGCCCGACGGTGATCCTGGCGAAGACCGTCAAGGGCTACGGCATGGGCACGGCGCAGGCACGCAACGCGACGCACTCCGAGAAGAAGCTGACGGATGAGGGTCTTGCGGCGTTTGTGAAGCAGTTCGATATTCCCGTACCGGATGAGGCGGCGAAGGACGCGCAGTTCTACAAGCCGGGTGCGGATGACGCTGCCCTGCAGTACATGCAGGCGCGGCGACAGGCGCTGGGCGGGTATCTGCCGGAGCGCAAGGTGCCGGCGATCGAGTTTGCGGCGCCAAAGATCGAGTTCTTCAACGAGTGGCTGGCGGGCTCCAAGGGCCGCGCCGTTTCCACGACGATGGGCTTTGTGAACATGCTCAAAGGGCTGCTGAAGGACCCGAAGATCGGCAAGCTGATTGTGCCGATTGTGCCCGACGAGGGCCGTACGTTTGGCCTTGAGTCGGTGATCAAGCAGGTGGGCATCTACGCGAGCGAGGGCCAGAAGTACACGCCGCACGATGCGGACATGCTGTTGAGCTATCGCGAGGAAAAGGGCGGGCAGATCCTCGAAGAAGGCATCACCGAGGCGGGCTCGATGGCGAGCTTTACCGCGGCGGGCACGGCGTACAGCAACTACAAGCTGCCGATGGTGCCGTTCTACATGTACTACTCGATGTTCGGCTTCCAGCGCATCGGGGACATGGCTTGGGCTTTTGCGGACTCGCGCGGCAAGGGCTTCCTGATGGGCGGCACCGCCGGGCGCACGACGATGCTCGGCGAAGGCCTGCAGCATCAGGACGGACACAGCCCCGTGCTCGCGGGCACCATCCCGACGTGCCTCACCTACGACCCGGCGTATGTGTATGAGATGGCGGTCATCATTCAGGATGGCCTGCACCGCATGTATGAAGCCTCGGAAGACTGCTTCTACTACATCACGATGTATAACGAGGACTATGCGATGCCCGCGGTCGAGAACATCGACGCGATCCGCGAAGGGATTCTGCGCGGCATCTACAAGTTCAAGGCTTCTGACAAGCCTGCGCAGGTGCAGCTATTTGGGTCCGGCCCGATCCTAAACGAAGCATTGCGTGCACAGCAGATTCTTGCAGAGAAGTACAACGTGACCGCCGATGTGTGGAGCGTGACGAGCTACAACGAGCTGCGCCGCAACTGCCTGGATGTCGAGCGCTGGAACCGGCTGCACCCTGCCGTGAAGGAGAAGAAGCCCTACGTGGTGGAGGCTCTGGGCGATGCCGCAGGACCGATCATCGCGGCGAGCGACTACATGAAGTCGCTGCCGGATTCGCTCTCGCCATGGCTGGGCAGCCGCCTGGTTACGCTGGGTACCGACGGCTTTGGCCGCAGCGACAACCGCGAGCACCTGCGCCGCCACTTTGAGGTGGATGCGGAGTCGATCGTAGCCGCGACGCTGTCGAAGTTGGCCCGCGAGGGCGTGGTGAAGCCGAAGGCCGCGGAGAAGGCGCTTGCGGAGCTGGGCCTGAACACAGAAGGCGCGGGTGCGGCGAAGGCGTAATCGCCGCGCTGCAACTGCTGGCATACTAGACGAGACAAACTATCCCCTCCCGCAGAAGGAAACGCCTGTTTGCCTGAGAACCCGCTGCTACCCCACCGAAAGCTGAGTGAGCTGTACCTGCTGATGCTGCGCTGTCTCGCGTTGGAGCGAGCAGCCGCACGACGCCGGACGACCAAGGGCAGCGCGCGTGAGGCGTTGCTGGCGGCAACCACCATGCAGCTGATGCCTGGCGACCTGCTGTGCGCAGAAGCAGACGATGCGACGGCTGAGGAGCTGGCACCCAAGGGCAAAGACCCGAAGGTTCCCGGTATGCTGGCGCCGATGACTGGAGCACGACTGGCAGCCTGCGCGGCTACTGCTCGCGGGCTAACTGCGGCTGGCAGCAATGGACTGGTGCTGGCGTACACGCGGGCCGGCATGGCTGAAGCTGGTTGGGCGGAGGCGCTTGCCTGGGCGCATGAGCAGCGCGTCCCTCTGATCCTTGTCTGCGAAGATGCGGTGAACGGTGGCTCGGGCAAGAAGCCCGGCGTACTGAGCTGGGCAGCGATGCAGACCGTGGCAAAGAAGCTGCGGTTACCGATTCTGGCCGTGGATGGCGCGGATGCAGTGGCCGTCTACCGCGTGATGCAGGAGTCGGTGATCCGCGCGCGGCACAATGACGGACCTGCGGTGATCTGGGCGGTGACCTCGCCGACGGCAACGAAGCTGCCACGCTCGCAGCAGCCGCTGGGCCGCCTGCAAAGCTACCTCAAGGTGCGTTCCATTCCGATCCCGAAGCCGCGCCAGGCCGTACGCTGAGGGCATGACGATCTCCTGCAGCCGCATGCCTAAACCTGCTGTTCTGTTCACCTTGACGCTCGGGCTCGCTGCAGGACGCCCCCTGATCGCGCAGACGCCGACCCGGCCGCCGCGGAGCCCGCACCCAAATCCGCACCGGCAAGTAGCCTGCCTTCCATGCCGGTGCCCGTAGGCCAGACGCCGAAGCAAACTCCCGCACCGCTACCCGATCAACCGCCGCGCAGATGCCTGCTCTAGCAGCAAGGGCGTGAACAAGGACACTACGATGGCCGTGCAGCTGACGTGGTTTCCAAAGCTGCACAGCAGCCCGCAATCGGCCGATGCACCGCAGCTGGGCATGTAATGATCGTTGCCCGAACGAGTCTATGTTGCTGAAAAGGTAACGGCCGGCGTCCTGATTTTGAAGCTGCAACCAGATTTGGAGCGGCGCATGATCCAGCGTGAACTGTGCGGGCCGGTTCGCGTAGACTGGCTACGATGATGCCCGCACCTTATGATGCCCCCAAGCCGATATGGAGAGCCACGGCCTCCCACTGACGGCCGTGGACCAGGCATCGGAGAACGCGTTGTCCGATGCCTGGATCACCATCCGCAAGCGGTTGTGGGTAATCCTGCTGCTGAGCGTGCTGGGCGCCGGATGGGGTTACTACAAGGCGGTAACGCAGCCACGCATTTACGAGGCTTCCGGCACCATCGAGATTCGCAGCGGCTCGACCAACGAGTTCAGACTGAGTAGCGGAACCGGCTCCGACAACACGTTTCCGATTCCCACACAGGTAGCGCTGCTGAAGAGCGACACACTGCTGCTGAATGTAGCTCGCGATCTGAATCTGGCCAATGACCCCAGGTTCATGGGACCGAGCCCAAAGCCGCGCAACCTGGATGACCCGATCGTGCGGCAGAGCGTACTGGGCTCGATGCAAGGCATCGTGAGCATCAGCCCGCTGCCCAAGACCGACATCATCCGCATCAGCTGCAGCACGCTGGATGCGCGGCTCTCGGCCGACATTGTGAACCGGCTGGTGAAGGACTACATCACGCGGAGCTTTCAGTCGCGGCAGGAAGCGGAGCAGCGCGTGACAGAGTTCTTCTCCCACCAACTGGACGACCTGAAGAAGCAGGTGGAGGCTTCGCAGGGCAACATGATCGACCTGCAGAAACAGCTAGGCGTGCTGGGCTTCGACCCGAACCTGAACCAGGTGACGAACAACCTGGCCGACCTGAACAAAGCGGCCAATGCGGCGGAGCTGTCGAGGATTGAAGCGGAGACGCGATACAAGGTCATCGCAGGCACTGACCCAAGCAGCACAACGCAGGAGATGGATGCGAGCCGAACGAGTCCAGCGGTGATCTCCCTGCGCACCCAGTTGAACACAGCGCGGGCGCGCATGGCGGAGCTGACGGCAAACCTAGGCCCGAACCATCCACAGGTACTGGCCGTGAAGGATCAGATCGCCGAGCTGACCCGGGAGCTGACTGAGGAGCAGAACCGCGTGCTGGTTGACGCCAAAGCTGCTTATATCGCAGCGAAGGCAGAGGAAGACCACACCAAAGCTGCGCTGGAAGCACAACAGGACGAGGCCTTCAGGCTGCGCGATGCGCTGGTGAACTATACCCTGAAACAGCGCGAGTTCGATGCCAACCGTACACTCTACGATAACCTGAGCCAGCGGCTGCGCACCGCAGGAGTGCAGGCCGGGCTGGAGTCGACCGAGATCGACATCGTGGATGTAGCAATGCCGCCAATCGGCCCGTCGCTGCGGCCGAAGTCGACGATCATGATGATCGATGCGCTGGGAATGCTGATCATCGGCGTGGTGCTGGCGTTCGTGCTCGACAGCCTGGATATGGGGCTCCGGACGGTGAGCGAGGTGGAGTCGGTCTCCGGGCTGCCATCGCTGGCGCTAATACCACGTACACGCCGTGGCTCTCCGGAGGTCTCTCACCTGAGTCTGGTCTATCGATCGCTCGTGGTGCTGGCGAGTCCGAGGTCGCAGTCGGCTGAGGCCTTCCGTGCGCTGCGCACGTCGCTGCTGCTCTCCGTGGCGGGTGGCGAGCCCCAGACGATCCTGTTGACCAGTGCAACACCCGCCGAAGGTAAAACGACCGTCTCGATGAACCTGGCGACCGTGCTGGCGCAGCGCGGCGTGCGCGTACTGTTGATCGATGCCGATCTGCGCCGCCCAACGATACACCATCGGCTTGGACTCACCGGCAACGTGGGTCTGACCTCGGTACTAACCGGCAGCGCTACGCTGAAGGAAGCCATCCAGAGCCTGCACGATGCGCCGGGGCTCGACGTGCTGGTGAGCGGCCCCGTACCCCCCTTTCCGACCGAGATGCTGAGCTCGCAACCGATGCAGAAGCTGCTGGATGAAGCCCGCTCCACCTATACGCACATCGTCATGGATTCGCCGCCGATGCTCTCTGTGACGGACAGTATTGTGCTGGCGCAGCAGGCCGATGCCGTGGTCCTGATCGTGCGCCAGGGCAAGAGCAGCAAACATGCACTGCGGCGCGCACGCGACCTGCTGATGCGTTCGGGCGCGAGAATCACAGGCATTGTGCTGAACGCCGTAGACCTGAACGCGCCGGAGTATGCGGCGTATTACGGCTACTACGGGTACTCGGGTTACGGTTCGGAGGGCGTCGACAGCAAATCCTGGGACCCGCGTGGATGGAACAAGCGGGACGGAGGGAAGCCATGATGCGGCAGCTCGCAGTGTACAGACGGTATACGTTGTGGTGCACCCTGATGTCGACCACGCTCGTGCTGGCGGCGTTGCCCGCCGTCGCGCAGTTCAACGGGCCTGCATCGCCTACGGCGAGCCCGGAGATCAATCGGCCTGTGACACTGACGACCGACAGAACTACGCTCTACCCGCCGACGCACGATGTACTGCTGACCGCCGGGGACATGATCGGAATCCACATCTTCGGGCAGTCCGACTACTCGCCCAGCATCCGCATCGGCACAGACGGCAATGTGGTGCTGCCGCTGATTGGCGAAGTGCATATGGAGGGGCTCACCATCACCGAGGCCGAACGGCTGATCGCGCAGAAACTGGTCGATGCAGGCATCTACCGCAACCCGCAGGTGACGCTGCAGATCACCGAAGGCCCCAACGCCGTGGCGACCGTTATCGGAGAGGCGCACGGCATTGTCCCGATCATCGGCACGCGGAGATTGCTGGACGTACTGACGAGCGTCGGCGGGCTGCCGCCGACTGCGAGCCACGTAATCACCATCCACAGGCCCGGACAACCGGAGCCGATTGTGGTGAACCTGGGCAGCGACCCCATGCACAGTCAGGTCGCCGATATCCCGATCTTTGCCGGCGATACGATCATCATCTCGCGCATCGGTGTGGTGTATATGATCGGCGCGTTCAAGACGCCCGGAGTAATCGCACTGACGCCCTATACACCGCTGACGCTGATGCAGGCGACCGCTCTGAGCGGTGGCATTACCTTCGAAGGCAAGTACGACGACCTGCGCGTGATTCGCACAGTGGGCGGCGAGCGAACGATTGTGAAGCTGGATGTGAAGCGTGTGCTTTATGGCAAGGCGCCAGACCCCATCCTGCAACCGAACGACATCGTCTTTCTCCCCAACAGCATGCTCAAGGCTTCCATCAGCAACGGCAGTCTCGGGACGCTGCTTGGCGTGGCGAGCGTGCTAATTACAGTCATCACACTGCGTTAGCCGCATGACGGGGAGGGCATCTGCCATGCGAACGCCAGATTACACTGCATTCCAGCATGGAAACGAGACAAGACCGGTGCGGCTCGCCTATGTTGTAAGCCATCCCATCCAGTACCAAGCGCCTCTGCTGCGGCGGATCGCGCAGGAACCGGACATCGCATTGACGGTGCTGTTCGGCTCCGACTTCTCTGTGCGAGGTTACAAGGACGCGGGGTTCGGCGTTGAGGTGAACTGGGACGTGCCCTTGCTGGAGGGATACAAATCGGAGTTCCTGCCGGCGTTGCGAGACAATGGTACCGTCTCGATGACCAGTCCCATCAGCCACGGCATCTACAGGCATTTGCAGAACGCGGACGGCAGCCCTGCCTTCGATGCACTATGGGTCCACGGCTATGCAAGCATCAACGCCCTGCAGGCGATACTCGCGGCAAAGATGCTTGGCATCCCGGTGCTGCTGCGCGCCGAGGGCTGGCTCGGCGACCGCGAACGCAGCGGCTGGAAGCTCGCGCTGAAGCGGCTCTTCTTTTCTGCACTGCGCGGTTGCATAGACGCTACGTTGCCTATCGGACAATTTAACGCGGAGTACTGGCGGCACTACTTCGGCGATGCCGTGCCACAATTTCCGATGCCCTATGCCGTCGATAACGATTGGTTCGCGCAGCGCGTGGAAGCAGCAGCGCAACAGGCAGAGGCGCTGCGCACGGAGTTGCGACTGGAGCCGGGCAGAAGCGTGGTGCTCTTTGCGTCCAAGCTGCAGGCGCGCAAGCATGCCGACCATCTGGTTGCTGCATACGCAAGGTTTACTGCGACCTGCGCGCCGGAGAAGTCGCCGTACCTCGTGATTGTGGGAGATGGCGAAGAGCGTCCTCGGCTCGAAGCAGAATGCCAAAAATTAGAGCTGCAGCACGTGCGCTTTGCGGGCTTTCGCAACCAGACCGAGTTGCCTGTGTTCTTTCGGCTGGCGAATGTGTTTGTACTGCCCTCACGGCATGAGCCCTGGGGGCTGATCGTGAATGAAGCGATGGCATCCGGCCGCGCGGTGATCGTCTCCAGCGATGTGGGCAGCCATGCTGACCTTGTGACTGATGGCGTGCAGGGTTGCGTGTATCCGGTGGGCGACGTGGAGGCGCTGATGCACGCGCTGAGCCGTGTGCTGACGCCGCCCGGCGCCTCGCGCGCCATGGGCGACGCCGCACGGGAGCGCATGAAGACGTGGAGCTTTGAGGAAGACGTGCGTGGCCTGCGTGCCGCGCTCGCATACACGACCGGCAAGCTCACACCATGAGCCTAGTTGGTATCATCACGACGTAGCGAGGGAGCGGCGAAGCTTGCGGATTCTGCACATCATCAGCAACATGAGGCCCGATAGCGGCGGCCCGCAGGAGGCTGTGCGGATGATGCTGCGCTCGGCCCCTGATGGCTGCGATAGCGAGGTGCTGACGCTGGACGATCCGCAGGCTGGCTACTTGCAAGCTGCTCCGTTTACCGTTCATGCGCTGGGCGGTGACTGCAAGGGGGCCTACTCCGCGAAGCTGGTGCCGTGGCTGCGCGCCAACCGCAACCGCTACGACGGCGTTGTGCTACATGGTATGTGGGAGTACCTCTCGCTCGCTGTGTTGCGCACTGTGGCCGGACACGTGCCCTATCTGGTGTTTGCACACGGAATGCTGGACCCGTACTTCAAGCGCGCATCACGCATCAAGCATATGAAGAAGTGGCTCTACTGGCTGCCGGTGCAATACTGGGTGCTGCGGCACGCGCTGCGTGTGGTGTTCACGACAGAGGCCGAGCGCGGTCTCGCTGCGCAGAGCTTCTGGCTGCATCGCTGGAACGCGGCGGTGATCGGTCTGGGAGCCGATGCGCCGTCTGCGGATGTAGCGGAGTGCCGCGAGGCGTTCTACGCGCTCTGCCCGGCTCTGCGCGACAAGCAGTATCTACTCTTTCTCGGCCGCCTCGACCCGAAGAAGGGGTGCGATCTGTTGATCGAAGCCTTCGCGCGGGTTGCGCTACTGCAACCGGACGTGCAACTGGTAATGGCCGGCCCAGACAGCGCGGGCTGGCAAAGCAAACTGCAGCGTATGGCCGAGCGCGCAGGCATAGCAGAGCGCGTTCATTGGCCAGGCATGCTGAAGGGCGAGAGGAAGTGGGGCGCGTTTGCGGGATGCGAAGCGTTCGTCCTGCCGTCACATCAGGAGAACTTCGGCATCGCGGTCGTGGAGGCCCTGGCCTGCGGGAAGCCTGTGCTGATCACGCAGCCCATCAACATTGCGGAGGACCTGGCCGCCGACGGCTGCGCGCTGGTGGATGACGATACCCTGGAAGGCGTGATCTCCCTGCTGACGCAATGGACCGGCTTGAGCCCCGCAGAACGCGAGGCGATGAGCGCCCGCGCATTACAGAGCGCCACAACGCGGTACGATATGCGAAAGAACACGAGTGCGCTGGTGGAGCTTCTTGCCGATGCAAGGGCAGCCCAAACAAGCGCGCTTGCGGAGCCACGCAAGGCATGAGTGAGACGACACGCCACCGTACCCCCGTGTATCGCGCCACCGATCACATCGTCGCGCCGCCGGGAGCGGACGCTTACACACGGCCCGCATTTTCCCTGAGTAATCGCGCGGCGCGGCTGGTGTGGGGCATCGTCTGGTTGCTGCTGTACCGGACGTCACCGCGGCCGTTCCATGCATGGCGCAGCCTTTTGTTGCGACTCTTCGGCGCGAAGCTTGGGACAAAGTGCCACTTCTATCCGGGCTCAAAGGTATGGGCGCCGTGGAACCTGCACTGCGCCGATCAGGTGACCACGGCCGATGGCGTTGAAATCTACAACCCCGCACTGATCGAGTGCGGCTCACACGTGATCTTTTCGCAGGGCAGCTATATCTGTGGCGCGACGCACGACTACAACGATCCCGCGTTTCCACTGCTTGCCTACCGCATGAGCTTCGGCGCGTATGCGTGGATTTGCGCGCGCGCCTGTGTCGCACCCGGCGTACAGGTGAGCGAGGGCTCCGTGCTGGGACTGGCGTCTGTCGCTACACGCGACCTTGAGCCCTGGACGGTGTATGCAGGCGTGCCTGCAAAAGCCGTGAAGCAGCGCGAACGTTTTCTACACGGCGGAGACGCGGCGTGATCTCGGTGCTCATTCTTACGCGCAATGAAGAGCTGGACCTGCCCGGGTGTCTCGACTCGGTGGCATGGTGCGACGATGTGCATGTACTGGACTCCGGCAGCATAGACCGCACAGTGACCATCGCGCGCGAGCACGGCGCCAGCGTGAGTATGCGTGCGTTTGACAACTATGCCGCGCAGCGAAATGCCGGCCTGGCATTGCCGTTTTGCCACGGCTGGGTGCTGGTGCTGGATGCCGACGAGCGTCCGACACCAGAGCTCGTCACGGAGATGCAACAGGCTGTGGCGCATGTGCAGGACGGCGTTTCCGGATTTCGCATGCGGCGGCGCGACTACCTGTGGGGCACATGGCTCAAGCACGCACAGATGACGCCCTTCTATGTGCGGCTGCTGCGCGTGGACAGGGCGCGTTATACGCGGGAGATCAACGAAGTTGTCGATGTACAGGGCACAGTGGCATCACTCAATGCTCCGTTCGACCACTTCCCTTTTTCAAAGGGCCTTGCGAGTTGGGTAGCACGGCATAACGCCTACTCCAGCGCGGAGGCCGACCTGCTGGCAAACGGCACTGCCGTGCAAGGTGCGTCATTGCGACAGGCGTTGTTCGCAGCTGACTTTCACCAGAGACGCGCTGCGCAGAAGGCGATCTTTTACGGCCTGCCTCTGCGGCCCCTGATCAAGTGGCTGTACCTGATGTTCGTACGACGTGCCGTGTTGGATGGGCGCGCAGGCATGATGTACGCCACGCTGATGGGGTACTATGAATACCTGATTGAGTTGAAACGCCATGAACGGCTGAGGGAACGCGCGAAGTTGCCACTGTAGCTGCACCGCTGCACGGGCAGCAGTGTTTAGCCGCGAAGTTTGGCGAGCAGATCGGTCGGGTGCACCGGCTTGGCGAGGATCTCGAACTCATGTCCCTGGGTGCGCGCGCGCTCCAGCAGATCGGCAGTGGCGGCCTGTCCCGAGAAAAGCAGGATCTTGCACTCCGGCAGACGGTTGCGCACTTCAATCGCGGCTTCGATGCCAGTCATGCCAGTCATAATGACGTCGGAGATCAGCATGTCAGGCTTGAAGGAGTCCAGCAGGTCGATGGCCTTTTCGCCGCTATAGACAGCCCTGGCTTCAAAGCCTGCCTGATTGAGGATGATGACCAGTGTGTTTGCGATTACCTGTTCGTCGTCGGCGACTAGAACGCGGGGCTTGCTGGAGGAGCTCGATGTCTGTTCTGCCATGAGGACGTTCCTGGAATCTACTTTCATGAAAGGTTGAGGGCACACTACGCGCTATAACGTTTACCGCTGAGTGTCATCTCTATCATAGGATGCAAAACTGCCTGTTCAGGCAGTCTAGCCAGAGTGTTAAACTAAACGCTACCATGGTCGATATACATCATCACCTTTTGCCCGGCCTGGACGATGGCTCGACCGATCTTGAAACCTCCGTGGCCATGGCGCGCATGGCAGCGGAAGACGGTATCACCCACATCGTCGCCACCCCCCACGCCAACAATCGTTATGCGTTCGACCGCGAACGCAACGAGCAGCTGCTCGACGCCCTGCGCGAGAGCCTGGCCCGCGAGGGCGTGAAGATCACGCTCGGCAGCGGCTGCGACTTTCACATGAACTATGACAACATCCAGGATGCCCGCCGCAACCCGCACCGCTACTCGATCAATGCAAAACAGTATCTGCTGATCGAGCTGCAGGACCACGCCATCCCGCCGCAGATGGGCGATTCGATCTATGACCTGCGGCTGGCCGGCTTGACCCCTATACTGACCCACCCTGAACGCAATCCCACCCTGCAGCGTGACCCTTCGCGCCTCAAAACCTGGGTGCAGCAGGGCATGCTCGTGCAGGTGACAACCAGCTCCGTGGTCGGCCAGATGGGCCAGGTCGCGGAGAAGATGGCGCACAAGCTGTTAAGCGACCGCTGGGTCCACTTCCTCGCGACGGATGCGCACAACACCACACGGCGTCCGCCAAAGATGCGTGCCGCCCACGACGTCGTTGCTTCGAAATATGGCGCTGACTATGCGCAGGCGATCTGTGTGGACAACCCCCTGGCAGTCTTCGAAGGACAGCCGCTACCCGCCATTGAAGAGCCCCGCAATCTCTACGAGATAGAACGCCCATCGTTCCTGAAGCGGCTCTTTGGCGGAAAGGCTAGCAGGCTGACCTAGAGGCCGAGACCGCCATCCACCGCCAGCAGCTGCCCGGTGATGAAGCTGGGCGCGGTGGCGAAGAACAACACCGCCGCGGCAACATCCTCCGCCTGGCCGTTACGGCCCATCGGCGTCTTCGCGGCAAAGTGCTCGTACGCCGGATTCACATCACCCCACACAATCATCCCTGGAGCAACGCAGTTCACCGCGATCTCCGGGGCCCACGCCTTGGCCATCGTCTGCGAGAGCATGTGCAGCGCCGCCTTCGACGTGCAGTAGTGCCCATGCGTGGCCCACGGGTGCAGCCCGCCCAGCGAACCGATATTGACGATGCGGCCCCGCGCCGCCTTCAGGTACGGATGCGCCGTGCGGGCAAGCAGAAACGGGCCACGCGTGTTGGTCTCGAACATCGCATCCCACTGCGCAACGGAGATCTCTTCCAGAGCTGCGGTCTCAAACGCGCCCGCGTTGTTGACCAGTATGTCGAGCCCACCCAGATGGGAGACCGCCGTTGCGATGGCACGCTCCACGCTCTGCTCCTCGCGTACCTCACAGGGCACAGCCATCGCGTTTGAACCAAGAGCCCGGAGCGCAGCGACCGTCTCCTCGGCGTCGGCCTGCGAGCCGCGATAGGTGATGACGACATCGGCGCCGGCCTCGGCCAGCGTCAGCGCCAGCGCACGGCCAATCCGCCGGGCTGCCCCGGTCACCACAACGCCCTTACCACTCAGGATCTTTGCCGGCAGAGTCCCCTGCAGCCCGTCCGCACCGCTCACTGGGGAGTGCCTGCCGTCGCAGGAGGAGGCAGCGGATGCGGTGGCTCCTGGATGCCCGGCTTTACCTGCGAGGCCTTGCCACTGTTGTCCTCGAACTCCGACACCTGTGCCCGTGGCCGCTGCATCTTGACCAGTAGGTCCTTGGTCGGGGTGTCCACATCAATCTCCTGTGCGGAGGTTGCAAAGCCGTTGGCGATGACCTGCACATTCACCTTGCTGCCGATCTCGATCACGTCGATCACAGCCTTGCCGTCCTCGTCGGTCTTTACCTCGAGGTTGCCGTCGTTGTGGCCATCGCGCACGGCGTGGAAGACCACTGCTGCATTCATGATCGGCTTGCTGTTGAAGCCCTTCTGGACTGTCACGGTGATGTGCGCTGTGGGTGGCAGCGGCTTGTACTTGCGGCCATGCTCGGAGTCCTGCGCGGACGCCGCCGCAGTACCCACGAGGCAAGCCAGAACCGGGACAACACTCGCTTTTGCAAGCGTCCTGACGAGGGCCGAGGAGCTGGAAGTGCGAAAATTCATAGGCTGATTCTACAGCTTTTGACCCGTAACTGGCTGCCTCCGACCCTCGCTTACGGCCCGCCCGAGAATATGAGCGAGTTTAACTCAAATTCATACAGACACCCTTGACCGACTTCGATCAGAGGCCTATATTAGCAATCGGCACAGGTGAGTGCTAAGGCGCTACTTCGGCCTTCCGGCACTCCCACCCAGTCCACCGGGCCCGCTACAACCAACGTTTCATCAAGGAGAAGCACCATCATGGCAGCCACCTCATTTACGCCGTTGCATGACCGCATCCTGGTTCGCCGCCTCGAAGAGGGCGAAACCAAGGTCGGCGGCATCATCATCCCCGACTCCGCCAAGGAAAAGCCCCAGCAGGGCGAAGTCATCTCCGTCGGTAAGGGCAAGTCCAACGACGAAGGCAAGGTCTTCCCTCTCGACGTCAAGGCCGGCGACAAGATCCTCTTCGGCAAGTACTCCGGCACTGAGATCAAGCTCGACGGCGAGGAGTTCCTCATCATGCGCGAGGAAGAAGTCCTCGGCATCCTCAAATAACTTTCGCTCCGGCGATATACGGTAGGTCACGGCTTCAGCCGTGACATGGATTCCACCAAAAATTTTGGGGCTTCAGCCCCTGAGGGAAACACAATGGCAAAGCAAATTCTGCACGGAGAAGATTCGCGTCAGGCGATTCTGCGCGGCGTGAACACGCTCGCGAACGCTGTGAAGGTGACGCTCGGTCCCAAGGGCCGCAACGTCGTCATCGAGAAGAAGTTCGGTTCGCCGACCATCACCAAGGACGGCGTCACCGTCGCCAAGGAGATCGAGTTGCCCGAGGGCCTCGAGAACATGGGCGCACAGATGGTGAAGGAGGTCGCCTCCAAGACCTCCGACGTTGCCGGCGACGGCACCACCACCGCCACCGTTCTGGCCCAGGCCATCTACCGCGAGGGAGTAAAGACCGTCGCGGCCGGTGCCAACCCGATGGCGCTGAAGCGCGGCATCGACAAGGCCGTTGAGGCCATCATCGGCAAGCGCGATGAGAACGGCGTCGTCACCGGCGGCGCTCTTTCCACGTTCTCCAAGCCCGTCTCGGGCGACATGATCGCCCAGGTCGGCACCATCTCCGCCAACTCGGACGAGCAGATCGGCACCATCATCGCTGCGGCGATGAAGAAGGTCGGCAAGGACGGCGTCATCACCGTGGAAGAGTCCCGCACGATGGAGACTCAGCTCGATGTGGTCGAGGGCATGCAGTTCGATCGCGGCTACCTCTCGCCCTACTTCGTCACCGATGCGGAGCGCATGGAAGCTGCCCTCGAGAACCCCTACATCCTCATCTATGAGAAGAAGATCTCCACGATGAAGGACCTGCTGCCGCTGCTGGAGCAGGTTGCCCGCACCGCCAAGCCCCTGCTGATCATCGCCGAGGATGTGGACGGTGAGGCGCTCGCGACCCTCGTGGTGAACAAGCTGCGTGGCACGCTGAACGTTGCGGCCGTGAAGGCCCCCGGCTTCGGCGACCGCCGCAAGGCCATGCTGGAGGATATCGCTGTCCTGACCGGCGGCAAGGCTATCACCGAGGACCTCGGCATCAAGCTCGAGGGCGTCACGCTCGAGGATCTGGGCACCGCCAAGCGCATCACCATCGACAAGGACAACACCACCATCGTCGATGGCGGCGGAGCTGACGACAAGATCGCAGGCCGCGTGAAGGAGATTCGCGCGCAGGTCGAGAAGACCACCTCCGACTACGACCGCGAGAAGCTCCAGGAGCGCCTTGCGAAGCTGGTTGGTGGCGTCGCCGTCATCAAGGTCGGGGCAGCTACCGAGACCGAGATGAAGGAGAAGAAGGCGCGCGTCGAGGACGCGATGCACGCAACCCGTGCAGCTGTCGAAGAGGGCATCGTCCCGGGCGGCGGCGTGGCACTGGTGCGCTGCACCAAGGCCGTCGACGACCTGATCAAGACGCTCGAAGGCGACGAAAAGATCGGTGCGAACATCATCCGTCGCGCCATCGAAGAGCCGCTGCGCATGATCGTCCACAACGCGGGTGAAGAGGGTGCAGTGGTCATCGGCAAGATCAACGAATCGAAGGACACCAACTTCGGCTACAACGCCGGCACCGGTGTCTACGAGGACCTGGTCAAGGCCGGCGTCATCGACCCGACCAAGGTCACGCGCACTGCCCTGCAGAACGCCGCCTCCATCAGCGGCCTGATGCTCACCACCGAGGCCATGATCGCCGATATTCCGGAGAAGAAGGAAGCTCCGGCCGGCGGCCACAACCACGGCGGCGGCATGGACGGCATGTACTAAGCTCCACCGCAACCAACAACGAAGGCCCCGGATTCGTCCGGGGCCTTCGTCATTTCGCGCGCATCGGGAGTCGATACGATCTACACTTGAAACCGAAGATGCCCACCGCCACCAAAGCCACGCCTCGCAGACACGCCCGCGTCCAGAGCGAGTCCGTCGACAACTATCTCAAGGCCATCTACACGCTATCCGGGGATGAGCGGCTGCGCGTCGGTAGTTCGTTGCTGGCCGAGCACCTCTCCATCGCGCCGGCTTCAGTCACCAACATGCTGCAGCGACTCGCGGGCGAGCGGCCCACGCTGGTGGAATACCAGCGCAGCCGGGGCGTCACGCTATCGGCGACAGGGCGCAGGCGCGCACTGGAGATCGTACGTCACCATCGCCTCATCGAGACCTTCCTCTTCGAGGTACTCAACTATCCCATCGACGAGATACACGACGAGGCCGAGAAGCTGGAGCACTTTATCTCCGAGCGGTTCGAGGCGCGCATAGCCGAAGTGCTCGGCAACCCCACCAGCGACCCGCACGGACACTGCATCCCCACACTCGACGGCAAGCTGCCACCGACGCACGGCAAAAGCTGCAACTGCGGCCTCTGATCGTGCCTCAGCGCTCAGGCGCGATCTTCGTCGTCCCGGGAACTGGCGGCTCATCGTCACCGGGAAGCGACTTCTTCTTACGCTTCACAGGCGGCGCCGAACTGGGCGGCTTCTGCTTGCCGCGGCCGTTTCGCTTTGTGCCTGGCGTCTCAATCACCGCGCGCATCCAGTACTCGCCATGCTCGTCGATCTCAATGCCATGCGTCTCGCGCTCGAAGCCCGGGAAGCGCTTGCCGAACTGCTCCATCGCCAGGATCAGGCGGATCACCGGGCTGTCCGGACCGCCCAGCCGCTCGCCCGGCATCGACATCGGAATGCCCGGCGGATACGGCACCAGCATCACCGCCGCGATGCGCCCGGCCATCTCCGCGAACTTCACCTTTTCGGTCTCGCCGGTCAGCATCTTCTGGTAGGTCTGCGAAGGCGTCAGCACCGGGTCGAAGTCCTCGTCGCAGGCGGCGTTCACCAGCCCCGCGAGGTCCATCTCCTTCATCGCCTGGTGCATCTCGTCGCTCAGTTCCTTCAGCGTCTGGTTGCGGTACCGCGCCGGATACTTCGACACCAGCTCCGGCAGCGCCTCTTCGAGCGACGCCTCCGAGTCATACAGTCGCTTGAACTCGAACAGGTTCTCCAGCAGCGCGCCCCACTTGCCCTTCGACGTGCCCACGCTGAACAGCACCAGTACGGTGTAATCGCCCGTGCGAGCAATCTCCACGCGGCGCCCGTCGAGGAACTCCGTCAGAATCGCCGCTGGAATTCCCCAGTCCGCCACGACGCCCTGCGCGTTCACGCCCGGCGTCAGGATCGTCACCTTCGCCGGGTCCAGCATGCAGTAGTCGTCGGCGATGTCCTCGTCCTGATAGCCGTGCCACTCCTCGCCGGGCTTCAGCGTCCAGCAGCTTGAGCGGTTGGTCAGCGCGCCGTCGGGCGCATCCTCCAGCAGGTAGCGCTCCCCGTCGAGGGGATCGACCACATACTCCGGCTGATAGAGCCGGAAGAACCAGCCCTCCTCCGCCTGCCGCAACCGGTGCGCAATCGAACTCATCGCCTTGCGGAAGCTGATCGCATCCTGCAGCGTCTCGCTCATCAGCGTGGGCCCAGCAGGTTCATCCATCATCGCGGCGGCCACGTCGATCGACGCAATCAACGGATAGAACGGGCTGGTGCTGCCGTGCATCATGAACGCTTCATTGAACTGGTCGTAGTCCAGCGGCGCGCGCGGGCTCAGCTTCACATGCACCATCGACGCCATCGAAAACGCCGCCAGCATCTTGTGCGTGGACTGCGTGGAGAAGATCGCCGGGCGGCCCGGCATCTCATCCGGCACGCCCATTGCGAACCGTCCCTGGTAGATGGGGTGGAATTTCGCATACGCGTACCATGCTTCGTCAAAGTGCACGCGGCCCACGCTCTTCGCCAGCTCCTCCACCACGCGGTTCACGTCGTAGCAGAGCCCATCATAGGTTGAGTTCGTCACCACGGCGTACGTCGGCACCTGGGAACGCGCGCCTGCGGAAAACGGGCTGCGCTCAATCAGGGCCTTTACGTTCTCCGGGCTGAACCGCTTCACCGGCACCAGCCCGATCATTCCGTAGCCATTGCGTGTCGGCTTGAAGTACACCGGCCTCGCGCCAGTCACCGTCAGCGAATGGCAGATCGACTTGTGGCAGTTCGCATCGGCCAGCACGATATCGTCCTGAGCGATCACACCATGGCCCACAATCTGGTTCGAAGCCGATGAGCCGCCCAGCACATAGAACGTCCAGTCCGCCCCGAAGATGCGCGCCGCATTGCGCTCGCTCTCTCCCGGAGGCCCAAGGTGGTCCAGCCACGAACCCAGCGGCGACGTCGAGATACCGAGGTCCGAACGCATGATGTTCTCGCCGAAAAACTTGTGGAACTCCATACCCACCGGATGCTTCAGGTAGGCCACACCGCCCATGTGTCCGGGCGCGTCCCAGCTATAGGCCCCCTGATCGGTGTACTTCTTCAGCTCGCGGAAGTACGGCGGCAGAAGCTGCTCATGATATCGCTCCACGGCGAAGTCTACGCGGTTGGCGATGAACGCGGGCGTGTCGCCGAACAGGTGGATGTACTCATGCACCTGCTTCACCACTTCCAGTGGCAGGTCGCTCACCAGGGTTCTGTCAGCGATGAGGAAGATAGGAATCTTTTTATTGCGGCGACGCACCGCGCGCAGGATCTTCAGTGCGGCCTGCTCCGTAAACTCGCCTTCGCCTTCCAGATCCCAATCCAGCAGGATGGCGCTGTACGAAGGGTCGGACGTCACCAGCGAGAGTCCATCATCCGGCGTAGAGGTGCGAACCACCTCATAGCCTTCTTCACCGATGGCCTCCACCAGGCGCTCCATCGCGCGGTCGGACACGGAGTCCGTTCCGCCCACCTCACTCGCAATCAACAGTACCCAACGACCTTCGCTCATACACCTCTCACGTCCCTGTCTATCCTACAGAAATTGGGGGCGCGAGAGGTGTACGTGCGGTTAGCGAAAGGCCTTATTCTGAGACACCGGGGCGGACTGCCTCCGGGGCGATGATCTTCACTCCCGGCTGCGTCGTCGTCAGCTTGATCTGTGTCAGATCGTTCCGGCGACTTCCGCTGGGTATGGCCATAAAGCTGACCGTGTAGCTCTCCAGCATTGCCTTGCGGAACTGGTCAAGATACGGCCCGATCGACACCGGCGGAATGGTGCCCTGGTTGAACGAGATGCCGCCCGTAGCCTCCGCTACCTGCGACAGATAGCTCTGCCCGCTGAAAGCGCCTCGCCGCATCCGCGCATCCGGGAAGTAGATCGAGTACACCGCAACACCGGCGCGCTGCGCATCTTCCTGCGCCGTCTGAACATAGGGGCTGTCCTGGTTCATGATCGACGTGCTGCCGTTATAGGGGTCGACGCCATTGGTCAGCAACAGCACCATGCGCGGCCCAGGCTCCTGCGAAGGCCAGTTCTTCACCAGCGTGTCCAGCGAGAAGTACGGGCTGCCGCTAATGCCGCGTACGGAGAACGGGATGCGCAGCTGCTGCACAATCTCCTCGTGGTTTCGCGTAAAGCCCTTGCTGATAACGGTGCCGTTCTGCATAAAGCCGAGCATCACGTTCGTACCGGGAGGCAGTTCATTCAGAAACTGCTCCATCTCCTTCAGCTGCAGTGCGAAGGAGGAGCGCAGGCCGTCATCGACCAGGATGGCCACTTGCGCATGCGCGGGCACCAGCGGCGTTACCGCGGTGATCGGCGCGTCATGCCGGTTGACCTTCAGCTTCAACATGGCGGGGTCCAACTGTTCGCCGTGCTTGCTCGTAATCGTAATGAGTGCGGTCGTCGGCACCGGGCCCTCGGTGGGCGCCTCCTGGCCTGCGGCGGCCAGGGATGCAACAGTAAGCGCTCCGACCGCAACAGCCGCATAGAGTGTTCTACGTGCATTCATGGTCTTCCTCTTCCTTCCGTCCGATAGGACGTTCGTTCTCAGCCTGCAAGCATACATGCCTACACTGAATCAGACGCGATGGCCTACCCCCGCGTTGCAGAAACGGGCCATCCTTGCTCCAGTTGCGCTTAGTTACCGCCCAATCGCAACTTTAGCCCCATCCGAAACGTTAAAGGCAGACCGGGGTAGCCAATCGGCCCAATATGCTGGTCGTTGAGCAGATTGTCCACCTGCCCAAAGTAGGTAAAGCCGTGCTTCAGCGCATACATCACGCTCAGATCCAGCTTCACATACCCAAAGTCGAGATCGCGGTTCGGCAGCAGCAGTGTGTTACCGCCGTTCACGTCCTGATAGTCCAGGAACGTCGAGTCGTCGCTCCGGCTGGCCATCGACGCGCGCAACGCCGTATTCAGCTTCTTGTGCGTGTACTGCACATCAAAGTAGCCCGTGTGCGGTGCCCTCCGAAATGGCCGTGCGCCCACCAGCGGGCTCTCCGCGCCAATTGCGATCGTCGGGAAGTTCGGGTTCACGGTCGCATAGCCCTGGCTCGCCGCCACGGCATCCGACGCAAACGACTGCAGCACTCGCGCATCCAGGTACGTGTACCCGCCGCGCACCAGGAAAGCCGGCTTCGGCTGCCACGTCAGCTCCAACTCCGCACCCTGCGCACGGAACGCCAGCGAGTTCACATAAGCGTCATAGATCGCGGCCAGCGGGCATGGGTTCTGCGCCACCGGACACGGAATATTGAAGTACGCCAGCAGGGCCGACCCACCAACAGCTTCCAGTTGGCGGTCGAAGACATTGTGGAAGTACCCGGCCTTCAGCGTCAGCTTCTCGCCAAGGATGTTTTGATCGACACCAACGTCATAGGTGCGAGAGCGTTCCGCCGTCTGCGGCCCAATGTGGTAGAGCGCAATATCGGTGGTATCACCACTGTCCAGCAGTTGCGTGTACAGGCTGTTGTGCTCCAGAGCCAGGGTCGGCTCCTGAACGCCCGTGGCTGCATTCGCGCGCAACCGTGTGCCGTGGAAGGCCTGCGTAGTGGGCCGCACCGCGACGTAGCTCAGGCCCAGCCTCGGAGTACCCGCGATGCCGTACAGGTGGTTCTTCTCCACCGCGCCGCCAGCCGAGTAGAACAGCCGGTTCCAGTACTCGCCCTGGAACTGCAGGTTGTACTCGAAGTTCGTGCGCTGCGTGTTGTAGGACTCGAAGAACTCCGGATCGTTGAAGCCCCCGCGCTCATTGTCGTAACGAAAGCCGAACAGCGCATTGAAGTGCGGCGACAGTGACAGGTCGCTCTGGTAGTACAGCTGGTCCCGGTTCGACGACTGGTCGCTGGTCGAACCGAAGATATCGGTCTGTCCCGTCACCGTATATCCATTGGCTCCGCGGATCGTGACTACGTTGCCAAAGTACTCGGTGTACTGATTCGGAGTCCCTGCCTCATAGGTAATCGGTATGCCTGGCTGGCCGTACTGATAGATCTGCTCCCGCTTGCGCGCGATGCCGTAACGCAGCAGGTTATGCCACACCTGCTTGTAGCGGTTCTCCACCGTGATGCCGGAGTACAGGTCTTCATCGGCCTGCTTGGCCGTGTTCGGCAGAGCGAAGAAGTTCTGCGGCCCCGGCAATCCCGTCGCCGAATCTGCATTGTGGATCGTGAACCGTATCTGCGTGTTGCCGTTGAAGTCGTACCCAATGTTCGCCGCCGACGTCGCCGAGTGATATCTGTCCTCGCGCACCGCGTTCGACGTGTCGAACCGCGAGAATGCGCCGTAGTAATCCAGCTTCTGCAGCGTGCCACCCAGCGTCACCTCGTTGCGCCAGGTAAACAGATTGCCCGCGTCACCGGAGTACGTCACGACCGGCGAGGGCGTTGATCCGCGCGGTGTCGAGATGGCGACAACAGCCGCACCTGCATCCGTCCCATAGATCGCCGAGTCCGGCCCGCGGTAGACCTCAATCCGGTCGATCGCCGTCGAGCTCACCGTGCCGTAGTCGAAGGTGCCTCCGACATCGTTTGCAGGAATGCCATCTATCGTCACCAGGTTCGCGGTCGAGTTGCCGCCGCGCAGAAACAGGCTCGTCACACCGCCGGTCTGCCCAGTCTGCACCACGAACGCGCCCGGCTCCTGTCGCAACTCATTGCTTACGCCGATGTCTGTCGACATCAGCGCACCCGGCAGCACCGTCACCGGAGCAGTCAACTGCGGCAACGGCGTCGGGATGCCCGTCGCGCTCACCGAGATGTCCTGCCGCACAGTGTTGGTCGCCAGCACCACGTTCTGCGCCAGCACGTCCTTCAGGCCGGCGTAAAAATCCGTGCCGACCGATGGCAGATACTGTGGCGAGAGCCCGATCAATGTGAAGCGGCCCGCACCGCTGTAGTCGATCTCGTATTTGCCGTCCTGGTCAGCGAAGCCGAAGGCGACGACCTTCCCATCTTCCACCAACTGCACGCGGCCGCCCGGGATCGGCGTGCCCAGCGCATCGGTCAGGCGACCGTGCACAGTAACGGCCTGCGCCGTGGTGGCCGCAAGCGAGAAGGTAAGGGCAAGTAAAGAAGCGCGGCCTGCAAGGCCCACGCGCTTGGGAAAACTGGCAGCAGACCGCACTTGGGCCCGGCTCAGCAGACGTACCATAACAGTTCTCCTCCGCTCCCCCGTCGGGAGCGTGGCAGGCTAGGATCGCAGCGGAACCGGTCTCCTGACTGGCGCAGTTTCAAAGCGGACCCAGCGTGCGAACTTCCCTTCCCGGGCGTCTCATTGGTTAGACGCCCAGTGGGCAGCTCCGGGTCAGCTTCACCTCTCCGCACGCAGGAACAGCAGCAGGAGAGGTGTGCACATCACAGTTGCGGGGCAGTGGCGGAGTCTCACCGCGCTTCCCGAACATTCCTTGCGGTAGCGTTGGATGAACAGAACAGTGCCACAAGAGGCGCACTGCAAAAACTTCGGCAATACCCTAGTGTATCGTGCGTCCGCCCAAATCAAGTACACGCCCTAGTCGCGATGAATGATAAAAGGTGACTCCACAGGCACTACAGCAGCAAAGGCAGGCGGCGGTACGATGGGCATCGCCCATAGGGGCGACCGCAGCTCCGGCATCGGCTTGGCCTGGAAGAGCCGCTTGCACTGCCGCGCCATCCAGCGGGCCGTCGATTTGGACTTCTTCCGCCGCGCGCTGTCCGTGGAGATGCCCGTGCCCGCATACATCTGCCGGTAGAGCTTGGAAAGAAACATGAACGCGATCCGCGCCTTCAGCGTCGGTGTGCAGGCCGACCGCTGCCATACCGAGCTCCAGTTATAGAACCGGTCCCAAACGCGTTGCGTGCGCTCACTGATCTCCGTCGAGCTCATCGAAGGATGCGGTGTAAACATCTTCGGCCGCACCTCCGTAGGGATCAGCCAGTAGCGTGTGATCGGCACATCGCCCACCAGCGTCGGGTCCAGCGACTGCTCCTTCTCCCAGCGCCCAAAGTCGATCGTGCCGGGAAACGGCGTCATCATCACAAACTGCGCGAAGGTCACACCTGCCTTCAACGCCATCTCCACCGTCGCGTCGAACGTAGCAGGCTTGTCCGTCGGCAACCCGAAGATAAACGAGCCGAGAACGTGCACGCCATGCTGCTTGAACGTCTGCAGTTGCTTCGCCAGTGCATCGCCGGAGTAGTTGAAGTCCTTGAATACCGCCTTCAACCCCTCGGGCGTCACCGCCTCCACACCTACCAGCGCGCCCTTGATGTTGGCGCGACGCATGGCATCGAGATACTCGCCATCCTCGCCTGCTTCCATCGTGATCTGCGTGAAAAAGACCATGTCCTTGGGCAGCTTCGACAGCTCTTCCATTAGCTGAAACCGCTCTGCGCGGATCGCCGTCAGCTCTTCGAGACGGGCCGCGTTGTTCTGCTCGCGAGCCAGATGCAAATCAGTAAGCGTCACCGGATAGAAGTTGTCGTCAGCCAGTGCGATGAAGCGGAACCCGATGCGGCGCAGACTGATGATCTCGTCGATCACGCTCTGAAACCGTCGCTGGCGGGGCTGCTGTCCGTCGGTCCGCCACACGCTGCAGAAAGAGCAGTGCTTGGGGCAGCCGCGGATCGTCTGCACCGAGGCCCACATGTACTTCTCCGGACGGATCAGGTCCCAACGAGCCGCCAGGAACTCGCTTCCGCCGATGCGGCCGCCCTCGTACACCTGCCGTGGCGTTCCCGCCAGGCAATCCGCCACCGCTTCGCCCCAGATGATGTCGCCGTCGCCCTTCACAACCGCATGCGCCTGACCTAGCTCAAGCGCCTCCTCGGGAAACAGCGTCGCATGGATGCCGCCGTACACCACCCAGGCGCCTCGCTCTCGCGCCATGCGCCCCACCGCATAGCCGCGCAGAGCGTTGCCGGTGTGCACACTGATGCCGACGATGTCACCGGGCATGATACTTTCAGGCACCACCTGCTCGATCGACTCGTCGACGAGGATCGGTTCACCCGCCGACGTCGGCGTCGCCGCAGCTAATACAAATAACCAACGCGGTGTAATGACCGCCGTACCAAAAGAATTGTCACTGGGATTTACAAGATGCACGCTCAAAAAGGGTCGCCTTCCGTCCTGCGGTGGAGTAGCTTCCGTGAGCGTATTCACAATGGGTTGGACGGGCGGCTGATCGAGAATGCCGAGAGTCGCCGATCGCGGATCATCCCGCCGGCCGTATGTTCGCTATCATACAGTTCTTAATGTGACGGCCCGAACAACGCAGGGCGTTTCTTATGATGACAAAATAGAAATCTTGCTGGATTCGCGACCCGCATTTTGCCTCAACCGGGCCATCGAAAGACACTTAGGCGGCATACCGCCGTCCCGAAGCCACCAGTCATCAGCGAGCCAGTAGCGTACCCAGCCGCGTTGATGTCTCGCTGGCCTGCGCTGGGTCCCCGTTCGGAAGCTCATGGCTCAGCAGCCCGACCACGCGCCCCTGCCCCCGCAACTGTGCCACCAGTACCAGCCGGCGTCCCCCCTCGGCCTGCGTCCGCAGATCTGTGGCCATGGGAATACTTACCAGCGTCTGCTCGCCTGCGCGCAGCACGACGCCCATTCCAATGCGCCTCGCCACGGCCACATGGCTCAACGTGCGCCCCGCATTCTCGCCATGCGCAACGCTCGTCGTATCGCGGTCGTCGGCCAGCACGGCGTACACCTCCGCACCGCCCACAGGAACATTGCCACTCACCGTAAACATCACCGAGAGGTTCTTCCCGTTCGGCCGCGACGACATCACATGGAACGCCAGCGGCAACGGCAGCGCCTGTTGCTGAACGGCCTTCAGTACCGCGCGCCCATCGCTGCCCAGCGTCTGTGCCGCGCCATTCACCACCACCTGCGGCGTGTAGACCTCATCCGCTGCAAAGCGGTTGGCATATTCGTTCTGACGGTCCGTAAAGAACTGCAGCGAGAACGGATCGGTCCACCCCAGATTGTTCCAGTAAGTCACATGCTCGCTCAACGCGATGATCTGCTGCCCCGACGATGTTATCTTGCCATCCAGCTTCGCCAGCAGTGCATCCGCAGGAGGGCAGCTCGAGCAGCCCTCTGAAGTGAACAGCTCCACCAGCACCGGCGTGGCCTTCGCATCAGGAACCTGTGCGTTCTGGCACAGCGCCACGTTCAACCCTGCAACCGCCAGCAACAGTGTGAGCCCAGTCTTTATCATCGCGTCTACTCCCACCATTTAGACACCAGGACACACCATAGGTTACGTGAACATCAACACACGCGAAGCAGAACCTCAGGGCAGGATCAGCACTTTGCCCGTCGTCTTCCGTCCGCACAGATCGCGGTGCGCCTGCGCTGCGTCTTCCAGCTTATAGCGCGCGCCGATGCGCACCGAGAGCTTCCCGCTCGCAACCCAGCCAAAGACCTCGTTCGCGCGCCGCTCCAGCTCCTCGCGCGTCTGCACGTAATCCTTCAGCGTCGGACGCGTCAGGTACAGCGACCCCGCCATCAGCCGGATCGGGTCCATCGGTGGCACCGCGCCGCTCGACGCGCCATACAGCGCCAACAGCCCGCGCGGTCGCAGGCACTTCAGCGAGTCCTCAAACGTCGTCTTCCCCACCGAGTCATACACCACCGGCAGCCCCTTGCCGTCCGTGAACGCCTTCACCGCATCGGCAAAGCTCTCCTGCGTGTAGAGCACAACCTTGTCCGCTCCCGCTCCGCGAGAAAGCTCCGCCTTCTCCTCGGTCGAAACCGTCGTGATCACCGTCGCGCCCTGTCCCTTGCAGACCAGCCGTTTCGCCATCTGCGTCAGCAGCAGCCCCACACCGCCCGCGCCCGCATGCACCAGCACCGTATCGCCGCTCTGGATCGCATACGTGCTGTGCGAAAGATAATGCGCGGTCAGCCCCTGCAGTAGCACCGCTGCGGCCTGTTCCGTGCTCATGCCCTCCGGCACATGCAGCAGATCACTCGCCGGAGCGCACGCGTACTCAGCATAGGTGCCACGTGTTCCGTTCCATGCCACGCGGTCGCCCGGCTTGAACCCGCTGACTCCCTCGCCAGCTTCAACAACAACCCCCGCAGCCTCCTGCCCTGGAATAAACGGCAGCGTCGCAGGATACCGGCCCTCACGCAGATACGTGTCGATAAAGTTGACGCCGCAGGCCTCGATCTTCACCAGCACCTGTCCCGCTGCGGGTTGCGGTATCGGCAACTCCTTCAGCTCCAGTACTTCAGGCCCACCCGTCTGCTGAATCTGAATCGCGCGCATCGTTTTCACTATCCTCTATCCCCTGTCCTCTATCCCTTGCTCTACAGGCTTCATCCGCACAATGCGGTCCACCGCATAGGGCGAGCGCTGCGCCTGCGTAAAGAAGTGCCGCACCTGCAACTCACCCAGCAGCCCCACTCCAATCAACTGGATACCCGCCAGGATCAGCACCGCCGCGATCACGAACCACGGCCCATGCTCGCCGATTACGTCATGCCCGCTGATCAGCTTATACGCCAGCAACCAGAGGGCGATGCCCGCGCCGCCGACCTCCGCCAGCGCGCCAATGCTGCCGAAGAAGTGCAGCGGCCGCGTCATGTACTTCAACAGAAACCGGATCGTCAGCAGGTCGAAGAACACACGGAACGTCCGCGAGATCCCATAGTGGCTGCGCCCCGCCTCACGCGCGGGATTGGAGATCGCCACCTCGCAGATACTCGCGCCATACCAGCTAGCCAGCGCCGGTATGAACCGGTGCATCTCGCCGTACAGCGGAATATTCTGGATCACCTCGCGCCGGTAGCCCTTGAACGTCGTGCCAAAGTCATGGATATCCACGCCGGAGAGCCGCGCCATCAGCCAGTTCGCCACGCCGGACGGGATGCGACGCATCACCATATTGTCCGCACGCTGCGCCCGCCAGCCGCTCACCACGTCGTACCCCTCTTCCAGTTTCGCCAGGAACAGTGGAATCTCCGCCGGGTCATGCTGCAGGTCACCGTCCATCGCCAGGATGAGCTCCCCCGAGGCGTGGTCGAACCCTGCCGCCAGCGCCGAGGTCTGCCCGAAGTTGCGGCGCAGCTTCACCAGCAGCACGCGCGAATCCACAGCCGCAATCTCCTCCAGCAGCCGGTACGTGCGGTCGCGCGAGCCGTCGTCGACAAACACCAGTTCGAAGCTGGAGGCGACCTGCTCCATCACCTCTTTCACGCGGTCATAGAGCTTCGTGACGTTCTCTTCTTCGTTATGGAACGGGACGACAATGGAGTATCTGGGCACGGTTTGATTTTACCTCGCAGATGCCGAATGCCCCTTAGATGCCGTAGCGCTCTCCGGGATACACTAGAGAACGTTGGCCCGGTAGCTCAGTTGCATAGAGCAGCGCACTCCTAACGCGAAGGTCGCAGGTTGGACTCCTGCCCGGGCCACCACATATCTCCAATAAAATCAATAATTTGCCTCGAAGAGCGGATCACGAGCGTCTTGCGTGTTTTCAAAATTGGGATACTTTTGGGATACTTTTGCAATGAATCATATGCGACCCATTGCAGTCTTATGCACCGACGTATCGGAATCCCAAATTGGGGTTATGCCGGAATGCGTTCAGCTCACGATACGTTCAGGATGATCGCAGCGAGCATATTTCCGAAGGTCCGCTACTGGAATGAGAACCCGCCCGCCGATTCGCCGCGTAGGCAAACGTTTCGATGCCACAAGGTAGTCCAGCCCACGCTGGCTAATTGAGAGGAGCTGCGCTGCCTCTTCACGGCTCACGAGCAGTTTGTCTTCCGGTGCAACAGTCACCCGTTGTGGAGGCTTCCTGCGATCCGCCTTGAATGATGGCTCCTGCGGCGACAACTTCAATCCACCACTCTCGAAATCAATGACCCGCTCTGCCGACATAGTGTTATCCCCGATACAAGATTTTCGTGCTCATTCTGAATCTGCTCCGTTTTCAAATACGACTTGCTTTCCGACACTCCCTTATCTCTCAGCACATACAGTATTTAAAGGCTCAACCCGAAACCCATGCTCAACTCTTTGTCGTGCGCGGGCGCTGGCACGATCTGCTGCTGCGGTAGGGCAATAGCCTGTTCCGGCTTATAGGCGCTCTGATGCGAAACGTCATGGCCCAATGCCTTTGGCAGCCTCTCCAGACTGTCTGTAAATATCTGCGCGTCCCATTGGCCACGCGAGATCGACACATACGCCATGCGGCTATTCAACAAGTCCTTCGCGCCAAGCTCCGTGTCCGCATGGACCAGCACTCGCTCTGCGGTTTGTCCCTGGCTGGAATGGCTTGTGACGACATAGCCGTGATCCAAGTGAGAAAACCCTTTTACTCCGCACTCGACGCTGCGCCCACTATCCAACTTCAACTGCATCGCGCCGTGCGCAGTGATGCTTTCGATACTTGCCAACTCACGGTTGGCAATCTTCAACTCGCGATTGGGTGCGGTGAACTGCACGCGATCACCCACAGAAAACTCCTTTTCTTCCGCTCGGTAGACGGAGACGCCCATCTGACGGCGTGGGTCGTAGGTAGTTTGCTCTCCAGTGCCGCGCAGAACGGTCAGCATGTTCTCCGGCCCGTTCACGGCAACTACACGCGCATATTCTCCTTTACCGATGCCGGTCTCTTTTGAAGTCCGAGAATAGTGCAGTATGTCGTTGGTCTGATACCGCTGTGCCCAACTGCGATCCGCACCCGTCAACTCCTGCCGGGGCACAAGTATCTGCATCGCATATTCCCCCTTGGACACGACCCCTCGCGCTTGCAGTTCTCTATGAATCGCGGTGTTGATCTCGGCGCGGGAGCGATTGTCTGGCGACACAACGAGCGTGCTTTCAGGCGAGGCCGCATACTCGCGTGCTATCGCTGCGATCCGCGCTTCACGCCCGATCACTTCATGCACCCGGCACTGGATGTCGAGGCTCTCGATTGCCGCTGCAACATGCCCACGCGCCAACATCTCAACCACCTCTTTCAACTCAGGATCACGCTGGCGCAGAATCTCATCAAGCTTCACAGTGTGCATCCCCGCTTCTTGAAGCTGTGCAAATGGACGGCCAGCCTCGACGCCTTCATGCTGCCGTACATCGCCTACAAGCAACACGCGATCATTCCGATGAAGACACGACAGGAAATCGTGCATCTGGCGTGTAGACGCGAGAGAAGACTCATCCAACACATAGAGCCTCTTTTCTCCCGTGTCTGGTCGCTCACCCCTGGCCAGATGATGCTGAAGCGTTGATGTCTTCATGCCAGCCTCAGACAACTTCTGTGCTGCACGGCTTGTTGGCGCAAATCCCTCCACAAGGTAGCCCTGCGCTTCAACGCCTTCGCGAATAACTGCGAGCGTCGTCGTCTTTCCCGCGCCTGCGACACCGTCTAGCCCTACAACCTTCTCTCGGGTCAGGAAAATATCATCGACAGCAGCAAGCTGCGACTTGCTCAACTCGAAATGCGCATCCTCTGTACGGATTCGCAGTATCGGCGACACCAGCATGGAACTCTCATATCTGCTTTCATTACTTTTCTGCACAAGACCGACGATCTCGCGCTCCATACGAACCATCTCGGCTGTTGTGTATTGGGGCGCGGCCCTACCATCTGAGCGTTTGACCTCACGAAACTCCCCACTCTTTATCCTCTGCCGAAACTCCTGGCGAACCTGACTGTACGTGGCTTCGCCCATGCTGCGATCCATAGCTGCCTGCAAGATGCTGCGCTCGTCCTGCACCGCTGATCGCTCGAAGACGTGGTTGCGCGAATATGTCATCGACTGTTGGGCTGTTTTCTCCGGCTGATGTTCGATTTTGCGGCCATGCTCCCGCGCTTGCGCTACGACCTGATCCGGTTGATTGCCGAACTTCGCCGCAAGTTCACGGTGCCGGTCGAGCACTTCTTCACGCGAGAGCAGGTCTTTACTGTCTCTTGTGCGATGCGCTGCAACCTGGGCCGCGCCTGCGCCTTCACGCCCAATCTCTTGAAGATGCTCTATGATCTGCGCACGTCGAGGACTTGATGCCTCCAGATACTCCGGCGAGTACCCCTTGATTTCGGGCTGTCCATGTTGACCGCGCTCGATCTCATAACCAAGCCCTTGTAGCCGCACCGCGAGCTCTGAGCGATATACACTCGTCGCGTATTGCTGCGACTGAAAGAGACTGCGCTCCTGCAAAGCGCGGGTCTGGCCGTTCTCGCGCTCCGTGATGTTGAAGATGACAGCATGGGTGTGAAGCTGCGGTGCCGCATATCCATCAACAGGCCGCGCCGTATCATGCTCGAAGGTTGCTGCGATGAACTTACCCGTTGTCTCAGGCGCATGGATATTGCCGATGCGAGCCTGTGTGTAGCGTTCCAACTCATAAAGCGCAACACGAACACTTTCACGATGTACGTCGCGCACGCGTTCATCGCCACCCACGAGTGCAGTAAGAGAAACGGACTTCGGTGCAGAAAACGTAGCATCCCAACCTGCACGATGTTCCGCGCTTGTGATCTGCTTGCCGTATTCGTTCTCGTAGGTCTTTGCTGGCTGATGCCTGACGAGTTGCACGGCACTCTCTGGATGCTGCCTTCGCTCAACCGTGCGAACTGCTCATCAGCTACAGAGCCACGCAAACCCCAATCACGCGCAAGCTCTCCTTGCCATTCACTGTGTCCCTGTCGATCACGGCTCCAGTAGTTCTGCTTCTCAGACGTGAACTCTCTCGCATGGTAGGTGCGGGCCTGCGTAGCCGACAGCGCTTTGGAGAGAGTCAACATGCGTATAAGCCTCAACACACGAACTGCAACATCTCGCAACTGCTTGATGCATAGCGTAACTCCAAATGTGGAAATGTGGGACGTGATTTCAAGAAATATTTTCGACGCGACAGCTACTAATACCCGCATGGATATTGAATGAAACCACTATTGCACTTCTAATTCACTGTGTATAAGTGGGCCAATGCGATCTCTTCTGGCAGACATAGAAGTACACGAATGCACAGATACAAACAAAGTCAATGAAGGTCTCTTTGAGACTTGAATGTCACAGAATATTGAAGGTCGCAATGGTGCGCTTTGAGGATCGACAAAGCTAGTCGATCCACTGCGATTCATCCCACGGCTTAGGTGGTACATCACCGTTGCGAATCGCTGCTGCTCCAGGGAATATTGTGTGACGTTTTGGCCTTACAGGAGCGGCTGCCGCAACAACTGGCTTTTCACCTCTCAAAGGCGTGTCACCTTCAGCATGAAATGACCTCTGTTTGGCAGCCGCAACGGGTTGTTCTTTGGGCTCTAATTGGCGTCGCGAAAGACTTGCCTTTGCACCAGCAAAGAGACCATGTTTCCATCCTCTAATCTGTTTCTTGAACTGGCTCCAAATAGCGTGCCAATCGAAGTTGAACTCATCTCCATAAACCGCTTCATAGAGCCGACTCCATTCAGCAGCCAACTCCTGTCTCGTCATGACCACGACATAGAGAGCAAGGAGCGGGATAACGCAGATAAAGGAGACCGGTTCGGCGATCACTTCTCCGAAGGTACGGTTGTCGTAAAAGTCCTCTTGTAGGAAGCTCGCCAGCTCAACTGACTTCCACCTCTGGACAGGCATCTCGACCAGTTGAGTCCATCCTCCCTTGCGGGCGGAAGAGGATAGTCCAATCGGAAGAAATCCGTCTCCGTTTGAATCGACATCCTGGTGAATAGCGGGCTCGCTTTTCCGTCCCGAAGCCGCCTTGTAAAGCCACTCAATTTGAGTTGTACTCGCGGGATTTTCAGCGTGCTTAGAACTGTCCCGATAGGCCATCAAATAGTAGCGTTCGAGCGGCGGTAATTCCCACCGAAACCACGCCAGCAATGCAACCAATGCCAGCGCCGGAATCGAGCACAGCAGCAGCCCAGTTCTCCACGGAAACGCCCTGCGAAGAACCGGCCATTGCATGATGCTTTCTCCTCTTATTTGGTGGTGGTTCGCGACCGCTTTAGGAACAGCAATTCGCGGGCCTTTTGTTCCTTAATAGAGTCGGCATAAGAGGACATCCTCTGCATATCTTCTGAACTCAATGGCCCCTTCGACGCCTGGGCAAATAGGTTCAGCATGAGGTCCCGCATCCCCACGATCTCCGCCAATAGAACCGTGTCCGCCTGCTCTTCCTGGGGAGGCCGGACAGATGCAAGAGCGGTGTCGCGCAACCATTCGGATACCTTTTTCCCGGTCTTGGCGGCAGCGGCTTCGATCTCACTAAGCTCTGCTTCCGTGAGCCGAGTTGCGATGGATTTCACCCGCGAGGCGTCACTTGCTGCCGGCCTGGTCTAAGCTGGTTCTGCGACTTGACGTGACTTGGTATCAGAAGAGGCCATGAACAGTACCACCTATTGAGACTTCTCTGGTGTCCGCTTGGATGCGTTACTGGCTGGCTTAGTTTCTATAACTACGCATCTAGTGAGCATTTCATGCGTGTAAACGGCAACAGAGTTGCGCGTTTACCTCCGTAAACACAAAACGGTAACTTATTGCAGGAGCGGAAGTTAACAGATCGCTCTTCGGAGGCGCTCCGCAGCACCCATTTGGGGATGACGTGTCAGCTCTCATCCGCTGCGCAGCAGCGTGCCTCTGCTTTTGAAGACGCGGCGGCCCAGAACATAGGTGAAACGAGTCGAGGCATCCGACCCTCACACCCCATGGGTGCAAAATATGCGATTGCATCGTATATTTTGCATATGTGGATTTCACGCGCTGTTGAACCTCGGCTAGAACGCTCCGCAAAAACGCGACCCGTTATCGTGCTTACGGGAGCCAGGCAGACCGGCAAGACGTCAACCTTTCTGCGCCTTTTCCCGAACCATTCCTTCGTCTCCCTCGACCTGCCCACCGAAGCCGAGCAAGCCGAGAAGGAGCCACGCAACTTCCTGCAACGCCATCCCCCACCCGTCATCATCGACGAGGTGCAATATGCCCCTGGGCTATTCCGACATCTTAAGGCGGAGGTAGACGCCAAGCGCACTCGCAACGGCCAATTTCTGCTAACCGGCTCCCAGAAATTTACGCTCATGAAGAACGTCTCCGAATCATTGGCGGGAAGGGCTGACATCGTGGAACTTGAAACCCTTTCCTACGCTGAGATTCTTGCGGCGCTGCCGCAAACTTCCGTCGGAACTGCCATCGTGCGTGGTGGTTTCCCAGAGCTGTATGCCAACCCAGACATCGACCTGGCGGCCTTCTATAACTCTTACCTAGCAACGTACCTCGAACGCGATGTACGCGCCCTCGCCAACGTGGGCAGTCTACGCGATTTTGAAAGGTTCCTGCGTGCTTGCGCCCTCCGCTCGGCAAACCTGCTGAACAAAGCTGACTTGGCACGCGACGTGGGCATCTCACCTTCGACGGCGAACCAATGGCTGTCCATGCTGGAGGCTTCCGGGCAGGCAGTTTTGCTTGAACCGTGGTTCTCGAATCGAACCAAATCCATCGTCAAAAGCCCCAAACTATACCTCACGGATACGGGCCTGCTCTGCGCTCTCCTGAACATTCGCACTGAGGACGACCTCCGCCAATCGCCAGCGGTTGGAGCGGTCTGGGAGACATTTGTTTTTGCCCAGCTACGGGCGAGGGAACGCAACGCCAGCCGAACCGGAAGCCTGTTCTTCTGGCGCGACCGCACCCGCGAAGTAGACTTCATCGTCGATGCAGGCGGACGCCTGGAGCTGTTTGAAGCGAAGTGGACAGAACTGCCGGACATCGGCGATACGGTCAATCTCGACTTCGTGCGGAACGTGGTCGGCAAGTCGAAAGTAACCGGCGGCGCAGTCGTATCCCGTACACCGAACAGCTTTCCATTCCCGAACGGATTCCGCGCGATTCCAATCACCGAACTCGGTTAATGACCGCTATTTCTAAACCGCCGAACGGCACTCGAACTAGGGTCGAACGCTGCCCGGTTCTGTTCGATTTCTGTTTGATTTGCTGTTGTTGCGGCTTCAGCTTAGCCATCAGGTTTAGGGATGGTCTCTCTTCTTCGACCGCTGCCGATGGCCGCGCCGCAGTCACTCTTTCATGTGTTTCTGGACACATGAGAAGAAGACATTCTTCTCATAACCGGCAATCACCCGCAGCGGAGGCGTCGGTCAGGGCCGCGCGTTCTTTGCGCGCCGTGTAGTGGGCGAAGCGCCTTGACGGACGCTGGAGCGGAGGGTAAAGAATGCGCCAAGTGGGTGGCGCTATGCTGCGGTAAATAGATAGCGCTGCTCGGTGTTTGCTATGCCGCACTGGACTTTTCCTCTACACTTGGTAGGCAGTCCACCTTCATATTCGAGAGGCTTTCGATGCCATTGCTTCGTTTAAACGATCAGGGACGCTTGTGCCTCAAGGGCGTCGCTGAAAATCAAACGCCCGAGATGTCGTTGATCAAAGACGTGCTGCTTCTTATCGACACTTCTGGAAGCATGACCGGGGATAAGATGTCCCAAGCAAAGAACGGTGCAATCGACTTTTCCAAATCTGCAACAAAAAGCGGATATGCGACGGGGCTTGCCGTCTTCGCTGATAGGGCCGCGATGGTATGCGATCCCACGGTGCAGAGTGCCGCCTTTGAAAAAAAGATCACTGCGGTGCGAGTCGGAATTGTAGGGGGTAGCACTAATTTGGCCGCCGGTCTTGATCTCTCTGGCAAGTTCAAAGAACTTGCTGTCGTGGTGGTCGTGACCGATGGACAGCCGAACTCGTGTGAAGAGGCTCTCCGGTCTGCGGCTCTGTTGAAACAGAGGGGTATTGAGATTATCTGCATTGGAACCGATGACGCCGATAAGGCATTTCTCGATCAATTGGCTACGCGCAAGGAACTTGCTTTGCATGTGGGAGCCCATGACATCCGGACCTCAATTGGACAGGCAACGCAGCTTTTGTTAGGTGCCGCCCGATGAACTATGGCGGGTTCTCTATTCGGCGACTCTTGGGCATTTCTGGCTTGCGTTCAAAGCTGTCACGTAGAATTGGCATACCGCTTACAAAGAGTGGCAGACAGCGCAAACTAGGTGCTTTGATATATCGAATCCTTGGCCTCTAGGTTGAAAAATGCCGGACGAAACCTACTATTCGCTCCTCGAAATTTCGGAAACCGCATCGGCGGCGGAGATCAAAACGGCCTACCTTCGTTTGATCCGTGAGGTTCATCCTGATCGCCTCGCGAATGCTCCTGCATATTGGCTGCGCCAAGCTGAAGAAAAATCCAAAGAAATTAACGAAGCCTACGCGGTCCTTTCAAACCGCGAGAAGCGCCACCTGTATGACATCCAACTTGCTTCGTACCGCGGTTCTCCGGCATCGATCTCGCAGTCTCCGGCTTCGCCACCAACGAATACTACGAAACAAGGGCCTTACACCACTTCCACGGAGCAAAGCACTTCATGGACTGGTGCCCGCTCGACACAGACGCACCAGTCCGCTCCCCGGCAGGGTCAGGCAGCATCGAAACCTTCTAACTCTACATCTCCATTGAACAAAGGCCAACGGCTGTTTTTTGCTTTTATTGGGAGCATTTTCGGGCTCGGTGCGGCAGCTACATTTTGGACATCGTGGTCATTTGGAGACGGCGCATTCGCGTTCCTCTTAGCTGCGGCATTACTGTTCGGCGTTGCCTGCCTTTACCAACACCAAATAGGCCGACTACTTTTTGCGTTGCACGTAGGGCCAAAGCACCAGCTTTGGGCCATAATCGGCATCATTGTGCTTGTTCTGTTCGTTGGCAAAATTGCAAACATGAATCGAGACACCCATTTTCGAGGTCCGGACGACCATTCGGCAAGCACGGCGCAGATGTCGCAAGTCAAAATCATCAATGGCAATCTTTCAGATACAACGGTGAGTGGGCATTCAAATGAAAAATATCCATCTGCATATAACTTTACCGGGACTATCCAGAATAATTCGACCGCAATAGTTTCCTTCATAAGAATGAAGATTCGCATCTTCAATTGCCCGGCCACGGATAAGCCGTCGTCGCATACCTTATATGGCATCACCTATCAGTCTGGAACATTCGATCCCTCACCTCCGTCGAGCTGCAAAAATATTGGAGAGGAAGAAGAGGACAACTTCTTGGATGCAGAGCCAGGCCAAACTTCAGGATTCGGAAACTTCTACTTTCCCAATCATCCTCAAGGTGGTTTGCGATGGAATTATGAGATCACTAAGATGGACACCCGAAATGCTGCCGCGTCCGTTTCTGACTCAAGCACCTCGGACGTGCATGGTCGAGAGCATTCACCGCCTCATTCAGGCGCTCAACAAATCACTACGAAAAGTGGACCGGAAAAGGTCGCATCGCTCCGACAAACTTTTCAAGCCGCTCAGCAATCAAGCCTACAAGTTGGTGCACAACAATCCCTTCCGGCTGCTGCACCTTTAGCGGCGTCACCTGGGACATCCAAAGCGGCAGCGCAGGAAGAGGTCGAGGTTTCGTGGTGGAAATCCTTGAGCGGAAGTTGGGTGGGGGAATACACCTGTGCTCAGGGCGTTACCGGACTAACTCTGACGATTGCGGAATCGGCGGACGGAGGTCTTTCGGGCATCTTTGATTTTTATCCTGTGCCTGGGGGCAATCGCTTCCCGGAGGGTTCGTACTCGGGAGATGTGACGGCGGATCCCGATGGCCGTTTTGAATTCAAACCGCAAAGATGGATTTCTCAGCCCCCCGGATTTACTGCTGTGGCACTTTCAGGTCGCTATTCGGCGGAGGCACAGCGGGTTCAAGGGCAGGTCACCGGAATGGCTGGATGTACTTTATTTGATTTATCCCGGCGGAGCGGTCATGAGCGAACCCTGCCCACAACATACGATATTTCCAGCTTGTCAGCTTCCGACCACGACTCAATCGAGTCCGCCTGCTCGGGCGCTAGGCTCGTACAAGGCGCTGCCGCTTACCATCGGTGTCTCAATACTCAACTTGAAGAACTTGCACGGTACCCAGGCATACCTGATCTGAGCAAGCTGGACGGCGTTGATCGAGCGTCAATTGAGTCCGCCTGCTCGGGCGCCAGGCTCGTACAAGGAGCTGCTGCTTACCATCGGTGTCTCAACACTCAACTTGAAGAACTTGCACGGTATCCAAATACGCCCAACCTAGGTGGGCTAAGCAGTATCGATCGCAACTCGATCGAATCGGCTTGCTCAGGTGCGAGACTTGTGCAGGGACCAGCATCTTATCACCGTTGCCTAACGCACCAATTGTCAGAGCTCGAAGGACGGTGAGTCGATCGCGTGCACGGTTCCAGGTGGGCAAATTCCTCCAGCGTCGAGACGCGCGGCTGCGCCGGGGCGGAGATGCGGTGCCGGATAGCGGCTGGAATGCTAAATGCCGGAGCGGACATGTCAGAAAAATACAACAAATTTCTGACTGTAATTTCCATGTTTGTGGCATCAGCAGGTCGTTGCTGAACGCGAACAGTGGCTACGCCATGATAGACAGCAAAACCGTTCCTTAGACTCCGTCCGTGTATCTCTATTTACGTTGTGCGATTCAAAACGGACATCGCATTTTTCAGGGTTGTGTGGTCCATATGCGCGTAGCGCGCCGACATTGCAATCGTCTTATGTCCGGCTGCTTCCTGAATGACCTTTAGACTTACGCCAGCCTGTGCAAGTCGCGAGCAAAATGTATGCCGCAGGTCGTGCCAGCGGAAGTTTTTGATCTTTGCATCTCTCAGCGCGGCCTCCCACCATTTCTTGTTGTCACCGATGCCGAACACTACGTTTTCAGGGGAATTGTTGGGACGGTCAGTTGCTCGGTCTTTCCGTTCGAGCGAGAGCTTCTTTAGTGCCTTGAACGCACGAAACACGTCGTCGATCATCGGTACAGTGCGGCTGGAACCGTTCTTCGTGTCCCTCAAAGTAATCACACGTAGGTCAAAGTCGATGTCGCTCCACAACAAGCCGTACTGCTCGCCCTTCCGCATTCCGGTGCCTATGGCAATGTCAAGTTCGTAGATACGATGGAGTAGCCTTTTTCTTCGCTGTTCATTCTGCGGGCCACAGGCGTCAACCGCGTTCTGGAGGACGGCTCGTAGCCGTTTCTCTTCGTCAGGCTTGAGAAACCGAATCACGGCGTTGTTGAGCTTATGTTGACTGACTTCCCGCGCTGGATTCACGCTCACCTTGTCGCGCTGCTTACCGTAGCGGTACAGCGAAGAGAACGTCACTTTATACCGATTGATGGTAGCCGGAGCCTTATCCATACCGTCAAGCCAATCGGCGATCTCGTAGGGCCGGATCGAAGCTGCCGGACGATCTCCAAACTTGGCACGGATGAGGCCGATACGATACGGAGGATTTCTCTGGTCCTTGTAGACGGTCGGTTTACTTTGAATATAGCGAAGCAGATCGTCGCAAAGCTCTGCAACCAGAACGGAAGAGTTTGCCGTGAATGCCTCCATCTCACGGGCGGTCTTCGGAGTTCCTTTCGCTGAGCGCGGTATGTGTCCCTCGCCTGTTTGCCTCAGCGTCCTGGCCTTCTCCACGTATCGCACTGCCGCAGCACGGTCGGCACCAAACGATTTCTTTACTAGCTTCCCGTCGATGCGAAACCTGGCATACCAGTTCCCGCTCGGGTCGTCCTCACGTTGATAGACCCCTTTCACAGGGGCGGGCGGTCTTGGCATGGGATCACCTCGCTTTGAGACGGCGGATTCATCACCGCTCTTTGGGCAATTGGGATACTTTTGGGATACTTTGTTCCCGTAAACCCTGCATCGCCCTGCAACAATTTTACTCTATGTGAATGTGCGAAGCCCCAATGAATACGCGGTTATTTGCCGCATCGCGTTGCAATAGATAGCATGGTCTTGCAGGACAAAAAACGCACTCCTAACGCGAAGGTCGCAGGTTGGACTCCTGCCCGGGCCACCACAGACCCTTCATCTTGAACCGGCACCCTCGGCTTGTCGAGCGTGTTATCCGCCATAAGCCTTGGCGCGGAGACGTTCCGTCTGCCCAATCCCGCCTGGCGAGCCAATGCCCTGCATATACCGGTTCGTCCAGATCTTCCCGGCCAAATTGTCATGCCGGGAAAACCCGCCGCACGCCCGCAGCATCCTCTCAGCAGAGGTGCCAGCACATGAAACACTTCATCGACGTCGAGTTGATCCGCAAGACCCTTCGCGACCGTGGCCACGATGTCGGCCACATCATCCCCGTCCCCGACAACGGCGGCGAGTACGAGTTCGAGGTCGATGGAGGCCTGCTCTCCCTGGCCGAAGCCCGCGTCCTGCTCGAACAGGACGCCGCCCGCATGCACCTCGCGTAACCTCACAGCAACACAGTGACGGTGGCAAACTGGTAAACTTAAGCCGTATGCCTGAGATCCATCGCCGTAAAGCCGTCACCGTAAAAATTGGCAACGTCCGTGTCGGTTCCGACGCGCCGGTCGTCGTGCAGTCGATGACCAACACCGACACCGCAGACGTCGAATCTACCGTCCAGCAGATCGCGGCACTCGCGCGCGCCGGCTCGGAGATGGTGCGCATCACCGTCAACAACGACGACGCGGCCAAAGCCGTCCCCTACATCCTCGAAGGCATCCAGGCCAAGGGTTGGAACACGCCCATCATCGGCGACTTCCACTACAACGGCCACATCCTGCTGGCCAAGTACCCTGACACCGCCGCGGCCCTCAGCAAGTACCGTATCAATCCAGGCAACTGCTCCATCGGCCGCAAGGACGACGACAACTTCCGCACCATGATCGAGGTCGCGGTCAAGCACCAGAAGCCCGTCCGCATCGGCGTCAACTGGGGCTCGTTAGACCAGGCTCTGCTGACGAAGATGATGGACGACAACTCAAAACTCGCCGAGCCTGCCGACGCCCGCGACGTGATGATGGAGGCGATGGTCGTCTCCGCGCTCGACAACGCCGCCGCCGCCGAGCGCTACGGCATGCGCCGCGACCAGATCGTCCTCTCAGCCAAGGTCTCCGGCGTCCGCGACCTCATCGACGTCTACAAGGAGCTCGCCAGCCGCTGCGACTACGCGTTGCATCTCGGCCTCACTGAAGCCGGCATGGGCATGAAGGGCGTCGTCGCCTCCGCCGCGGGCCTCGCGCCACTGCTCCTCGCGGGAATCGGCGACACCATCCGCGTCTCGCTCACACCGACACCGGGCGGCGACCGCTCCGAAGAGGTCCGCTGCGGCCAGCAGATCCTGCAGTCGCTCTCCATCCGCAGCTTCATGCCGCAGGTCACTAGCTGCCCCGGCTGCGGCCGCACCACCAGCACCTACTTTCAGGAGCTCGCCGAGCGCATCCAAAACTACCTCGTCGAATCCATGCCCGAGTGGAAGAAGGTCTACCCCGGCGTCGAAGAGCTCAAGCTAGCCGTCATGGGCTGCATCGTCAACGGCCCCGGAGAGTCCAAGCACGCCAACATCGGCATCTCGCTCCCCGGCACCTTCGAGGAGCCCAAGGCGCCCGTCTACATCGACGGCAAACTCGCTATGACCCTCAAAGGCGACCACATCGTCGAAGAGTTCCAGACCATCCTCAACGACTACGTCGAAAAGCGCTACGGCCGCCAACCCGTCGCCGTCTAAGCTCGACCCTCAAAATCACAAAGGGAGTGGCAATCGCCACTCCCTTTTTCATCTCCTTGCCCATGAAGTGTCGTCTCGACCGGGGAGTCGCAGCCCACCGCGACTCGGAGCGGAGAGACCTGCATCTCTGTAGTGCCGAGGCTCTCTCCGCTACAGCCGTATCTTCGCCGCCCGCCGCTCCTCCGCCGCCTCGCGAATCCACTTCAACTGGCTGTTATGCCGGCGCAGGTCGCGCAGCGCATAGTGCGTCCCACGCCACTCCACACCGCCGCGCCACCACACTACCGCCATCGACCGCACCATCGCCCACATAAACGCCAGCGCCCCCAGCGGAAACAACCACCCATACCGCGCATCGATCTCGCTCACCTCACCCACCACGCGGTACAGCGCCCCAATCGAGCACAGCACCATCACGCCCGCTCCAACGGTCGGCCACCATCCCATCTCCGCCAGCGGAGCCAGAAAAAACAGCGTCATCCAAAGCGCCGCGACCAGCAGCAGCAGCGGCCGAAAGTTGAACGCAGAAAACAAATTCTTCGTCATCACGCGCACCAGCCCGAACCCGCCGCTCGCCCAGTGCACCAGCACTAGCCCCGGCGCAAATACCAGCCGCTGCCGCATCCCCGCCAGCTTCATCCGGCGCCCAATCGTAATGTCTTCCAGGATCGCCATCCGCTGCGGCGTCCATCCGCCAGTCTCTTCCAGCGCTGTCCGCCGAATCAGGTTGAACGCACCCACGCCTACAGTGTCATACGCCTTCGGATCGCTCACCCGCCACGGCCGCGCAGCCCACATGCCCAGTATCTGAAAGAACCCCAGAACCACACCCTCGCCCCAGCTCTTCACCTGCATCGTCGGCAGCACCACCGCATGGTCCGCCCGCTCGGCCTCCATGTATACCATCGTCCGCCGCAGCACCGACGGGGAGAACAGCACATCCGCATCCGTAAACAGCAAAAACTCCGACTCCGAATTCTCCGTGCCCACCTGCAACGCAAACGTCTTGCCCAGCCACCCCTCCGGCAGGTCCGTTACGTGGATCACATCCAGCCGCCCCGGCGCGCGCGTTGCATACTCCGCCACATACGCATCCACAATCATGCCCGTCTTGTCCGTCGACCGGTCGTCGATCACCAGCACCTTTAGCGCCGGATAATCTGCCACCATCAGCGCATCCAGAGTCGCCGCGATGTTCGCCTCTTCATTCCGCGCCGGCACCACCACCATAAGGCTCGCCACGCGCTCCGGCAGCCGGTCCCACTCCACCCCGGTCAGCCGAGGCATCGCAGGCAGGTTCCGCACCACATCGCTCGCCCGAAACACCCACGCCGCAGCCACCAGCCATGCCACGGTCTCTGCCCCTGTGCGCCACCATTCACGTGCGTTCGCAATCACGCTGCGACGACCTCGGGCACATCGTCATGCAGCTCCGGCGCGTACCGCGTGCCCAGGAAGAAGATCCCAGCGCCAATCACAAACGTCACCAGCGTCAGTCCCAACCCTAACCGCAGGTTCGAGTGGTCGCTCACGATCCCAATCAGTGTGGGCGATGACATATCGCCAAACACATGCAGCGCAAACAGCTGCCCCGCCATCGCCATCGCGCGCAGGTTCGCAGGCACCGCATTCAGCGTCGCCGCATTCACCGGACCCGTGCCCAAAAACACCAGAAACACCGCCACACTCAGCGACGGCACAATGAACTTCGTCGGCCCAAAGAAACACAGCATCGCCGGCGGCACCGTCAGCAGCGCACTCAGCGCAGGCACCAGATACAGCGCCTTTGCCGTCTTCTTCGACCACACCTGCGCGATCCATCCGCCCAACGCCGTACCGCCCAGCCCAGCCACCACAATAATCGGCCCCATCACGCCACCCGCAGCCTCAATCGAGTACCCAGCCACGCGATGCAGAAACGACGGCATCCACCACGAGATCCCGCCCAGCGAAAACGTCACCGCCGCGTATCCCAAAATCGCGCACAGATACGCCGGGTTCTTCAGCAACGACAGCGCCCCCGCGCGCTCCACCTTCACCGTCGTCGACCCGCCGGTCCGCACCGGCTCCTTCATCAAAAACCAGATCAGCAGCCCGATCACAGCTCCCGGCACCGCCGATGAGATAAAGCTCATCCGCCAGCCATAGTGACCACCCACCCAAGCGCCTGCTTCAAACCCCATCGCTGCGCCAAACGGCAGCGCCATGTTGAAGATCGTCAGCACGCGGTTGCGGTCGCGCTCTGAATAAAAATCCGCCAGCAGCGCCGGCGCAAAGATCCCAAAGCTCGCCTCGCCAATACCCAGCAACGCATGCCGCAGATTCAGAGACCAGTAGTCATGCACGCTCGCGGTAAAGAAATTCATCGCAGCAATCGCCAGTGCGGCAATCACAATCATCGGCTTGCGCGAGAAACGGTCGCCCAGCCATCCCGTAATCGGCGAAGCCCCCACATACGCCACGAAGAACCAGAACGTCAGCGCGCCAATCTGCGCATCGCTCAGGTGAAAATCGCCCTTCACCTGCTCCTGCACCGCCGGCAAAATATAGCGGTCCAGGTAGTTCACGAAGTTCATCGCCGTCAACAGCACCAGGGCCACCGTCGCCCCTGCCACCGCACCGCTACGCCGCTTCATCTCCACCATAGAGTCCTCGGTCGTCCTCAGCCGAGGATACAGCAGCAGCCTCTCGCCCTTCTATTCCCTACTCCCCACTCCCTACTCCCTGCCTTCCCGATACATCAAAATCGCCATCCGCTTCGCCTGCCTCGGCAGCGAGTCCAGATACACCGTCTCGCCCTCTGCATGAGCCCCCGCACCCATCGCGCCCACGCCCACCAGCCCCGGCACATAAGGCGCAACAAACGAGATGTCCCCCGCGCCGCCAAAAATCGGGTCCGTCACCACCTCCGGCGGATACCCCAGCGTCGCGTTGATCCTCTGCAACTCCGCCAGCAGCGCCTGCGACCCCGGCGTCACCGCCATCGCCGGATACCCGTCTTCAAACTCAATCGTCGCGCCTGTCTTCGCCAGATGGTCGCGTACGATCGCCTCCATTTTGTGCCTCACGCGGTCGGTCTGTTCATCGTTCAGCGTCCGTAGATCGCCCAGCGCCAGCGCCGCCGGAGGAATCACATTCGTCTTCCCCGTAGCGTCGCCGCCGGTCTTATTGGCGTTCTGTTGCACAGTCGCGCCACCCAGCACCAGCCCCACGTTATACGTCAGCCCCGGCTCCGGCAGTTCCGTCCTGAACTGGTCGAGAATCCGCACCAACTCATACACCGCGCCATACCCCATCTCCTCTCCAAACACCTGCGACGAGTGCCCTGTCCGCCCTGTCGTCTCCAGCCGCCAGCTCGTCGAGCTCCGCCGCCCAATCCGCACCGCATCCTGCCCATCCACACCCGTTCCTCCGGAGCCCGCATCGCGAGACGCATTCTCAAACTCCAGCGCCAGGTCGCTGTGCTTCGCCGCGTCGATCATGTCCTTCCGGCTCACGCTCGTCGGCCTGCCGTGGTTCTCCTCATCACCGCTCAACACAATCGTGATCTCGCTCTTGTCCAGCACGCCCACGACCTTCATCGCCCGCAGTGCGCTCAGCATAATCACCAGCCCGCCCTTCATGTCCGCGGCACCCGGCCCCGTCGCCACACGCCCGTTCGTCCCCGGCACAATCTCATACTTCTGGAACGTCGACGTCGGCTCAAACACCGTGTCCATGTGCCCAATCAGCAGAATCCGTTTCCCGCACTTGCCCGCACCCATCGCGCAGGGATGCTCCGCCACCAGGTCACCCGCACGCCCATCCAGCGGCTCCATCGAGTTCCAGTGCGTCGTAAACCCCAGCCCCACCAGCCTCGGCTCGATCACGTCCTTCACCTTCACCACACCCGGCAGGTTCATCGTCCCGCTGTTGATGTCGACGATCTTCTCCAGCAGAGCCACATCGCGCGCCGTCGAAGCGTCGATATCCTTCACCATCGCGCTCTCCACCGGATCCGGCTTCGCCTGCGCCCACGCGTTGCCAGACACACCAAACCCCGCCACAATCGCCGCCGCCATCAACCAATTTTTCATAATGGCCAGAGCATAGCATGGAGTTCTCAATCGTCTTCAGATTCACTCCCCATTGCCAAGCCGTAACCTATAGGGCATCCGCCACAACAAAACCCCACGCACCCCGGCGAACTAGGCCTGGCAGACCTAGAATCCATCGAAACCATCTACAAAGCCGCAGGCACTCCCATCGCCTGATCTACGCGTTCAGCAAGTTCAAGACCATCGGGCGGTCCATTACGATGGCAGTTCCGGGAGCTTTCCAAGAAATTGGGACCAGCTTCATGCAGGCATCATGTATGCATGAGCGCATCGAATATCTCTTCCGTCAGCGGCCGCAAATCGCTCGGAGAGAGGAGCGCTGGACGAAAGTGACGCTCCAGAATCAATGCGCTTAGGGCGCCTCCCAGCACAGCCACTCTCTGTTCAATGGCTATCCGCTGAGCCTTGGTTAGCTTCTCGCCGAACAACACATCACGGAAATCTTTATCGGTACGCGTGAACAGGGCGTTGTATAGACTCAGCAAATCGTTGCGCATCTTCGGCCGCCGTACCGCATAGAGCTTGAACTCCAACGTGAGCGTTCCCGCTCCTGGAGCGCAGACCTGCTGTACAAACCAGCCCTTGAACAGCTTCAGGCGTTTCGTCAGATCGGGTTCCTCTTCGAGCTTTTTGCAGAGCTCTCTGAAGGCCGCAGAGGCACGATGCTCCATCAAGGCCAGGAACAGGTCTTCTTTATTGGAGTAGTGGGCATAGATGCCGCCCCGCGAGCAGCCAGCGCGAATTGCCACTTCCTCCAACTGCGTGTTCTCGAAGCCCAATTCAGTAAACAGCGAGTGCGCGGCATCCAGAATCTTCGCTTTCGTAGCTTCAGTGCGGGCTTGTGGCTTGCGAGTAGAGCGTGTCGGGTCCATATTCAAAAGTTTAAGAGACAAAATCTCATAATCCAGCTTACCTTATAAAAACAGACACGTCTGTTTTTATTATGAGCGAACCCAATCACCGCATCCATTTTTCCCTGCACAGCACTCGCGTCGCTCTCTTGGCGTTGCTACTGTTGCCCGCCATTGCCTCCAGTGCGCAGGCTCCATCGTCGACCTCAAGCGATATGGCTTCACGACCCACCCAGCCCACATTGGTTCGCATCGAAAACGTAGTCCACGTCGTCGGCCTCGATGACAAACCTGGAGACACAGGGTACCTGACCTTTGACGAGAAGGTCATGACTCTCAATATTCACGGACATTCGACGGCGATCCCACTTCATTCCATCCTCGCATTCTCCATCGCTCACGACGACAAATCCCTCATCAGAGGAATTAAGGGACAGCTTGCAGAAGCGGCTCCATACGGTGTCGGAGCAGTCATCACATCCATCCGGCCGTCAACCGACGTTCTGACCGTTTTCTACAAGGACGCTGAGCGCGCCGTTCGGGGATGCGTCCTGGTTCTGCCGAAGGACACAGGGAAGGGTGTTGTTTCCGCGCTCGCCCGTGCAGGGCTCTCTCCGATGGACTATCCAAAGGCAGGCAATCTGACGACTTCAGAGGCACAACGCGACTCGGAAACCCACGTGGCACCGATACCCACGCCAGCCAAGCCCTCGATAGAGGTCGCCCTGCCTTCTGAAACTGCCGACGGCATTCCGCCCGCTTTCGTTGCGGCTGTATTTGAAGACCTGATCAAGCAGCTTGCGCAAAGTGGACTCTTCTCAAACGTATGGCGTGCAGGGGACATCCGTGCAACCCAGGGCACGCTGGTTCTCCATATGGATATCGAAAATTGGAAGAAAGGCAGTGCGCGCCAGCGCGGCCTCGTGCCTTTCACTGGAGCGACAGTCATCAAGACTCGCATCACACTAGTGGGTGCGCCTGGTCGAACAGTCTTCCAGGGCGAAGTAGATGGGGCGAAGCGTACGAAGGGAGAAAGCCTGGACGTAACAAATAGCCTCGCCAAACATGTCAGAAAAGCGTTGGAGAAAGCTCCCGGTCTGTAATCAAACAAGTAGAAAAATAAATAGCCACTGGATTCCGCGAGGAAATAAGGCCATCAACTGGGGGCTCAACTCATCAATACGACGGGCTGAGCACCCAGTTGGGGAGTGATCTGATGTTCTTGGAATCAGTCCCTATATCTCGGCTTCTCAGGAGAAAACTCCACTCTCCCCAGGCATCTTCTTCACGCCACCGCCGCTAGCCCCTGAACGCCGCCCGCACCTCACCCGCAGCCTTCCGCAGCGCCGCCACCGGATCACCCTGCGGATAAAACTCCATCGCCACATAGCGGTCGTACTTCAACTCCGCGAGCTTCTTATAAATGTTCGCGTAGTCGATCTCGCCGCTGCCCGGCTCATGCCTCCCCGGCACATCGGCCACATGCACCAGCCCCACCTTGTCGATGTTCCCCTCCAGTTTCTCGATCAGGTTCCCGTACGCGCGCTGCTCATGGTAGAAGTCGTACAACACCTTCAACGCATCGCTCCCCACCTCACGCACCATCGCAAACCCCACCGTCACCGTCTGCAGATAGATCGTCGGGTTCTCCAGCGGATCGATCGGCTCGATCACGATTTCGATCTGCTTCTCCGCGGCCATCGCACCCGCACGCTTCAGCGTCTCCACACTCGCCGCAAACTGCGCTTCCTCCGTCATCCCCGCCACGCGCTTGCCCGACAACAAAATCACCTGCGGACACCCCAGCCGCTGCGCCGCCTCCAGGTGCGCCGCAAACTGTGCGAAGAAGCTCTCACGCTCCTCCGGCACAGCAAACCCGGCCTTCACCCCACTCATGGAATCCACCCGCATCCCCAGCGCCTTCATCCGCACGAGCTTCTGCCGCGTCTCCTCCGGCGTCCACTTCTGAAACTCCCCCACCAGCTCCACACCCTGGTACCCCGCCGCCGCAACAATCTCCAGGCAGCGATCAAACGGCGCCAGCTTCTCCAGCGTCCACAGCATCACCGACAGCTTCACACCTGCGTCGGCAACCTCGGCCTTAGCCGCTATACCGACCGCCTGCCCCACCGCGGCCGCACCCGCCAACCTGCCAAAATCTCGACGATTCATAAAGCTCCACTGGCGCCTGGCATCCGACGCAGGCGCCAGCGAAACTCTACCGCATCTCTTCGGTCCGTGGATAGCGCGCCGTCACCACGGTCGAAATCCCGCCACGCGGCCGGAAGTCGCCCACGATCTCCGCCCACACCGGGTCGGTCGCCTTCACCACGTCATCCAGCACCTGGTTCACGATGTTCTCCTGAAAGATCCCCAGGTTCCGATACGTGAACAGATACTCCTTAAGGCTCTTCAGCTCAAGGCAGCGCTCGCGCGGCATGTAACGGATCTTCAACACGCCAAAGTCCGGCAGGCCGGTCTTCGGGCATACGCTCGTAAACTCCGGGTCGTCGATCAAAATCTCATACTTCTGGAACTGGTTGCGCCACGTCTCAATCGCGGGAAACTTCGTCTTCAACCCCGCCTTGGCGTGGTCATCGGTGTAGCCGGTGGTTTTCTGTTTCTTTGCCATCTCTTAAGTTTACTAGCCGAAAAAGAAATAGGGCGCAGCCAAAGCCACGCCCTTCCTACTTCCTATTCGCTATTCCCTACTTGCTAATTCCTTCTCCCCAGCGTCGGCTGATCGCTGCCACCGTTCGGCGCATTCGGATCGTTATTCGTCGAGCTCGTCCGCCGCAGCGTAGGCTTGTTGCCACCCTTCTTGTCGCCCGTGCCGCGTTTGTTCTGGATGCGCGCCAGCCGCGCCTTTACTTGGTCGAACTCCGAGGTCGTCACCAGGTAGTCCGGCCGTGCCGGCAGGATCGTCGCAATCTCCTGCTCCACCGCCGCAATGCGGTCCGGAGTCGCCGGATGGTCGCTGAACGCCTTCGAGATCGCACCCGGCTTGTGCTTCTCCAGCGCATCCAGTTTCTCAAAGATCGACACCATGCCCTGCGGGTCATACCCTGCGCGATACGCATACTGCACGCCCAGGTAATCCGCCTCCGCCTCATACTCGCGGCTGAACTGCAGGAACGTCAGCGGGATCGCCAGCTGCGACGCCTCGTAGATTCCATACCCCGTCCACGTGCCCTCGGTAAAGATCATCAGCGGGATCGACCCAATCTGCATGTAGTTCAGCTTGGTCATCTCGCGGGCTGCATGATGCGCGGCCACATGGGCAATCTCATGCGCCATCACGCCCGCCAGCTCGTCTTCCGAATCGCACGCCAAAATCAGCCCCGAGTTCACATAGAAGAACCCGCCCGGCAGCGCCATCGCATTGATCTCGTCCGTATCCAGCACCTTGATCGTGAACGGCACCTTCGAATCCGAGTTCTTCACCAGGTTCTGCCCAATCCGGTTCACATACTCCACCACCACCGGGTCCGTAATCAGGTGCGACGACTTCTCAATCTCCATCGAGTACTGCTTGCCCGTCCCGATCTCCCAGTTCGTCGAGTACCAGTTCCCCATCCCGCGGCCGCCGATGTTCCGCTGTCCCACCGCGTTCACATCGTCCTCGGAACCCTTCTTGATGTGGGGGTCCAGCTCTTCACCCGGCGAAGGAATTGCATCCGCCTTCTCCGAACCCGGCGCATCGTTCTTCGCCAGCGCCACGTTCTGGCTCTTGGCCGCGTCCTTCGCGTCCTTGCCCGCATCAGTCGTGGCCGTCTGCGTCACGTCCTTCGCAGCATCTTTATCTTTCGCGGCATTTGGAGTCGTCTGGCTACTCGCCTGCGCAGCCTGCGTGTTGCCTGCTGGCGCAGTCTGCACGTCGCTGTCGTCTCGGCGGCCCATCGTCGGACCACTGCTGGACGCTGTCGATGGTGTCGCGGAACCCGTCGACTGCGGTGCGGTCGAGCTATCCGTCTGGCTCGCGGGCGTCGCTGCCGGCTGCTGGCTCTGCTGCGCCAGCACCGCCGCAGGGGCACTCAAGGCAAACAATATCGCGAAGGCGAGTGTGCGCATGGGAAAACTCCCTCAAGAGCCACGAATTTCACCGACTCCACACACGTTGTCGACTAGGCGCAGCTCCCGGTACTCATTGTAGACGGTTCTACTCCTACACAGGATTCAAGCGCAACCTGCAAAGCCGCCCCACCCAACAAATCCGTCCCATCAGACCCCTGAACCCTACTCCCCACCAGCTATTCCCTATTCCCTGCTTTACCAAGTATTATACGTCGTCCCATCGTTCGCAATCCCCTGCGAACCCGAGTGCACATCGTCGATCCCACCCTCGGTCTCGTTGATGTCGATCATCGTGTCTGACTGGCCCGTCATCCACGTGTCCGCCCGGCTCGTCGTCGGGTCCACTGGAATCGACTTCAGGTATCCCGACTGCACCAGGTCATCCAGCGACTGCGGCGCCTTCTCCTTGTCGATCGTGTAGCTGTTGATCGCCGTCCGCATCGTATACAGGTCCTCGCGCAGCGCAGCCTCTTTGGCCGACTTCACCACGCGCACATAGATCGGCACAGCAATCGACACAAGGATGCCAATGATCGCCATCACGATCATCAACTCCATCAGCGTAAAGCCGCCCTCGCCCTGCCGCTCCGAGTTTTTCGCCTTCACACCGCGCATACGCCGCCTCGCCACCAATTCCTCTATTCCCTATTCCCTACTCCCTACCCTTTCACCAAGTGTTGTACTTCGTCCCGTCCAACCCCGTTCCATCGCTCTTGCTGTACACATCGAAGACGTTCTGCCCGCCGAAGCTGTCCGAATCCGGCTCGTCCTGGTTCGACCGCAGCCCCCAGTCCGTGTTCCCCGTCATCGGGTCTGTCGGAATCGACCGCAGAAACCGCATCCGTTTGTCCTTCACATCCACGCCATCCACCAGCGTCTGCAGGTCCGGTGGATAGTTGTTGGAGTCCGCCTTCGTCTGGATGCCGCCCAGGTCCGCGACATCCTTATACCGGTCGATCGCGTCCCGCATCATCCAGAGGTCGCGGCGCAGCTCGCGCTCTTTCCGCCGCTTCACCTCGATCTTCACCGCGGGCAGCGCCATCGTAGCAAGGATCGACAACACCGCGATCACGATGATCAGCTCCGTCAGCGTGACTCCGGCCTCGGAGCCCAATCGCTCTCCTCGCACCCGTCGTCCGCCGCGTTGCAACCACCTGATCACTGCTTCTCTACTCCTCTACTCTCTGCTCCTCTGCCTCACTTCACATGCACAATCGCCTGCGACCCGACAGCCGGTAGATTGTTCTGCCGGCTGTCCTTGGCGCCTATACGGACCAACGCAATCGGCGTATCGCCTGCCGCAATGGCCTTGAACGTCAGCGTGCAGATCGTACCCTGCCCGTCCATGCCCTTCGCGCCCGGCGGCCTCGTCTCGGACACCGTCACACCGCCCGTGCCGTCATCGCGATGCACCGTCGTCACCGCCTGGCCGTCCTTGCCCAGCAGCCCGGCCGTGCCGTTATCGTCCACGTTCACTAGTTGCAGCACCTTCGGATCGAACTGCAACTGCATCGGCACACTCGCCAGATCATGCGCGTTGTTTGTCGTCACTGCAATCTGGAACGTCGCCCCTACTGTCTGGTTCGAAGCAAGCGGCATCACCTGGAACTTCACCGGCGTCACCATCGCATTGGCCGCAGCCGCAGCGCCTGTCGCCGAGTTGCCGCCCGTCATCCCCGGTACCGGCAGCGGGTGTGCATCTGCTGCAATCTTCCCGATCATCGCCGAAGCCGCATTTGCAGCCGAGGTCTCCTGCGTTGGCGTAGCGCCCGCATCCGCCGCTGCGTCAGCAGCTACCTGCTTTGCGGGGTTCTGGTACCGAAGCTCCACAGCCTGGCTCGTACCTGTATAGATCTGCCGCGTGTTCTCGTCCGTCAAAATCGACTCGCGCACAATGTGCGGAATCACCAGGAACACAAGCTCATCGGTCTGCGTCGTCTTGTCCTGCGACGAGAAGAAGTACTTCAGGATCGGTAGCTCGCCCAGGCCGGGTGTGCCGCTGATCGCCTTCGTATCCTGCTGCTGCACCAGTCCCGACAGGATCGCCGGCTCGCCGTCCTTCAGCTGGATCGTCTGGTCGCTCACCTTCTGCGCAATGATTGGTTCCGTCACACCCGAGATCGTCACCGAGCCGTCCTGGCTCGATACCTCGATCTTCATCTTCAGCGAGACCTCGCGGTCATAGTGCACCGTCGGCGTAATGTCGATGTTCACGCCCACATCCAGATACGTGAACTGCGTCTGCACACCCAGCGACGCCGTCGTCACCGCCGCACCGGCCGAGTACGAACCCGTCGCCACCGGGATCTTCGAACCGATCTTCAGCGATGCCCGCTGCCCGTCTGTCGCACGGATGCGCGGGTTCTGCAGCACGCGCGTGTCCGAGTCCGACAGCAGCGCATTCAACGTGCCGCCCGTGATCGACACCGCGAAGTTCGTCGCATTCAGGTGCGCCAGCGTATTCAGCGTCACGCCTGTCTGGGTGTTCGACGTCGATGTCGAACCCGTCGATGTGGTCGACGTCGTCGTGCTCGTCGAATCCTGGGTCACATTGAGGTTGCTCGCCTGCGGGGTCAACCCAAAGCTCGTCGGCAGCGTAATACCCAGGTTCCGCTCCAGCTGCCGGCTCACCTCCAGCACCGCCACATCGATCACCACTTCCGGACGCACGCGGTCCAGGTCGTTGACCAGCTTCTCGGCCAACGTCAGCTCTGCCGGGGTCGCGCGCACCACAATCGCGTCCTGGCTCGCCACCAGGTACAGCTTCACGCTCGGGTCCATCAGGTTTCGCAGCGCCACCAGGATCTCGTTCGCATCGTTCTGCTGCGACACATTGGTCAGGTAAAAAACCTGCACCGCCAGGTCATCCAGTTCTTGCCGCTTGGTGCGGTTGTTCTGCGCCACAAAGATCGTGTTCGCCGTCACCGGCTTGTAAAACGTCCCACTCAGGGTCCCAACAATTCTCAGGGCGTCCGGTAAAGAGACGCCCGTCAGGTCCACCGGAATGCGCTTCGACTGGTATTCCGGGTCAAAGATGACATTTAACCCCGCCGCCTTCCCAATCGCCTGATAGACGACCTTCGAGTCCTCCATCATATGCAGCGTAATCGGGTCGTTCGACACCGGCTTCAGCTCCACCGGACCGGCCATCGAGTCGATGTCCCGCTGCACCTTTCGCTGGTACGGCGTCTGCTCGTCCACGCCCGGCACCAGCGGCGTGCCCGCCGTCGGCCCTGCTGGAGCACCAGCCGCGCCAGCCGGCCCCGGCCCTTGCGCTGGCCGCTGCTTTTCGGTCAACTGCAGCTCCTGCGCCGCCGCCTCGTTGCCCGGATCGATCTGAATCGCCCGCGCAAACTCGTTGATCGCGCCCGTAATATCGCCCGACTGCCGCAGTACCCGCCCGCGGTCCACGTGCATGTTCCCAGCCTCGAACTTCAGCCGTTCATAGTGTGTCTTGTAGCGCAGGTCCTTCGGTTTCTTCAGATGCGCCTGTCGATAGGCCTCAAACGCCGCGTCGTAGTCCTCGCGGGCCTCTGCGTTCTGCCCGCGCTTGTTCCAGGTTCCCGCACTCTGTGCCTGCGCTTGCGGAGCCAGCCCCACACCCAGCGCCGCCGCCAGCGATAGCAGCGCCAGCGCGCCCACACCCTGCCGCATCATGCCCTTTGCATTTACCCCAAAAGCACTCAAGCCGAAAGCTCCCAGCCCGGCCACAGCCGGCACTGCGTTGTCACCCTGCAGGCCGCTTCGGCCCACTCTCATTGGCTGCATGCTTGCGACCCGCTCCCGATGGCTCAAAAGACTCAAATCCCCCACGCTCTCTGCCAGATCGTGGCCCGTCCTGGACGGCTCAGGATGCCCTTCGGCGCCTCTCAATATCTCTGCCAAACCTGCCTCAAACTGCTTTTCTGACGGTGGATTGGGCTGGGTCGATAATACCATTCGCGTCTCGCTCACTCTGCCCCAAAAGTCCTTCTCTGAACCGTGCCGCCCGGCACCGTACAGCCGCCTTCCGGCACCGGACGCTCTCAACGCCCTGTCTTTGTCCCACCGGCCGCTCGCTCGTCCTCCAGCTCCGCTCAGTCTCATGGGCTGGCCTGCTCTTTCCGCACCGTTTTATCGAAGCAGTATCTGCTTCAAACGGTATATCCTGCTTGGCATAACAATCTGCTAGCCTGTCCTTTGGACGCATCATTCAATCGTTCGTCGTCATCTGATCTTTTCCACTGTGTCTCGTTCTCTCTCCAATCCGACCGTTCCCACCGCCACCGCGAAGCCAGCCGCTCGCGCCAAGGACCGCGACCCCGTCGCTGCCGGCGTACGCGACGCCGCCTTCAATCGCTCTGCGAGCTTCAACTACTTCCTCTCCGACCGATTTGAGGCTGGCGTCGCCCTCCGCGGCACCGAGGTCAAGTCCATCCGCGAAGGCAAGGCCAATCTCAAGGACGCCTACGGCCTGCTCAAGGACGGTGAGTGCTTCCTCCTCAACGCCCACATCGGCCCCTTTTCGCACGGCAACGCCATGAACCACGACTCCCTCCGCACACGAAAACTCTTGCTCCACAAACGGGAGATCCATAAGCTCGAAGGTCTGACGAAACAAAAGGGTTACACGCTCATCCCCGTCAAGCTGTACTTCCGCCAGGGCCGCGTCAAGTGTGAGATTGCCCTCGCCAAAGGCAAACAGGACTGGGACAAGCGCGAATCGGAACGCACCCGCGAGGCCGACCGTGAAGCAAAATCGGCCATCGCCAGGAGCCAGCGACGGTAGTCCACGCGCCTGGCCCCACTACAGGAGGCAGCAACCAGCCGCTGATCCAGTCAAACGCTGACCTCCACGACCCGCCTACGCCGCGATACCATGAAAGCGTGAACATCTCCTTCCAGCTCCAGGATGCGGCCACCTTCGCCACGCCGCTGCTCGCGGTCTTCGCCGTCGATATTGCCACCGGCCCCGCCGAACAGCCATCGCCCGCCTTGCTCTCCACCTCGGACGCCCCCGCGGCCGTCGCCTCGCCCTGGCTCACCTCCGGCGAGTTCAAGGCAGCCCTCGGCGAGACGCTCCTTCTTCACGCCCCGCACGGCATCAAGGCCGAGCGCCTCCTCGTCATTGGCGTTGGCAAGCTGTCCGCTCTCAGCATCCATCAGCTCCGCAAGGGTGCCGGCGTCGCCGTTCGCACAGCCAAGGCACGCGCCCTCACCGGCCTCGCCATCGCCTTCCCCGACGACATGGCCCTGGCCGACGAGCACATGGATGCCCTCCCCGGCGAGCTCACCGCCCGCGCCATCACCGAAGGCACCATCCTCGCCGACTTCGAGGTCGACACCTACCGCTCCGACCGCAAGGACAGCCCACTCACCGCCGTCACCATCCTCTACAACGACCCCGAGCGCTCCACCCAGGCCCACCTCCAGCAGGGCTTCCACGAAGGCCGCATCCTCGCCGAAAGCCAGAACTTCGCCCGCTCCCTGGTCAACGAGCCCGGCAACATCCTCACCCCCACCGAGCTCGGCCGCCGCGCCGCTGCCATGGCTGCCGAAACCGGCCTCGCCTGCGAGGTCCACTCCACCGACAAGCTCAAAGAGCTAGGCATGGGTGCCTTCCTCGCCGTCACCCAGGGCTCACCCGAGCCCCCCGCACTCATCGTCCTCCGCTACGAACCAGAAAACGCTCCCGTCAGTCCTTCAGAAGAAGCGGCACCCGTCCTCGCCCTGGTCGGCAAAGGCATCACCTTCGACACCGGCGGCATCTCCATCAAGCCCGCCGACAGCATGGAGAAGATGAAGTACGATATGGCCGGCTCAGCCGCCATGCTCGGCGCCATGCGCGCCATCGCCCTCCTCAAGCCCACCATCCGCGTCCTCTGCGTCGTCTGCTCGGCGGAAAACATGCCCGACGGCCGCGCCTACAAGCCCGGCGACGTCGTCACCGCCATGTCCGGCAAGACCATCGAGATCATCAACACTGACGCCGAAGGCCGCCTCGTCCTCGCCGACGGCCTCCACTACGCCCGCACCCTCGGCGCCACCCACCTCATCGACGCCGCCACCCTCACCGGAGCCATCGGCGTCGCCCTCGGCCTCCTCAACGCCGGCCTCTTCTCCAACGACGACGAGACCACCCAACGCTTCCTCGACGCACTCCCCACCACCGGCGAGCAGTTCTGGCGCATGCCCTGCACCGACGACTACCGCGACCAGATCAAGTCCCCAATCGCCGACATCCGCAACACCGGCGCCACCCGCTACGGCGGAGCCATCACCGCCGCCATGTTCCTCAAAGAATTCGTCGGCGAAGCCCCCAACCTCCCCGCCGCAAAATGGATTCACCTCGACATCGCCGGCACCGCCTGGTCCGACGAACCCCAGCCCTGGATCTCCCGCGGCCCCACCGGCACAGCCGTCCGCAGCATCACCGACTGGGCCCGCTCCTATGCAAATTAACTCCGGGTGTACTGGCTTTGCACAAAAACTCTTGAGCCTCCCGAAAAGATTGTCATTTCGACCGGAGCATCGCAGCTTTATCGCGATGCGAAGCGGAGAAACCCCTGTATTGGTCGTAGCGAGAGCCGAAGGCGCGAGCCTATCTCAGCACCGCAAGTGGAGATCTTGTGCAAAGCCCCCTTACCCCTCTGACAACATCGTCATCTGTCGACCTGCATCCTCGTTTGACTCTCCCTCGTCTCCCCGATAGACTTCGCCTCTAGCCATATCAGCCACATCCGCGCTCCCCAAAGGACCCGACATGATGCCCCGCTCCCTGCACCTTCTGGCCGCGCTCACCCTCGCCGCCTCCGTTGCCGTCTTCGCGCAAGCCCCTGACGCCAAGCCAGCCGACGCCGCCCCGCGCCAGCGCCGCCCCATGCCGGCACCCACCAACCTCAAGGTCCTGCCCAAGGACATGACCGCCCAGCAGGTCGTCGCCATCATGCACAAGTGGGAAGGCGACCTCGGCGTCGAGTGCAACTACTGCCACGCCAAGGACGACACCACCGGCCGCCTCAACTTCGCCTCCGACGCCAATCCCATCAAGGATCGCGCCCGCGTCATGATGAAGATGACCCACGCCATCAACGCCGACTACCTCACCCAGTTCACCGACCCCAAGCCCGAGAACGGCGTCAGCTGCGGCACCTGTCACCGCGGCATGGCCAAGCCCTCCGTCTTCACCCCGCCGCCGCACGAGCGCCCCGCACCGCCGCCCTCCACACCGCCCTCGCGCTAAGTCTCATCCAGCAGTAGCGGAGACTGAGAAACCAGGCTTTGAAGGGTACAAGAAGCGTCAGGCTTTGAAGGTACGAGCTTCAGCTCGTACCTTGGGTTGCCCTCTGGAAAGGGGCTTCAGCCCCGGAGGCTGCGATTTCCAGGGCGCAGAGAGCCTTCACAACCCTCGCCAACCTTAGCGCCGCACCTGTGGCAGGGACGACACCACCCCCAGCCGCCGGTCCCGCCGCACCACCAGCGCCACAATATCGGTCGCCACCGACTCAAACTCCGGGTGTGCTTGCGACAGATACAGCCACTTCCCCAGCACCTCGTGCGGTGTCAGTTGCGGAAACTCCGCCAGCAGCGCCGCATGGTGCTCCCTCGACGTACACACCAGCAGCCCCGACCACGGCTCCTCCCCATCGTTCACCGCAACGTAGAGCTTCCCATCCAGATACGCCGCGTCGAAGCTGAACAGCTTCCGCTGCACAAATCGCGGATCGTCCAGCAGCGGCTCAAACAACCACAGCAGCGCGTTCTTCTTCCTCGCCGTCTTTTTAGTCGCTTCCTTCATCCCCGCTCCTCCTCGCGAATCCGCCGCATAAAGCCTGCAGCTCCTACCAGCAACCTCAAGCTCTACGTGCAATTCGCCCCATCGTGACCACGATCGCTTGCGGCCGCCCTCTAAGCCTGACATCATAAACACATGATGCTTTGGGTCCTGTCGATTGCAGAAGGCGTGCTTATCCTATGGACGGTTTGTATAGCGATGGCAGTTGTGGAAGATCTCTACTCTCACCCCAGATCGAAAAAGTATAAGAAGTCCTCAACCTCAAACTGATCGCGGACCATACCTCCTGCTACCCGTGACGCGTTCCCCGGCAGCATCGTCGGAACGCTCGGCGGCTCCAAAGCCAGGGCCTTCGCAGCGAGGCTGTTCGGACGCGACTTGCCAGCCGCGCTGTTCGAAGATGCCGTCGCCATCGCCTTGGCCTTCGTAGCGCTTGCTTAAGCCAAATCGCTTGACACCGCTAATACAATAGAAATGTGAGGGGCCGGCATCTCTGCTGGGCCTTGTTCTTTGACATCCAAACCACCCTCAACCAAAGTGCACACCAAAGGGTATACAACGCTAACCCCAATCCGCTGCGGATCATAGCCCCAAAACGGGGGGAGGGTGAACGCTCTACATCGCGCTCGGCACCCTGATCCCCAGCCACCCGAGCACTCGCACCAGCTCCCGCCGAGCCACCGCCGCCGTCGCCAGCAGCAGCATCTTCCGCCCCGCATCCTCTTCCGTCAGGATGTGGTGTCGGTGGTAGAAATTATTGAACTGCTGCGCCAGCACAAACGCATACCGCGCCAGCACCGCAGGCTCCGCCGCCGCAATCCCGTTCTCCAGCACCATCGAGAGCCGCGACGCCGTCCGCCACACCTCCCACACGCTGGTGCCCTCTTCGCCCTCCAGCATCGCGGCGAGATCCAGGCCAGCCACAGCCGCCAGCGCCTCTTCAGCCGATACCCCGGCCTTGCGAAAAATATTCGCCGCCCGCACCGCCGCATACTGCGCATAGGGCCCCGTCTCGCCGTCGAACGACAGCGCATCCTGGTAGTCGAACGCGATCACCGTGTTCCGCGTGAACCGCAGCAGGAAAAACCGCAGCGCGCCCACACCGATCGCATCGGCAATCTCCGCACGCTCCGCCTCGTCCAGCTCCGGATGCCGCGAGTCCACCTCGGCCCGCGCCGCCGCAATCATGCGGTCGATCAGGTCATCGGCCTTCACGCCGAACCCCTTGCGACCGCTCACCTCAATGAAATTCTTAGCGCGGTCTTCGTCACTGAGCGTGTAGCCAAGGTCTTCCGCCGTCCGCGCCGTCAACCCCACAAACGCATAGTTGATGTGCGTGTAGCGCTCGCTCTCGGCCACATAGCCCAGCGACCGCAGCGCCTCCTTCACCTGCGTCTGCGGATCATCCTGCCGCGAGTCGATCACGTTATAGATCGCATCCGCATGGCCAAAGCTCGGATGCGGCGTCTCGCCATGCACCGTCGAGATCCAGCAGGTATGCGTCGCATACTCGCAGAACTTCGCATACCCAAAGTCCTTACCCAGCAGCCCATACTTCCACAGGTGATACGCAATGTCCTTGCCGACATACGTCACCGTCCCATTCGACCGGATGATGATCTTCGCATCCTCATCCGGGCCACCTTCAGCCACCTCAACCCCGGCGGCAGCAGCAATCGCCCGCCGCATCACCCAGCAGCCTTTGTTCTTGCCCTCGGTCTCCAGGTACAGCACACCCTTGTCCACCATCAACTGCCGAGCCGTCTCCCAGAAGTGCAGGTGCAGAATCTCGCTCTCACGCGGCAGAAAGTCATACTCAATCCCCAACCGCTCCATCGTCTCCAGATGACGACGCAGCACACCCGTAGCAATCAGCTCCGCAATCTCAGCCGTATCATTCCCGCCGGCTTCGATCGCATGCAGCGTATCCAGCCGTATCTTCTTCCGTGCCGCCGCCTCCGCAGGCTCGGCCTCATACCACTGCGACACGCGCGCATACAGGTCCCAGCACGTATAGTCCAACCGCTGGTTCGTCTCCATCAACTCCGTCATCCACGCACGCACGCCGTCGAGCGTCTTGCCCTCCAGCATCGTCACCGCAACAACAATGTCGGCCACCTGCACGCCTGTGTTGTCGATGTAGTTCTGCACGCCAGTCTCAAACCCCGGCTTGTACGCATCCGGCCACAGCATCCGCGCAAAGCTGTCGCCCAGCACCGCATTCCGCAGATGCCCCACATGCGCAGCTTTATTCGGATTGATGCTCGTATGCTCCACCAGCCGAAACCCATCACCGCCAACGGCAGCATGCTCATCCGCCGCCATGCGCTTCACCATTGCCGCGCGGTCAAGCTTTACATTCAGGTAGCCCGCTCCAGCAATCTCTACCGAGCCTACACCCTCGATCTCCGCCAGCAGCGGTTGCAGCTCCTGCGCAATCGCCCGCGGAGCTTTCTTCAGCCGCTTCGCCAGCTCGAATGCAATCGGCAGCGCCATCTCGCCGAACTCGATCTTCGGCGGCAGTTCTACCACGAGGCTCTTCAGCTCCACCTCGTACCGTTCCTTCACCAGCGCCAAAATCCGCGCCTGCACCTGCTGCTGCAATATCCGATACATATCTGTCTTTCCTAATCCTTATTCCCTGATCCCGGCTTCATGGAAGCTGCGCAGGCAGTTCATCGATCTCTTCCAGCAACGGCTCACGCGGGCTCCGCTTCATACGGTGCGCCAGGAACATCGCCCCGCCCACCCCCGTGATCGCCACCAGCAGGTACACATGGATCATCAACCCAAACAGCCCGCTCGCTGCGGGAGTTGCACCATGCCGCATCAGTGCATCCTTGCACGCCGCCTCAAACGGCCCAATGCCACCCGGCGAGCTCGGAATCAGAAACGACAGGTTCGCTTGCGCTACGGCCTGCCACGGCCCTACAGCATCTGTATGCAAGCCCACCAGCCGCGCCGCAGACACATACAGCAGCCCTTCAAACACCCAGGCCACAAAGCTGCAAATCACAAGCCACAGCGAACCCAGGACCCCGTTCTGACGCACGCACTCCAGAGCCAGCAGTATCCAGTGCTCCAGCTTTGCCAGCCTCGCGTTCTCGGTGCCCGCAAACAGCCGCTTCACCCATGGTTCCAGGATGCGCGCGCCCAGCACCATCACCAGCAGGCCACCGCCTGAAATCCCGATGCCGGCCTTAGCCAGCAACCGCATATGCGGCGACACCGCTCCGCCAAAGTGCAGCGTCGTCGCGAACAGCACCGCCAGCGTCAGCACATCCAGCAGCTTCTCCAAGATCACCGTGCTCAGAATCGTCGACGGCGTCGCATTCAGGTCGCCAGCGTAAGTAAAGATCCGCATCACATCGCCGATGCGCAGCGGCAGAATGTTGTTCGCCGCCAGCGACGTCATAAACACCCGTGCGGTCGCCCCGAACTTCGCTTTCACACTGCGCACCATCAGCCACGACCGGTAGCAGCGCGTCGTATACCCCGCCACGCTGAAAGCCAACACGCCTACCAGCCACAGCGGGGCCGCCAGCCGCAACGCCGCAAAGTCGGACAGGTGGAACCCCCGGAACGTCAGCCATAGAAAGAACGCGCTGATCGCAAGCCCCGGCAGCATCTTCAGCAGGCTGATTCTGTGTTCGCGGGTCAAGCGGCCCTCCCTATGGAAACATCCCCCACCACACCGGGCCTACCCAGCCGCGAAATCTCAGTCAATATCAAGTCAATCACTCTCCGTCATTGTACCGTCCGGACGCCATCGCCTCCACCGCCAACTACGTCCATCCCAAGTCACCCGCAACCGAAAAATCCCGTCTACTCTAGTAGCAATGGCGGCGACCACCACTACAGTCCTCGGCACCTCCGCCACGTCCGTTGGCGGTCCTCCGCTCTCCCTCCGTCGTAGGCTGCCCTGGCCCGTTCTCCTTCCGCTGCTCACCCTCGCCACGCTCCTTATCGACGGCTATCACCCCCTCGCCGAAGACGGCGGCCTCTACGTGGCCGGCATCGAGTACCGCCTCAACCCCACACTCTTCCCGCGCGATACCGCCTTCGTCACAGCGCATCTCCATTACTCGCTCTTCGCCCCCGCACTCGCCGAGTTGACCCGCATTGCCCACCTCCCGCTCGCCATTACGCTCCTGCTCGCCTACGTCTTCACTCTATGGCTGCTGCTCTATGCAGGTCTGCAACTTCTACGCCGCTGCACCCCAAGCCCCGCGGCGCAACTCGCCGGCGTCGCCCTGCTGGCGGCATGGTCCACGCTTCCCGTCGCGGGCACTTCACTCCTGCTCACTGACCCCTACCTGACCGCCCGCAGCTTCACCACACCTCTCTCTCTGCTGGCCATTGCCTTTGCTCTCGACGACTGGACACCTCGCTCCCGCTCTGCACGGCTCTGCGCTTTGTCTCTCGTTCTGGCGGCGCTGTTGCATCCGCTTATGGCCTTCTGCGCGCTCGCGATGGTGGTCCTCCTCCGTCTCTTCCGCAGTCCGCATTCACCACGCCTCGTCGCATCCTTCGCGGTCGTCGTCCTCTCGGTTGCTGCCACAATCCACGCGTTCGCGCCGCCTGATCCCCCCGCCGTCGTCGCCGCTTCACTCTCCCGCTACTACTGGTTCCTCTCCCAGTGGCATTGGTATGAGCTCTGCGGCCTCCTCGGCCCCTTTGCCATGTTGTCTCTGCTGCTCCTCGGCAACCGCAACACGCCGCGCTTCGCAGCCACAAGCAATATCAGGGCACTCTGCCTCGCCTGCCTCGCCGCTGGAAGCATCGCCATCGCCATCGCTCTGCTCTTCGCACACGCGCACAGCACGACATACCTCATCGCACGCCTCCAGCCCCTGCGCATCTTCCTCCTGATTTACGCCATCATGGCACTCCTGCTGGGCGCGCTCGTCACCGGCAGCCTGCTCTCCACGTGGCGTTCAAGACCCATCAAGGCTGTCGCAACCGTCTTCCCCGCCTTCGCGATCATGATCAGCAGTGTCACCCTATTCACCGCTCAGCGCGCCACCTTCCCCGCCTCACGTCACATCGAGCTTCCCTCCGCATCCCCAATCAACCCCTGGTCGCAGGCGTTCCTCTGGGTCCGCGCCAACACCCCCACCCAGGCACTCTTCGCCCTCGACCCCGACTACATCACCACCCCCGGCGAAGACGCCCAGACCTTCCGCGCCACCGCTCTTCGCAGTGCTCTCCCCGACTTCTCCAAGGACGGCGGCGAAGCCTCCATTACACCCTCACTCGCCCCGCTCTGGCAGCACCAGCTCACAGCACAGTTCGCCATCCAGTCCGGCACAGCCCTTACCACCCACGCCATGCTCTCCGCCCAGACAGACGCAGAGCGTGACGCACGTCTGCGTCCCCTCGGCGTCACCTGGCTCATCCTCCACGCCGACGCCCGCACCGCGCACCCCTGCCCTTACCAAAACCGCGACGTCAAGGTCTGCCGGCTCGCACCATAGCCTGCGTCAGTTCCCGCCCTTGGCTTCCGCAGCCACCGGCATCACCTTCAGCACCACATCCTCTTTCTCCATGGGTCTGCATCTCTGAATAGAACGTCCGCAGCTCCGGATAACCCTTTTGCAGAAACAGCCTGCCTCCTACCTCATACGATTTGTGCCCCCGCCATGCTAACCTTACATATAGAGCGAGCGGGTAGCTCAGTTGGTAGAGCATCGCCCTTTTAAGGCGCTGGTCCTGGGTTCGAGCCCCAGCCCGCTCACCACAGACCTCTTTAAAATCAATGGCTTGCAAACACGCGGTTTCTCAGCGAGATGAGAAACCGCGTTGTTCTGCTCTTGTGCTCACCTCTCGCAAAATGCTGTGGGACACAGCGCATTGCCCATCTCTGCAAACTCCTCTCCCAGGAACCAGACAGATTTACACTCGAGCCGCCCCATCCAATGCCGGGACAACACACCTAGTGCGTCAAGAAGATGTCCGCGGCGACAGCGAGAAAGAAGACCACCGAGATGATGCCGTTCAGCGTGAAGAACGCCGCGTTCATGCGGCGCAGGTCCTTCGGGCTGATGATGGCGTGCTCATAAGCCAGCAGCAGCGCGACCACGGCCATCCCCACCAGCGCGATGGGGCCAAGCGCAAAGGCATGCACCAATAGCGCAATCAACACCAGCACACCGATGTGCATGGCCCGCGCAATCCAGAAGGCGCCTTCGAGGCCGAAAGTTGCAGGGATGCTGAAGAGGCCGGCCTTGCGGTCATAATCAAAGTCCTGGCAGGCGTAGAGAACATCGAAGCCGCCGACCCAGAGAATAACGATGCCGGTAAGCAGCAGCATGCGCGGGTCGTAGCTGCCGCGCACGGCGATCCACGCGGCGGACGGCGCAATGCCCAGCGCGAGGCCGAGGACAAGATGGCTCCAGCGGGTCACGCGCTTCATGTAGCTGTAGCCCAGCACCACCAGCAGAGCAAGGGGCGCAAGCTCCAGCGTGAGCCGGTTCAGCATGGCAGCGGCAAAGATAAAGATGGCTGCGGCAACCACCGTGAAGGCTGCAACAAATCCCGATGAGAGCTGTCCGGCCGGGATAGCGCGCATCGCAGTGCGCGGGTTCGCGGCGTCGATGCGAGCGTCGACCAGGCGGTTGAAGGCCATGGCCGCGGACCGCGCGCTGACCATGCAGACGAGTATCCAGCCGAGGACCGGCAGCCGAGGCCAGCCGCCCGCGGCCAGCACAGCGCCGGTCAGCGCAAAGGGCAACGCAAAGATCGAGTGCTCCCACTTGATCATCTCCAGCGTGATGCGCGTACTGCGAAGAACGTTCTCCATAGCTTCTATGCTACCGCCGACCGGCGCGCGGAACCACGGCGGAAGGCATCCAAAGGTCCCGCTGGCCCGTAAACGAACAGACGCCGTTAGAACGTGCGACAATGACTGTGTCCGGGCTTAACGGCCCCAGATCGCCCCCGGCTGGCAGAGGCCAGCCTTCGCAAGGAGACTCACGATGGAACTCTTTCAACCCTGGCACCTGCTGATCGTCGCCGGCATCGCCATCCTGCTGTTTGGCGGCAAGAAGCTGCCTGAACTCGGCAAGGGCCTCGGCGAAGGCCTGCGCGGCTTCAAAGACGGCATGAAGGGCGTCACCGACGAGGTGAAGGACACCCCCAAGCCCGTGGACGCGCACACCGTCACCCCCAAGCCGGGCGACGACCTGAAGCCGCCTGCCGCTTAAACCAACGCTCTTCGCAACACCGCCGCGACCACCGTTCTTCAGGACATGCCCGTACTCTGGCAGGTTGTCATTCTGAATAAAGGTGGCGCGGTTTTTCAGCGCGTGAAAAGACCCGCTACCGCCGTTGCCGCCGCGACGCCCTAACAAAGTTGCTCACCGCAAAGTACGCAAACAGCGCCATCAGCGCGACGCAGGCATAGAGCTTCATCCGTTCCGGATCGTTGGCTGCGAGCTTCATCGCTGTACGCAGCCGCCATATGCCCTCGCCCATGGCAAAAGCCACCAGCCCGAAGAAGGTTCCAGTAACCTCCAGCCAGAGCACGCTCGAAAACTTGGCGACCGGCGCGAGCGCGGACTTGCCGGCTTGCTTTGCTGCGCCGCGAACGCGCGACTGCGTCTGGCTGACGGTCCGCTGTGCCTCTGCCACCGTGCGCTGGGCCTGCACCACGCTCTCGCGGAAGTCTCCGCTGCCGGCAGCCGCCCGTGGAGCACCAGCAACAGGCTGTGGCGCGCTCGCAACCGGCTGTGCCGGGGGTCTCGCCGTCGGAGCCGGGTTGGGCGCCGTCGCGGCGTCGACCGCCTGCGCCAGCGTCTTCGCGGCGTGGCGGGCACCATAACCCAGGGCGCGTCCTAATCGCACTCGATCCATCCCGATTAGTGTACCGGGAGCTGCGACCTTGGCCCATGCAAGCGAATCCAATCACAACCGGCGCAAAGACGCGGCGAAGACCCCGCTAGCCAGGTCGCCCCTCTGGAAAACTCGCCCTTGGCGTTGCCTCGCATCGGCGTTATGTTAAGACTCATCGCAGCTGCCGTTCCTGTTTCGCAGGGAATACCCATTGCGGTGGTGCAAGACAGATTCAATCGGAATATATCTCGATTGGGTTTCCGCTTGAATGAAGGGTTTTCCGCGGAGAAACGTGGGAGGTGGCATTGAACCAGCAGGTGAAGGAACTCATCCAGAAGTTAGGCGAGGCGATTCACGAGTCCGTCAGTGAGTCCGACCAGATCTCCGGCGTCGTCCGCGAGATTCGCGAGCAGGGCTTCGACGTACTCCTCATGCTTGAGGCCACTATCGGCCTCAACGAGGTCGCCGAGGAGTCCGAAGAGGTTGAATCCGACTCCGGCGATCAGGCCGCCGAGGGCCCGTTTACGCACAACGACCTCAACTTCCTGCGCTCTCTCCGCATCACTACGGAGGAGCAGGCACCGCCTGACGAGCGACCTGCGCTCGGCGACGGCACCCCCTCGGCAGACTGAGCACCACGCGCTCGCGGCTATCTCCTCCACGCCGCCGGCCTGCTTATGCAGTCATGTCGCGCACTGCGATGCCGCAACTCGCCTACTGGACAGCCCATTGCATTTCGGTGCTACACTCGGGCGGCACCGCTGCGAAGACCCTGCATCTTACTCTTGGGCCTATCCGGTTTCCGCGCTGTGTAACAGACCGCTTCGGGGGTCGCTTCAGGTAAGGACGGTGGAGAATGAGAGACACACTAGGCGTTCTGCTCGCTGGTGGTGCGGGCGAGAGACTATTTCCGCTCACGCGCGATCGCGCTAAACCAGCTGTTCCCTTCGCAGGACAGTACCGCATCATCGACATCACGCTCTCCAACTGCATCAACTCCGACCTGCGCCACGTCTACATCCTGACGCAGTACAAGGCGCTCAGCCTCAACCGTCATATCCGCGAGGGCTGGGGCCCGGTGGTCGCCTCGGAGCTCGGCGAGTTCATCGAGATCCTGCCCCCCATGCAGCGCGTCTCCAAGAGCTGGTACCAGGGCACGGCGGACGCGGTCTTCCAGAACATCTACTCCATCGGGTCGGAGGAGCCGAAGTATGTGCTCATCCTCTCCGGCGACCACATCTACAAGATGAACTATGCACTGATGCGCCAGCAGCACATTGACTCCGGCGCAGATGTCACCATCGCCACGCTGCCCATCAACCCGGATGAGGTCGCGCAGTTCGGCGTCGTCGAGGTCGCGCGCAACGGCGAGGTCACTGGCTTTATCGAGAAGCCGAAGGAAACAAGCCTTCGTTCGCCCTTCAACCCGGAGATGGTCGACGCCTCCATGGGCATCTACCTCTTCAATACCGACGTGCTTCTGCCTGAGCTGGTCAAGGACTCCGAGGACCCGGACTCGAAGCACGACTTCGGCCATAACATCCTGCCGAACCTGCTCGGCCGCTACAAGGTCAACGCATATAACTTCGTCGACGAGAACAAGAAGGGCGCACTCTACTGGCGCGACGTAGGCACACTGGAGGCCTACTACGCCGCGAACATGGACATCGCTTCGGTCTCACCGACCTTCAATCTCTATGACAAGGCATGGCCCATGCGCACCCGCGCCTACCAGTATCCGCCAGCGAAGTTCGTCTTCGGTGAACCGGGACGCACGGGCATGGGGATCAACTCCATCGTCTCAGCTGGCTGCATCGTCTCTGGCGCGGTAGTGCGCAACTCCGTCCTTTCGCACGATGTGCGCGTGAACAGCTACGCAGATGTGGAGTCCAGCGTGGTGTTTTCGCACGTCAACATCGGCCGCCACTGCCACATCCGCAACGCCATCATCGACCGCGACTGCCACATCCCCGACGGCACCGTCATCGGCTACGACCCCGCCCAGGACAAGAAGAACTACTTCGTCTCCTCCGGCGGCCTCACCGTCGTTACCCGCGACTACTCTGTCTATGAGAACCCGGTCAGCCCGGGCTTTCTGCAGGGGTAGTGAGACAGTGAGTAGTGGAGCTATATCTTCAATCTTGCTCATCAAAAGCCAAAGCCCACCGAGTCCTCTCGGTGGGCTTTGGCTTTTCTCTACTCACTACTCATTACCCACTGCCTCTCCACTACTTGCCGAAGCGATAAAGCGCGCCGCCGGAGATGGAGAAAAACTCGCGCAGCTCGGTGCCATAGTGCTCAAAGGTGATGTCCGGCGAGAGCCGCACGGCCCAGCGCTTGCCCTGGTTGAAGTCGATGCTGCCGCCCGCTGCTGCCCAGGCCCCGCTGCGGTTGCTGTACAGCCCCACCGAGGCGGTCGTCGGCGGGGTCACGCCCTGTGGGTTGGACGGGTAGCCTGTGATCGCATGGTCGAAGATACCGTGCGTCACACCGCCGTAGCCGTGGAAGTCGATGGCGACATAGCGGTTCTTGGGGCCGCGCCAGCTCGGGCCTGCGCCGCCCATGAACTGCTGCACCAGCACACGGTTCAGGTTGTACTGGTTCGGAGACAGAGGCGTCGTGCCCGCAGTGAACCGGCCATCCGCGCTCACGCCCAGGTGACGAAACAGGTAGCTGCCGCTCGTTGGGCTAAGCCAGTAGGTCCCTTCGATCTCGCCGCCACCGGCATTGAAGTGCTTGGGGAGGCTCTGTCCGGCCTGGCCGTTGGCATATAGCAAGCCGCCGAAGATCTCCCAATGGTTGGTATACGAAGGGCCGGAGCCAGGTGCCAGCGCCTTGGCGGTGTTGGCCTTCACCGGCGCGGTGCCGGGGGCTGCTACCTGCGCATCGACCCTGCCAACGGTGGTTACAGCAAAGGCTGTGGTGAGTATCAGGGCGCTGGCTTTCATAGCGCGGCACACTGCCGGGAGGGTCATCTTCATCGCTTGGAGCATCTTCCTCATCGCGTCCGCTCGGGTGGCGGCGCTGGGTTCAAAAGTTTCGCATACATACAGCCACACACTCCGGCTGCTCGAACGCGTCCCCTTCAGGATATATCGTCAAGGCAGTGCGAGCTTCTCCAAGAGACGCTTTTCTAGCCGATTCGTTAGTGGCAGCCAGATGCTTTGTGCAAAGAAGCTTGTCTATCCCAAAAAGTTTGTCATTTCGACCGGAATATGACGGCTTCATCGTCATGTGTAGTGGAGAAACCCCTGTATTTCTCGTAGCGAGAGCAGAAGGCGCGAGCATACCGCTTGCGGCGTGCGCCGTTGAACCAGGGCAGCACCACAGCGACGTCACCTGCATACAAGAAAATTTCATGTCAAGCCCCAGCCGCCAAATCCGCTCCCAACCCAAACAAACCAAACCGCTTCCCGCCCGAAAAGAAAAACAACTTCACCAGCGCGGCTGGCTACAATAGAAGTAGCCCCCTTTGCAGGCGGTTTCTTCGATACGCCTTTCACGATCCTCTGTCCCCTGTCCTCTATCCCCTTTATTTCCCATATCATACCCGTAACCATATACAGAATCAGCCACTTACCCCCTGGATCATCCCGTAAGTCGATGATTCTACTAGATACCTCCGCTACATAGGGAGGGGGGAGGGGTATCGGCTACTTGTACCGCTTCCGAATCTTGTAGACCACCGAGTAGACATCGTTCTCATCGCGCGTCACCACAATCGAGGTGCTCTGGTTGATCTGGTACTGCACCTGGATCAGCTGCTGCTCGGTCTCGTTTACGTTGGTCGCAAACGTCAGCGTGAGCTGCTTGGAGATTGGCTCCTGAATCGTGATGCGGGCCGAGGAGTTGCCAAGGTTGCCCACATACGTTGGGTCGATCTTGACCGAGCCATTGCCGAACAGCTTGCCCACGCGGGTAGACACCGTTGCATTGAGCGCGCTGCCAAGAATGGCGTTCGTCGTGGGATCGGCACCCGCCTGCTGCTGTTGCTGCTGATAGATCTGCGCCTCCTCCTGCGTGCGGCCGAGCGCGAGCAGGTTGAAGATGTCCGCCTCGGTCAACGGCGGCTGCGACCGGTAGGTAGGGTGCAGGTTGCCCATGGTGCCATGCAGCCCGATCGTGATGTCGTAGGTCTCCACGCGCGCCGCGGCGTCCAGGTCGATCACCGGGTCAATCCGCACCGGATTGCTGAAGGTGATGCTGCCACGTTCCAGATCATACTTGGTGCCCGCAAAGGTCGCCTTTCCATACGTCACCAGGATGCGCCCGAGGATCACCGGCTGCGCAATTGTGCCGCGCACATTCAAATCCACTGAGCCTGCAAGCTTCGCGTAGGAGTTCTGGAAGTCGAGTTCGGGTGCGCTGGCGACGTGCACATCCATGTGGATCTTGTTGGTGGGATCGTCGGGTTGCGGAGGCAGCGATGGACCGAGCGCCGAGAACGCCGCATAATCCACATCCGGCCCAACGCCGAACCGTGTGATCAGCACGTTGCCGGAGAGCAGCATCGAGGCAGGCGTGCCCTGCAGCCGCAACTTGGCCGTCGCCGTCGTGCTCAGCCCATACACCCGCACACGCACAGCCTCGCCTGTTGCGTTGAGGTCTGCGTACAGGCCCTTGTTGTAGGCGAGGTAGCCCCCGATCTTCAGCTGCCCGCCACCCGTGCTGCCCGTCAGCTCCTTCACATCGAGACGGTCTTGATTGAAGGCAAGCGTGCCGTTCAAGTCGCTCAGGCCGTTCGCAATACCGTCGAGAGCAAGGTTCACATTCTGCAGCTTCACGTTGCCGGTCAACGCGGGCTTCTTCATGCGACCCAGCGCCGTCATCTGGAAGCTCACTTTACCCGACGAGATAAGTTCGGAGTCAAAGCTATGCGCGAGCGCCATGCTGATGTTGCCGCTGGCGTTCAGGTGCAGAGCGCCGCCGAGTGGGTTGTTGTCGCCGAAGACCTGTGCCGTCCCAGAGGCACGCAAGTCGGTATCCTGCCCGGTGATGTGGAGCTGGTCGAGCGTCAGCAGCCCGGCGTTGAGGCTCGCGTGCACAGGCTCAGGAGACCGCAGTTCGACACCCTCAAGCTTGAGGTCGATGTTTTGCAGCTCCGCCGTTCCGGATAGCTGCGCAGGCTTGGCCAATGGACCACTGACAGTGACGGTGCCTGCGATGTCCGAGCTGCTCTTGATGGAGCTTGGAGCGAAGATCGCCAGAGACTCCGCCAGGTTGAGCCCACTTACCGAGAGCTTCGCCTGCGTCTGGTAGTCGCCGCTCAGCTCCGTCTGCCCTTCCGCCTGCGCCTTCGCGCCGACAAGCGTGGAGTTCAACTGGTAGTGCACCGTAGAGCCAGTGCTCGTGGCCGTCGCATCCAGTGTGCCGACCGGCTTGCCGAGTGCCGTTATGTTAGTCAGATTCAACTTTGCGTTCAGGTTTGGAACGGTCGCGGTGCCGTTCATCGAAGTCTTAAAGGTCAGTACTCCATCCGCGTTCGGGCTTATCTGATTGAAGCGGGTAAAGCGAGAGAGGTGTAGCTGACTGCCCTGAAGCTGTGCCGCAATGTGCTTGCTGTCGAGGTTGTAACTGCCGCTGCCGGAGATCACTTCGTCGTGTGCCCGCAGCAGCACTTTGCTCGCCTGAATCTGCTTTCCCTGGACAGCGGCGTCAACGCTGAGCAGCTGATACGCCTCGCCGTAAGCAACACCGTTAGACAGCGTCGCGTATCCCGACGCCTGCAGGTTGTTCATAGTGCCTTTGGCGTGGACGTTGAGGTCCGCAGTGCCCGTTACCGGCACATTGTTGCTCTGCCCGGCAATCTGCAGCATGTCGGAGACCTGCGCATGTGCGAGCTTCAACGTCGCATCGATCTCACCGTCGTCGTTCCATAAATACTCCGGAGACCTGCGCATGCCCGCCACCCGGAATGGCTTATACGTTCCAGAAGCATTCAGAACCGCGGTGCCGCGCCGTATCGTCGACGACGCAATTGCAATCCCCGTAGACGGCGAGTACTCAGCGTCGCCAACCACCGAGTCCAGTTGCACGTTCATATCCTGCCCCAGATTGACCTCAATGTTGTTCGCTGTCAGGTGTCCATCTACATCGAGGTCGTGGATCTCACCCTTCGCTGAGCCGGTAAATCCGAGCGTGCCGTGCAAGTCAATCGGGATCGCTGCTCTGCCAACCTTGCCGTTGGCAGTAAGGCCGAGCGTGCGCAACAGCTGATCGAACTCGCCGAGGTCCTGCACGGCAAGGTTGACCTGCAGGCTGGTCAGCGCATCGCCTTGATTGACGCCCAGAATACCGCGAGCATCGAGCGTCGTCGCCGGGGTTTGAAGCTGCAACTGCGCGACGCTCACATCTTCTGGCTTGCCATCGTAGTGTCCGACGATGGTCCCGCGAATGGGCACATTCGACAACGCTCCCTTGCGGATCACTCCCGTTGGCGCGAGCGCAAGGTTGGCGTCCACCTGCACGGTAGAGGATACCTCTTTGACTCCACCCTGCCACTCAACAGTGACGGGGCCTGTAATCGAGGTATCAAACCCCAGATCACCATAGTGCTCCGGTGCAGTGACGTCCATGATCGTGCGCAGGGGAATCCGATCCACCTTCGCAGATAGATGGGCGTGGGTGGAGGTGCCATCGGCAGAGCCCTGTATGCGAAGCGACCCCTGAGCACCGCCTCCTTCGCGGAACATACCGATCATGTTCGTGAGCGAAACCAAACCGGGAGTGATGGAGAGATCCGTATCGCCATCCACGTGTGCGAGCCGCACATATTCGTTGCGGTAACTGGCATCGCGCACCTTGACATTGCCACGGATAAGATAGTCGGCACCGCATGGAGGAGCGGAGGTAGAAACGCTGTTGCTCGCAGCCTTCGTGCCCCGCCCTCGCCGTGCAGTTCGAGGAGCCGGCACGGTAGGCTCCCCACTAGAGCAGTTGTGGCCATCCGCCGAAATCACAGCAGTCCCTGAGTTGAACCCATCGATCGCCGCAAGTTCGCCGACTTCTTGAAGCACGACTGAGCCTGCTGCCTTGAACTGCCACTCTGGCCGGCTAAAGTTCTTCAAGCTTCCGCTTACGGAAAGATGTCCACTGCGCTCAGTATCAAACGCCAACTTGTCCAGCTGCGCCGTGTTTCTGCCAAGCTGGCCCAATAACTGCAGGCTCGATTTCACATACGGCTCGCTCGTCAACTGCGTCGCGAGATTGTGAATAGCCATCTGTATTTGATAACTATCCGATTGCCGCACATAGGAAAGGTTGGCATCCAGATCATTCCCCTCTACGTTGACAGGGACTACAGCATCATTGATGACCGCAACGCCATGCAATAACTCTGCCCTGCCTACCTTTAGATCGAGTAATGTGTCCTGCAAAGGCTCTGTGCTGGAAGTCTTATGTTTCGGCGTCGGCTGATTGGTATTTCCATCCTTGTCGATGATGAGATGAAAGCGCGGCTTCTCGATTCGCAACTCTTTTAGCCTTATGCTCTGTTGGATGTGGCCATGGATCAGCCCAAAAACCAGAGTCCTCAACCTTAAGCGCACATATAGGCTTTTTACATAAAGATAAGGGGCCACATTTGCCGGCTCAGTACCATGGATGGTCAGATCGTCGGCTTCAACCGACAGACGCCAGGGAACGATCTGGATGTATCGAAGCTCGACCCGTCCACCAGTCGCGTTTTCCAGTACATTGACGACTTCAGAGGTAACCCTATGCTGGAAATCGGCCGTTGAAGTGTAATAAGTCGCAGCTGCGAGTAGCAGGACAATAATAGAGACGCCGCTGCCAAATACCACCGCCCAGCGGCGCGAAGCTGGGTGGCTTTGTTGTGGCGACTTTTTTGTGTGTCTTAAGAAGTCCCTCATTGGCTCACCTGTACGGGCCGAAGAATGACGATATGACTTTGCGCGCGCAGAACTCGCAGCCAATCATCCAGCAGCAATGAGACCTCACGTTCCATGAGAAGCGTGGAGATATCAGCTTCTATCGCGTCAAGGGGCGGAGGCGTTGCTGATGTCTTCCGGTATTCAGGAACGAAGCGGTCATGATAGTACGTGGTGATCTCATCCTGACCGATGTGGATGCTCACTCGAAATCGTTGATCTACGAACGCCAGTTCTGCTGCCTGCAGATTGCAATATTGATGAAGTGACTGCGGCGTAATGCCATAGGACTGCAGACCAGTGCTCCAACCTCCCTTGCCGGAGCATTGGTCACTTTGGGTTGCGAACACAGAGCTTGTGGTGGCTGCCGGCTTTGGGTCGCCTGGTTGCCCGGGCTTTGTTAGGTCCAGGTATGCCCTCATCTGCTGCCATATTAGTTTCTGGTCAATGAGCCGTTGCAACACCTTCTCCCGCTGTGCGGCCAGCGTCACATCTGCTGCACGTTGACACGCCGTGCCGCTAGTGTGGCAGCTTTCGATGTTGACCTCACGTTCGACGTCGCTCGACAAGATGGGATCACTGTTAACGACTGCCAGAATACGATCCAGGCCTCTTATGCTCTGCAATGGTTTTGGTCGTGGCTCAAAGATCGTAGCTGGTTGTTGCGCTAAACCAGCAAACGGGATTGAAAGAGAAGCGACGGACAGAGCACTCGCAGCACACAGGTATAGTGCTGCATGCTTAGGCCCTCCGATCATCGTCGCTCGCGTCCACATGTCCACAGTTACCTAGAAGCTTTGGCCAATACTGAAGAAGAAATTGAAGTGACTGCCCTCGCCTACATAGGGCAGAGCGTTTGTGTAGTCATCAAAGACGGGATAAATAGGCGGATTCAGGTTGTAACTGAAGTCCGCTCGAATAGGACCTACGGGAGTGTTGTAACGAATACCAACACCTAGCGCGTGGGAATAGTAATTGAAGTTACATATGCCAACCGCATTCTCCTGCTGCGTTGGCGTAGGCGTTGCACCCGCGGCCACACCTGGGATAGAAAGATCACGGCAAGTCCCTCGATTCGGTTGCCGAAAGTGCAGAAAGCTGGTGAACATATCGCCGGGGTATCGGAATGTGTTTCCCATATCGTGAAACAGCACGAATGAGATGCTATCTCCAACCAATGGCAGGACAGGAGGTGGCAGTCTAAGTTCAAAGGTGTTGACGACCACGCCTGAGCCTCCCACCGGATAGCCGGTTGTGAGGTCGCGGGGGCCGGCATCATTGATACCGAAACCACGATGCGAACTGGCTCCGCCAGCGTATAACCTCTCGGGAAGAGGCACAGGATTGCATGTCGGATTCGTCGCAAGAAGGGAGCCGGTGCAGGCCGTGGAACTTACACCGATCTGGCTGCCGGCGTTCGAGGCATTCGGATTTGGGCCCCAGGAATTCTCAAACCCTATACGGAGATTGCGGGCGAACACATACCGGTGTTTTCCAAATGTGTAATAGGTGGATTCAGAGCCATCCAACTTATTGAAGTTCGTACCCGAGCCAAACTTTGAAGTGGCTAGAAAGTCCTGTAAAGAGAAGAACTGTCCTTTATTTGCATTGAGCGGGCTTGGGTCGCGGGTGTCATGCAAGAATGTGAAACCTGGGCCGCCGACTATTACAGGCTCCGATAACTGATTAATAAGATTGGGAGTAATTGCCAGAGAATTTTTGTCGATTGATACACGGCGGTACTGAAAGTCGTAGATCAATGTATCGGCACGACGGAGTTTTTGAGAGACACGGAAGTCTCCTTGAAGTGTTGAGGACGAAAACGTGGTGATGTCCTGAACGTTGGAGTAGCCGCCTGAAAGCAGCCCAGTCAATTGTTTCTTTCCCAACAGATGCGGACTGTTATAGGTCACCGTAGCGACCTCTTCAAGAAGACCGTAGGTCGTATGCAGGGTCAACGAATCCTGTGTTCCGCGGAGCGCAGTTCGTGAAACATCCAGCGATACGCGCGGGCTGACACCCGCCTTGCCGTTTTGGGCAGCGGTCGATCCGCGAGTTTCGCCTGCAACAATCGCCGGCGTTCCGCTCTGAGCCTCGATTCCGAAACCGTATGTCACGTCCCAACGCTTTCCTTCGGTCAATTGAATGAGAACGTTCTTATAAGAGGTCATGCCATCGGGGTTCTGAACAACAACGTTCACATCATTAAATTCTGCTAGGTTATAGAGATTTCGTTGCGTTTGAAGCAGTGCAGCCTGATCCAGCGGCGTGTCGGCTTTGACGAGTATTTCCTTTTGAACTACTGACGGGCGTATGTGATCGAGGCCAGAGAGCAAGACATTGTCGGTGAAGACTTGTTGGCCCTCATGCACTGTCAATACGGCATCCATTTGATTGCCGTCCGTTTTGTTGGGAGACTGTGCCAGATCTACGGACACGTGCTCATAACCTCGCGACAAATAGTAGGTGAACACGGCATCGCGATCATTGGACAGTGCCAAAAGGGAGTAAGGCTGACCTGAGGTAGAACTGAGCACGCCCTTGACCGCGGTCATCTGAGAGGCGCTTACACCTTCCAGACTGATGGTGCCAAAACGTTGTTGTGTTCCTTCTGAGATGCGGTATAGAACCTGCAACTGGGCGCGGCGGAGCCGCTTGCCGGATGCGTCCTTGTCTTTGTCCTGGACATCGGAGGTTACGTTCACCTGCTCGAAGCCGTTGCTACGGTAGAGCGATTCAATCCCAGAGATGTCCGACCGCAGAAGCGTCGAGCTGAATCGGCCACTCGGCTGATAGTTATCGCCTTTCTTCACACGGAGGAGCTCGGAGATTGTGTCTTGGTCGAAGTAGTGATTACCGGTCATTCGGACACTGACAACTTTGTGCAAGATGCCTGAAGCTACTGTATAAGTCACAGTCAAGGCCTTTGTTCCCTGCCCACTCAAATCCACCGAAACCGACGCATCGAAATATCCTCGTTGCTGAAGATAGTCTCTGATGTTGAATGAGCCCTCGTTCAGCAGATCGTTGTCGACGGCGCCTTCCTCAAAGATTGGGACAAGCAGCTTGATGCGGGACCTCGACAGTTTGAAACCTTTGATGACCACATCCACTTGCGGTCCCTGATTAGCGGAGAACTCATAGTCGACCTGCTTGCGTGACACGTTGTAGGACGAGTCTGGCAACGTGATCGTACCTTCGAGGTGACGATTGTTCTGGTAGTACGATCTCACTCCCGAAAGGGCATTGGGGACGGTATTACGCGTAACTCTTGGGCGGCAGTGATGACTGAAGATCGTTTCGAGTTTCGAGCAATCCAAACTGCCGTGACGACGAAATTGCTCCGTGGATATGCCGGGGTCCTGACCTGTAACAGACACTCCCCCGACTCTGGCCTGTGGTCCAATCGTGATGTGAAACGTTACGTTGACCTGGTTGTTGACGTCGTCTCGAGTAACGGATTGGTCGATGACGGGCCGGTAGTATCCGTTGCGGGTGAGCGTGTCCTTCAGACCCGACATGGCCTCGGGAAGATCGCTGCCTGAGAATGGGGCGCCGGGCTGCAGTTTGGTGGCTACGTCCAGGAGCGCTGTAAGGCGGTCCTCATTCACTCCTGTAATGGTGACGCGGCCGACGAAGTAGCGGGGTGTGCCGGAGTAGTCGAGCACGATGCCTGTGTTTCCGTTCGTGCCGGGCTGATCGGAGACCGCGATGTCCATATAGCGGCCGGTTGCGAAGAGCGTGCGGAGGTCCGAGCGGACGGCTTCGGGATCCAATGGAGTGCCGCCCTTTTGCTTGAGCTGCTGGATGATCGGGTCCCGTTCCGCGAAGGTGACTCCAGTAAAGTGGATCGCCTGAACGGTCATGCCTTGTTTGGAGAAGATACTTGCCGGCGGCTCCGGAGATGGAGCCTGTGTATCGGCGGACGCAGTTGTGTCGGTCGTTGCGGTGGGTTTGTCGCTGCCGCTCGTCTGCGCGAGCAAAGCACCCGGAAAGCCAGATACCATGAGAATCACCGCAAAACACACACCCCAAAAAACCGAATCCCAGAGGGGTTTCCTGCCATGAGAGGCGGTGGTTCCGGCGCTTTGCGGGGATGAACGTGGCGGACGCGGCACCGGTGTTTCCTCTCAGGCTCAAAGGATGGTTCGTCTTGCCGGCTGACGCGTTGCGAGCGGGCTGAGTTACCGCGGCGGGCAAACAAAGCCTTTGGACGGCTGCGGCGCACGACTCGTCTCATCTTACAGATACTGCAGCGCTGTTGCAGGTTGCTTGCGAGGGTGAACCATGCGCGGAGCGACGGTATACTTAGCCTTATGCCAGATGGTGCCAGCAATCGTGAGGCAGCAGTGAGGCGCTCCAGCATGAGACCAGCGGTTGATGCAAGCGAGCGCTACTCGCGACAGGTTTTGTTTGCCGGAATCGGTGAGAGCGGCCAACGGAAGCTGGGTGCCGGGCGCGTGGCAGTGGTAGGCGTGGGGGCTACAGGTGCGGCAGCGGCGGGGTTGCTGACGCGCGCGGGAATCGGGCGGCTGACGCTGATCGACCGGGACTTTGTGGAGCCATCGAACCTGCAGCGGCAGACCCTGTTTGACGAGGCCGACGCGCTGGAGGCGTTGCCCAAGGCGGAGGCAGCGAAGCGTCAGCTGGGGCGGATCAACTCTGACGTGCAGGTAAGCGCATACGTTGCGGACCTTGTGCCGGCCAATATCCATGAACTGCTGGCGGACAGCGAATTGGTGCTGGACTGCACGGACAACTTCGAGACCCGATATCTGCTGAACGACTACTCGGTGGAGAGCAGCAAGCCATGGATCTATGCGGCGGCCGTAGGTGCATTTGCGGCGACGATGAACATCCTGCCGAAGGGTATGGCTGCCGAAACGGCTCCAACGGCTTGCCTGGCGTGCATCTTTCCGGCGATGCCGAGCGGGAATGTGGAGACGTGCGATACGGCTGGGATTCTGGCTACAGCGGTGAACTATGCGGCGTCGCTGCAGGTGACCGAGGCGATGAAGTATCTGACCGGGCAGGCGGCTGTGATGCGGCGGACGCTGATCTCGGCTGATCTATGGAGCGGCGAGCGGTCGGAGATTGTGACGGGCAAGCCGCGCGAGGACTGCGAGGTCTGCGGCGGGCGCGTATTTCGGGCGCTGTTGGGCGAAGGGCGCCCACACATTACGCTGTGCGGCCGGAACTCTGTGCAGATTCATGAGCACCATCGACCGGTGGACCTTGGCCAGTTGAAGGAGCGGCTGAGTGCACTGGGCACGGTGCGCTCGAACGGGATGCTGCTGCGGTTTGAGCGAGCGCCGCACACAATTACGGTGTTTCCGGATGGGCGGGCGCTGGTGCAGGGCACGACCGATGTGGGGCTGGCGCGGTCGCTGTATGCGCGGTTTATCGGCAGCTAACCTTTTGAGGGTGCGCTTCGGACACATCTTAAGTGTAGCTACGTTTCCACACTACGGTATGCAACCCCATCACCGGATTGCGCCTCTTACCCGAGAGTCCCCCCTGCAACATTGCGTACCGAACTCCGGTATCGTAATGGAGTGGGTGTCAGACTCCTGATAAGTGAACTCCCATGAACCTACAAGGCACAATCAACATGCAGACAAAGCCCGGACAACCGGCCGGACAAGGGTTCTTCAAACGGAACCCACCGATCGAAGGTGAGGCAGAGGCGATTGAGCGCGCCAAGAACGGCGATGCCGAGGCGTTCTCGTTCCTCTATGGACTGCACAAGCGGCGTGTGTACACGCTGTGCCTGCGGATGCTGGGCAACGTGTCCGAGGCCGAGGACATGACGCAGGAGGCGTTTCTGCACCTGTTCCGGAAGCTGGGCAGCTTCCGCGGTGAGAGTGCGTTTTCTACGTGGCTGCATCGGCTGACGGTGAACCTTGTGCTGATGCACCTGCGCAAGAAGGGCCTGCAACTGGTGTCTCTGGAAGAGACGATCAACCCTTCCGAAGACGAGGCGCCGAAACGCGACTTTGGTGCGCGCGATCCGCAGCTTGCGGGGTCGGTGGACCGGGTGACGCTGGAGCGGGCGGTGGCGACGCTGCCTCCGGGGTATCGCATGGTCTTTCTGCTGCACGACGTGGAAGGCTTTGAGCACAACGAGATTGCAACGATGCTGGAGTGTTCCACGGGGAACAGCAAGAGCCAGCTACACAAGGCGCGGCTGAAGCTGCGCGAGCTGCTTCGGCAGCCGGAAGCCCTGGTTGCCGCGGAAGGCAGCAAGGAGGGAGCACGATGAAGAACCTCTCCACTGCCAACTTTGACATCATGACAATCGACGAGTTCCAAAAGTATCTGCCTGAACTGTTCGAGGAGAGCGGCGGCAATGTGAGCCAGGATCCCCGGTTCGCCAAGTTCCTCGCCGACAACCCGGTGTGCGCGGCGCTGGTGCGCGACCTGGAGACGATCGCGGAGACGGCGAAGAGCCTGTTCGAGCCATCGGTGCATGAGCCGAGCGATGCGGTCTGGCAGAACATCGCCAGCAAGCTAAAGGCGGATGAACCGGCGGAGTAGATACCCCCCTCCCCCTCCCCTATGTAGCGGAGGTATCCAGCAGAATCAGTCACTTACGGGGTGATCCCGAGGGTAAGTGGCTGATTCTGTATATACTTGCGGGTATGATATGGGAATGATTGGGGTTAGTGCGAAGTTTTGTGGCGGGACGGTTTTCGCGTCCGTTTGCGAGTTTAGAGTTTCGAGTCTTTCTTTGCCTACTTCCAGTATAGAAGGCTTGGAGGGAGAAAAGTGTTTTTCGTTTCCAGCAATAAGCGGCTTTGTTTCATGTGGATACGAGGTTTTGAGAAAGCTGTGGGGTTGACAGCGGTTCCATTGGCGCTTGCAAATCTGCGGGCGGGGGAATAATCTGACCCACGATGACGACGTACCTCACCTACGCGCGATTTACCTATGCCTACTGGTGGCAGCCAGCGGCTTTGCGTAGTGGTGCACGTCTCCCGTAAGTAAGCAGTACCGAGATTGAAACAGCACTCTACCGAAGCCGCAGCCTGAAAAGGTTGCGGCTTTTGCATTGGGACGAAACGTTTGGAACCGGACCGGGTACCTAGAGATGTAAGGTCTCCGGCAGATACAGGAAGACCAAGGAGAAGGACAATGAGTACGAGCGCAACCCTGGAACCGATGGCCGAGATGATGGATGAGATGGCAGAGAGCCTTCCCACAACGATTGACCGCGTAGTGCTGACCGGCTTTATGGGGTCGGGCAAGACGACGACCGGGCGACTGCTGGCGGAGCAGCTGGGGTGGAACTTCCGCGACCTGGACAGCGAGGTGGAGCGGCGCGAAGGGCGGACGGTGCCGCAGATCTTTGCCGAGAGCGGCGAGGCGGAGTTCCGGCGGCTGGAGTCGGCGGCGCTGGCTTCCCTGCTGGGACAGCGCAGGCTGGTGCTGGCGCTGGGTGGCGGCGCTCCGGAGGTGTTAGGTAACCGGCTGCTGCTGGAGCAGACGCCACGGACGGCAGTGGTATATCTGCAGGCCCCGCTGGAGACGCTGGTGGAGCGGTGCGAGCGCGCGGCGGAGACGGGCGAGACGGAGAGGCCTCTGCTGGGTGAGGCCGAGACTCGGCTGCGGCGGAGGCATCCGCTGTATGACCGACTGGCGGACCACAAGGTGACGACGACGGCGCTGGATGTCGAGCAGGTGTGCGAGGCGGTGCTGGTGAAGCTGCGGGGGTAGTACGCTCACGCCTTCGGCGCTTGCTACGGCAAGAGCGTTCACGCAGAGGGCGCAGTGTAGAAGCCCGCAGTGGACGCAATGGAAAACAGGCACGGCAAAGGCGGGGTACAGGCCAGCCGGTCACTGATGGGTTTCCTGCGTGAGTATTCTTACGAGACGATGAACTTCGGGGCTCGCCAGGCTGCATCCTACCAACGAGAGTGCGAAACGAGTTTTTGGAGGATCAAGCGGATGAACGGAGTTCGTGGCGTGGTGATGGGTGTGGCGATTGTGCTGAGTGCAGCGGCGGGCCATGCGCAGTTCAAGGTGAAGAACGAGAAGGCGGAGCAGCGCTCCAAGTTCAAGAACCCGCCGACGCTGCAAACCTCTATCGACACGCGGGATGCGTTCATCGACCGGATTGGCGAGGACGGTTTCTATTGCAGGCTGCCGGCACCGGCGGTGGTGGTGGCGGATACGCCATTGTTTGGGGAGTACGAGAAGAACACGGACAACCTGGTGACCCCGGACTGGATGCAGTTGAAGCCAGACGAGAAGGCGATCTTTGCGGAGCTTGCAGGGCCAGGTGCTACGGACGCGCAGGCGAAGGACGTCTTCGATATGGAGGCGCACCACTGGATCCTGATTGTGGAGACGGTACGGTGGTGGGAGGCGTGCAAGGAGCTGACGCTGAAGCTGACCCCCTACCAGGCCGAGGTGCAGGCGGCGCGGGTGGCGCTGGCGTACTGGCGTGAACTGGACCCGGATGTGGTGACGAAGCTGACGGCGATTCGGGAGGCGCTGGACAAGGAGCCCAGCCCGGTGCCTGCGGGGCAGGATTTTCCGACGTACTTCAACCAGCATTATCAGAGGCCGGCTTCGGGCAAGGAGTACCTGTGGATGCAGGCGCAGGTGGTGGGCGTGGTAATGGCGGAGAAGCCTGAACCAACGGTGGTCGAGGCGTTGAAGCGGCTGGAATGAGGCGCTGGGTGGCGTTCCCTCCGCGGCTAAAGCCGCATTGATTCGGAGGCTTTACGGGGGGGGACTGAAGTCCCGCCCCTTCAAAGCAAGACGCTTGTTCAGAGCTTCCTAGAGGTAGAGTCTAAGAGACTGAGACGGAAGCGAGTGGCCGCGATGATCGAAAGCAACATGGAGCAGACACAGACGAGGCGGGTACGCGGGCACATCCTGTTTGCATTTGCGGTAGCGCTGGGGCTGATGCTGGCGTGGCGGCTGCGCTCGGTGCTGGAGCTGGTGTATGTGAGCGCGCTGTTCGCGGTGGTGCTGATGCCGATTGTGCAACGAATCATGCTGCTGCGGATTCGCGGGTGGAGCCCGTCGCGGCCAGTGGCGATTGTGGCGCTGGTGGCTGGGGTGTTTCTGGCGCTGACGCTGTTCCTGGTGATTGCGCTGCCGCCGGTGCTGCGCGACCTGCAGCACTTTGGGCAGGACCTGCCGCAGCGGCTGCCGGGGCTGCTGGACAAACTGAAGCGAGTGCCGATGGCGAACAAGATCGGCGTGGACTCACTGGCAGAACGGGCGGAGGCGATGGCGGCGGGGTTTGCGCGCTACGTGGTGGATGCCGCTCCGGAGCTGCTGGGCAAGGTGTTCGACGTGGTGACGGCGTTCATCCTGTGCATCTACTTCATGCTGGAGGGCGAGTTCGCGTACTACTACTTCCTGTCGCTGTTCCGGGATGGCACGCGGGAGCGGCTGGCGCGGACACTGATGGCGGCCGAGCAGCGGATGAGCAAGTGGCTGCTGGGACAGGGCGCGCTGATGCTGACACTGGGACTGACGAGCACGCTGGTCTTCGCGGTGCTGCATGTGCGGTACTTTGTGCTGCTGGGGGTGCTGATGGGGCTGTTCAACATTATCCCGGTGGCGGGCGGGGTGATGACGATCCTGCTGGCGAGCGGGGTGGCGGCGCTGGACTCGTGGACGAAGATGGCAGGGGTGCTGATCTTCTACCTGATCTATACGCAGGTGGAGAACGGGTTCCTGGTGCCGAAGATTATGAGGAGCAGCGTGAACCTGGTGGGGCTGGCGGTGCTGATCGCGCTGCTGGCCGGGTCGACGTTGGCGGGAGTGGTGGGCGCGCTGGTTGCGGTGCCGACGGCGGCGCTGGTGGCGGTGCTGATGGATGAGTACCTGGTACAGAGCGATATGAAGGCCCTCGAAGGATCGGATTGAGGCGGGTTTGAGCCGGAAAGGCCGAAAATATCGCCCGGATTGTGTGTAATCTGGAGGCGAAGGTGTCACGTCTACCCCGGTATGCGGCTAGCTCTAGAAACCACGGCTCTACAGGCGGCGAAGCTCCAAGGGACTGGGCTTCGGGCGGCTGGGCTTCACGCTACAAGGAACGGTGTTCGCGACGCAGAACGGACCGTGTCGGAGCTGGATGACATTGACACCCTGGTCCGGACGTATCGGCCACGCCTGCTTCGATATGTGACGTTCTCGATTGGCGACCCGGACTTGGCGGAGTCGATTACGCAGGACTGCTTTTTGAAGGCATATCACGGGCGGGCGAACTTTCGGGGCGACTGCTCGGTGAATACGTGGCTGACAAGCATCGCGGTGAACCTGGTCCGCGACCAGCAGCGGCTGCAAAAGTTCCGGTTCTGGCGGCAGGCGCGGGCAACGGCGATCGATGTGACGGAGGCAGCGAATTTTCTGCCCAGCCATGAGTGCTCGCCGGAGACGCGGATGCTGGTGAGCGAGCGGACGCGGCAGGTACAGGAGGCGCTGGTGTCGCTGTCGGAGAAGCAGCGGACGGTGTTCCTGATGCGATTTGTGGAAGAGATGGAGCTGTCAGAGATTGCGGCGGCGACGCGGATGCCGCTGAATACAGTGAAGACGCACCTACATCGCGCGCTGAAGAGCGTTCGCGCGCAGGCAGGGAGCGCGCAATGACCATGACACGGGGTGGAGTGCCGAGTGGGCACCTGAGCGAAGAGCAGATCGATGAGGCTATGATCGGCGGCCTGGCCAGTGAGGCTGGTGGGCATCTGAATATATGCCCGATGTGCCAGGAGCGCCTGGTGACGGCGCGGCTGCCGATTGAGAGCTTCAAGGCGGTAAGCCTGGCGTGGAGCGAGCGGCGGTCGGCAACGATGCCGGTGCCGCTACAGACGGGACTGCTGGAGAGCCTGGGTGGGCATCGGCGGCTGGCATGGGGTGCGGCGGTGGCGATGCTGCTCGCGGTGCTGGTAACGGCTCCGCTGGAGTTGCGGCATAGCGGTCGCATGACCGTCGATGACGCCGCGCAGATGCACACCACGAATGCTCTGGGGGCGACGGGGGTGGTTTCAGGCCAGCAGTCGACGGAAGAGCAGATTGAACGCGATAATCAGCTATTGAATGAGATCGATCGCGAGCTGAACACATCGGGCGAGAACCCTGCGGAGTTGGGACTCGCAACGGTTCGGGGGCGGACGAACCGCCACGCAGCGGTCCGGGCAGTGCAGGACTAACCTGCGAGCTACGGGGCTGGGGGTTGCAGCGTCCGCTGAGAAGTTCTTTTTAGGATGGCAAGTGTGACGGTGTTGCGCAAAGTTCGGCGATTGGCGCTGGCAGGTCTTCTGCTGGGCGCGACAGCGGCGTTTGCGCAGCACGGCGGCGGGGGCATGGGTGGTGGTGGTGGCATGGGCAGACCACAGGGCGGAATGATGGGCGGCCGCGGCCGCGGGATGGGCGATATGGGGATCGGCAACCATGCGATGGATGTGCCGACACATCCGACAGGGCCGCAGCTCGGACTGGCCGGACGCTGGTGGGATGAGCGGTCGTCGATCAAGTCGCTGGGCCTGCGCAAGGACCAGAAGCAGAAGATGGATGAGATCTTCAACAGCAGCAAGGGGACGCTGCTGAACTCGCTGGATAACCTGCAGCGGGAAGAGGACAAGCTGTCGTCGATGAGCCAGAAAGACCGGCAGGACGAGAACAAGGTGATGGCTGCGATGCAGCGCGTGGAAGAGGCGCGCGCCGAGCTGGCGCGGGAGATCATCCACATGCAGGTGCAGATTCGCCAGCAGCTTGACCCGGACCAGTTGAACAAACTGGATGCCGCAATCGCCAACCAACACTGACAGATGCGAGTCGATTATCGAGATCCGTCCTGATGCGATGGATTGTGGGGAGCCGTCCGCGTTAGGATGAGAGCGCCGTCGAATGACCTTCGGGCGGCGCATTCTTTTGTCCTAAGGAGTTGCCTGGTGTCGAATTGGTGGCAGGGTTGCGGTCGCGTAGCGAGGCGGTTGGGTGTGGTGTCGGCCGGGATTGCTCTGAGCATGGCGCTCGGCGGCGCGGCGCGGGCGCAAAGCTACACGGATGGCTACTGGGTGGGAACATGGGGCACGGCTCCGATGGCGTACGAGAACTCGATTGACAGCTATGGGGGCATGCAGGGTGTGACGCTGCGCGAGATTGCGCATGTCTCCGTGGGTGGGTCGGCGGTGCGGGTGACGCTGAGCAATGAGTTTGGCAAAGAGCCGCTGACGGTGAACGCCGCGGCGATTGCGGTGCGGCAGAACGGAAGCGAGATTGCACCGGGCACGAGCGTTCCTCTGTTGTTTGGCGGGCGGGCGGCGGTGGTGATCCCTCCGGGAGCGCTGGTGGTGAGCGATGCGGCGGCGCTGGCGGTGAAGCCGCTGTCGGATGTGGCTGTGAGCCTGTATGTGCCGTCGCAGCCGATGACGGTGATCTCGCGACACGGATTTGCGAACCAGACGAACTATGAGGTGAGCGGCAATGCCGTGGCCGCGCCGGAGCTGGTGGGGGCGAAAACCTTCGTCTCATGGGATTTTCTGAAGGACATTGCAGTGAAGAGTGACGCGGAGGGCGGAGCGGTGGTGGCCTTCGGCGACAGCATTACGGATGGCGCTCATAGCACGCGCGATGCGAACACCCGGTGGCCGGATGTGCTGGCGGCGCGGCTGCTGGGGGACAGGAAGACGGCGAAGACCGGCGTGATCAACGAGGGCATTGGCGGGAACCGCGTGCTGCATGACGGTACCGGGCCGAGTGCGCTGGAGCGGTTCGACCGTGACGTGATTGCGCAGCCAGGGGTGAAGTACGTGATTGTGATGGAGAGCATCAACGACATTGGCCACGCTGCCGACCCGGACCCGGCGCATCGCTATGACATCGTGACGGCGGATGACCTGATCTTTGGGCTGACGCAGCTGGCCGAGCGCGCTCATATGCACGGCATCAAGGTGATTGGCGCGACGCTGACGCCCTATGTTGGGGCGAAGTACCAGTCGGCCGAGGGCGAGACGATGCGGCAGACAGTGAACCACTGGATACGCACATCGAAGGAGTTCGACGGGGTGGTGGACTTCGACAAGGTGACGACCGACCCGGCACGTGCGGGGGTATATCTGCCGGCGGACGACAGCGGCGACCATCTGCACCCGGGCGATGCGGGGTACAAAGCGATGGGCGACTCAATCGACCTAAAGTTGTTCGCTAAGTAGCCGAAGAAGAGAGGAGCGCGGTCATAGCTGACGGCCGCGCACACGCAAGATCCTCCGGCCAACATGACCTGGAAGGGCGGCTGCCTGGCATGCAGCCGCCCTCTTTTTGTTCCGCAGGTTGTTGGTGTGAGGGTGTTACTTGAGCTCGAGGCCGGCGAAGAAGTAGCCAATCTCGAAGGCGGCGGTGTCTTCGGCGTCAGAGCCGTGGATGGCGTTCTCGCCGATGGAGCTGGCGAACATCTTGCGGATGGTACCCTCGTCCGCCTTGGCAGGGTCAGTGGCGCCCATGAGCTTGCGGAGGTCGGCGATGGCGTTGTCCTTCTCGAGCACCATGGGGAAGATGGGGCCGGAGGCCATGAACTCGACGAGCTCGCCGAAGAAGGGGCGGGCGGCATGGACGTGATAGAAACCCTCGGCCTGGGCCTTGGAGAGCGAAATCTTCTTGATGGCGACGATCTTAAAGCCGGCCTTGGTGATCTCGGCGAGGATCGCACCGGTGTCGCCCTTGCGGACGGCGTCGGGCTTGATGATGCTGAAGGTGCGTTGTGACACGTAGTTCTCCTTGAGTTGGCGGTCGCAGTTTACTGCACACAGGCCGCTCTACCAGTGTATCTTGCTGGCAGCGGGGAGGCGTCCAATAGGGTATGCTGCGACGGACGGCGTGGATATGGGCGATGGGTAGCGCGGCGTGGACCGCGGATGGAATCATCTGCCTGCGGTATCCGGAGAAGGCCCATGCCGAGCTGGCGTTTGTGATGGCGGCGCTGTTTGCGGTAGCGTGGTGGTTTTATCGTCAGCAGCAGCCATAAAAAAGCTCCCGGCCTTTGACCTGTCGCCGGGAGCTGACCTGTTCGAAGAACGAAACTACTTCTGCAAAAGTCTCGCCATTGCGTCGCCGATCTCGGCGGGGGATTTGACGACGTGGATGCCTGCGGCTGACATGGCGGCCATCTTGCTGGCGGCTGTGCCTTCACCGCCGGAGATGATGGCGCCGGCGTGGCCCATGCGGCGGCCCGGAGGCGCCGTCTGGCCGGCGATGAAGCCGACGACCGGCTTCATCACGTGGGCCTTGATGTACTCGGCTGCAGCCTCTTCGGCAGAGCCGCCGATCTCGCCGATCATGATGATGGCTTCGGTCTGGGGGTCTTCGTTGAGGAGCTTGAGGGCGTCGATGTGGGTGGTGCCGATGATGGGGTCGCCGCCGATGCCGATGGCCGTGGACTGGCCGATGCCGAGCTGCGTGAGCTGATGCACGGCCTCATAGGTGAGCGTGCCGGACTTGGAGACGATGCCGACGCTTCCCTCTTTGTGAATGCGGCCAGGCATGATGCCGATCTTGGCCTTGCCGGGCGAGATGACGCCGGGGCAGTTGGGGCCGATCAGCGTGGACTTCGACGCCTTGACGATGGGGTAGGCCTTCACCATGTCGAGGACAGGGATGCCTTCGGTGATGCAGACGATGAGCGGCAGGCCGGCGTCGACGGCTTCGAGGATACCGTCGGCTGCGGCGGGCGGAGGGACGAAGATGACGGTGGCGTTTGCGCCGGTGGCGTTCACGGCCTCTTCGACGGTGTTGAAGACCGGCCAGCCTTCGTGCGTGGTGCCGCCCTTGCCGGGCGTCACGCCGCCGACGACTAAGTCGACGCCGAACTGCTTCGCATACTCCGCGCAGCCCTTGGCGTGGAAGGAGCCTTCGCGGCCGGTAATGCCCTGCACGATGAGGCGGGTATTTTTATCTACGAGAACGGACATTAGTTGACTCCCTTGGCGGCGGCTACGGCGAGGTCGGCGGCTTCCTTCATGGTTGCGCCGATCTGGACCTTGAGGCCGGAGTCGGCGATGATCTTGCGGCCTTCTTCGACGTTGGTGCCTTCGAGGCGGAGGATGATGGGGATCTGCACGTTGAGCTTCCTGGCTGCGGCTACGACGGCGGTGGCGAGGACGTCCACGCGGAGGATGCCGCCGAAGATGTTGATGAAGATCGCCTTCACGTTCTTGTCGCTGAGTAGGATGCCGAAGGCGTTTTCGATCTGCTCCTGGTTGGCGCCGCCGCCTACGTCGAGGAAGTTGGCTGCCTTGCCGCCGGCGTATTCGATGATGTCCATCGTCGCCATCGCGAGTCCCGCGCCGTTGACCATGCAGGCGATGGAGCCGTCGAGCTTGATGTAGTTGAGCGCGAACTTGCTGGCTTCGACCTCGAGCGGGTCTTCTTCGGTGATGTCGCGGAGTTCCTTGAGGTCCTTGTGGCGGAACATCGCGTTGTCGTCGAAGTTGATCTTGCAGTCGAGCGCGGCGAGCTTGCCGTCCTTGGTGGTGATGAAGGGGTTGATCTCCATCAACGTGCAGTCGGTTTCTATGAAGGCCTTGTAGAGGCCGAGCATGAACTTGACCGCTTCGCCGATCTGCTCCTTGGAGAGGCCGAGCTTGAAGGCGAGCTTGCGCGCCTGGTAGGGCTGCAGGCCGAGCGCGGGGTCGATGTACTCCTTGTAGATCTTTTCGGGGGTGTCGTGGGCGACCTCTTCGATCTCCATGCCGCCAGCCTGCGAGGCCATGAACACCACCTTGGAGGAAGCCCGGTCGAGCACGAGGCCCAGGTAGAGCTCGCGGTCGATGGCGGAGCCGGCCTCGATGAGCAGGCGCTGCACCTTCTGGCCCTGCGGGCCGGTCTGGTGTGTGACAAGCTGCATGCCGAGGATGGCGCGCGAGGCCGCGTCGGCTTCCTGAATGGTTTTGGCGAGCTTGACGCCGCCGCCCTTGCCGCGACCGCCGGCGTGGATCTGTGCCTTGACGACAACAACTGCGTTGCCGGCAGAGAAGAGCGCCTTGGCGGCGTGGTCGGCCTCTTCGAGGGTGGTGGCCATCTCGCCCGCAGGGACGGTGACGCCGTATTTGCGGAGGATATCCTTGGCCTGGTACTCGTGAATCTTCATGGGCGCTCCCGATGAGGCGATTTTTGCCGTTGAGCTGACCCGTTCATCGTAGCGACTGGTTGTGACGGGTCGCAAGCTGGGGCGGCGATTATCGGTGGGTTTGGCCGGAAGGCGGAAGAAAACGCAGAGGAGCCGGAGCTTGCGGAGGTTGCGCAGAGGAGGGCTGGGGGTTTGGTAGGGTTAGAGGGGCATGTCGATACAGATAGAGCTGCGAAGGATTGTGGAGGCGCGGGAGACGCTCTCGCGTGACGAGGCGGCTGCGCTGATGGTGAAGATTCTCGGCAGCGAAGCCAGCGAGGTGGAGGTTGCCGGACTGCTGGGTGCGCTGGCCGGGCGCGGCGAGACGGCTGCCGAGATCGCAGGCTTTGCCGCGACGATGCGCGCCGCCGCGACGATGCTGCCGTTGACCGATGCCGAACAGGCTGAGTTGGTAGATACATGCGGTACGGGTGGGGATGCGAGTGGGAGCTTTAACATTTCGACGGCTGCGGCGCTGGTGGCTGCCGCAGCGGGCGCGAAGGTGGCCAAGCATGGCAATCGCGCGGTGACGAGCCGGTGCGGCTCCGCAGATGTGCTGGAGGCGATGGGCGTGCCGGTGACGCTGGCTCCTGAGGCTGCGGTGGCGGCGCTGCGGCAGCATGGGTTCTGCTTTCTGCTGGCGCCGAGTCACCATCCGGCGATGAAGGCGGTGATGCCGGTGCGACGCGCGCTGGGTGTGCGAACGGTGCTGCATGTGCTGGGGCCGTTGCTGAATCCGGCAGGGGCGCGACGGCAGGTGATGGGTGTGTATCAGCCTCGTCTGGTGCCTCTAGTGGCGGAGGCGATGACGCTGCTGGGAGCAAAACATGCGATGGTCGTTTGCGGCGAGAACGGGATGGATGAGCTTGCGATCAGCGGGCCGAGCCATGTGGCCGAGGTGTTCCGTTCCCCGAACGGCGAGGGCAGCGTTCGCGAGTATGTGGTGATGCCGGAGGATTTTGGGTTGCAGCGGGCCCCGATGAGCGCGCTACGGGGTGGCGATGCGGTGGAGAATGCTGCGATTCTGACGAGCATCTTTGCCGGCGAAACGGGGCCGCGCCGCGATGTGGTACTGCTGAATGCTGCCGCGGTGCTGGTGACGGCGGGCGTCGCGAAGGATATTGGCGCGGGGCTGACGATTGCGGCAGACGCGATCGACGCAGGCAAAGTGACGCAGCTGGTTGACGCGCTGAGAGTGTAACCTCAGAGGCTGAGGTGCAGGATGGCACGAGTGACAGGTGTGGGCGGCGTATTCCTTCGGTCGCAGAACCCCGGCGCGTTGGCGAAGTGGTATGCGGAGCATCTGGGCATAACGTTGAGTGACTTCAATGGCACGGCGTTTGCATGGAGCGATGAAGTGCCTGCGGGGACGGGGATGACGGCGTGGTCGGCCTTCCCTGCTGAGACGACCTACTTTGGCGACGGGCCGCAGCAGGCGATGGTGAACTATCGCGTGGATGATCTGGATGCGCTGTTGGTAGAGCTCGCGGCGAAGGGTGTGTGGATTGATCCGAAGCGGCAGGACGAGGTCTACGGGAAGTTTGCTTGGATCAAGGACTGCGATGGGAACCGGCTGGAGCTGTGGGAGCCGCTGGCGTAGGTAAACTAAGAGTCATATGCTGATTCCTTCAATTGACCTGATGGGCGGGCGGATTGTGCAGCTCGTCCAGGGTGAGACGCTGAAGCTCGCCTTTGATGACTTTGACTATTGGATTGAGCGGTTTAGCAAGTATCCGCTGGTGCAGCTGATTGACCTGGATGCGGCGATGCGTCAGGGGTCGAATGCGGAGCTGGTGGCGATGATCTGCAAGCGGCTGCCGTGCCAGGTGGGCGGCGGTTTGAAGACTGCCGAGGACGGGCAGCGGCTGCTGGATGCCGGGGCGAAGCGAGTGATCTATGGGTCGTCGCTGTTTGGGACTGACGGCGTGCAGAAGGAATTTGCGGCGGGACTGAAGAAGGCGCTCGGTGAGGATGCGCTGTGTTTCTCTGTCGACACGAAGAATGGCCGCGTGGCGGTGAAGGGGTGGAAGGACTCGGTGGACCTGACGCCGGAGGAGGCTGTGACGTGGCTGGAGGACTACTGCGCCGCGTTCCTGTATACGCATGTGGACACCGAGGGGACGATGCAGGGGTTCCCGATGGATGTGGCGGCGATTCTGAGGTCGACGACGGCGAAGCAGCTGATTGTAGCTGGAGGCATCAAAGAGCGTGCCGAGGTCGATGCACTCGACGCGATGGGCGTAGATGCCGTGGCGGGGATGGCTGTGTACTCGGGCGCGATGGAGGCTTAACGAGCCTAGCCATTTTCCCGATGACATAGAGGCTGCTCTGGCAAACTGCAGGTCTCTCCACTGCGCAGGACGATGAAGCTGCCCTGCTTCGGTCGAGATGACAATTCCCTGCTCATAGTGAAACTGCTCTACTGGCAGGGTGCGGCGGCGGGCAGCAGCAGGAGGCGGTCATTGCCAGTGCGGACGCTGAGGTACTCGATGGTCCAGGTACCGTCGGTCTCGCGGGCGACGACGTGAACGCGGCCTGAGGCGAGCGGGCCGCGGACGGGAATCTCGAGGTCAGAGTAGCCGTTGCCGTTGGTCTGGTTGCCGTCGTGGGAGACGCTGCCGACCACAAACCTGCGCGGTACCAGCGGGGTGCCAAGACGCTTTGTAACGCAGGTCGCCTGACCGGCCTGCGCGAGCGCCATGTGATAAGGCTGTGACCGCCGGACGGAGCCCTGGATGCTATAGAACGCGGAGCCGATAAATGCGGCCATCAGCACGAGAAATCCCAACAAGCAGAGCAAGACCGTGCCCCAGAGGGGGATGCCTCTGCGGGGGCGGCCCTGGGCGGATGCGGGTGCTGCGGAGGGCATGCTGAACTCCGGTTAGTTGTTGCTCAGGTTGTCGCCGGGGATGGCGTAGTAGCCTTTGCGGGCCTGGATATCGAGGCCCTTGCCGCAGTCGAGATGGATTTTGCGGAACTTGCCGTCGGCGGTCTTGTTTTCGGGCGTGTAGCTGGCGAGGTACTGGGTGCGGAGCTCGTCCTGGATCTGGTCGAAGGCGTCCTCAAGCTTGCGGCCGCTGTTGCCCACGTCGATGACGCGGCCGCCGGTGTCGTGGGCGAGCTGCTCCATCTCGGCACGGCCGTTGTAGGCGCCGCCGAAGCCGCCGTAGAAGGGGTGGTCGGCGAGCAGGATGACATAAACGATGGCGTTGGATTTCTGCGCGGCCTCGCCAGCGGACTTGAGGGTCTCCTGTGAGCCCTGATCGCCGCCGTCGGTGAGGAGGACCATGATCTTGCGTCCGGTCTGGGTGCTGAGCTTTTCATGCGCGGCGAGGTAAACGGCGTCATAGAGCAGCGTGCCGCGCGGGTTGGAGGTGGGCATGGGACCGCCCCCGATACCGGGGATACCTGCCGAGGAGCTTGCGGCGTTAATGCTGGCCTTGTCGATGGCGCGTTCGAGCTCACGGGGCGAGTTGGTGAAGTCGGCCAGCAGGTCGACGTTGACGTCGAAGGAGATGAGGAACGCTTCGTCCTTGGGGGTAATGACCTCGCGGAGGAAGCGGTTGGCAGACTCCTGCTCGAGCGGCAGGACGTTGGTCTGGCTGCCGGAGGTGTCGAGCAGAATGCCGATGGTGAGCGGCAGGTTCTTTTCGGCGGTGAGGTTCTTGATGGTCTGGAGCTTGTTTTCCTCAAAGAGCTGGCAGTCGTTCTTGCCGAGGCCGGTGACGAAGCCGTTCTTGTCGCGGGCGGAGAAGTAGATATCCACTAGGTTGACCTGCACCTTGAGGGTGTTGGGGTCGATGGGGATGTCTTCCTGGGCCTTGGCGTGGCTCTTGGGCGGGGCGCGTCGACGTCGGGGGCGTCCTGGGCGTGGAGCAGGCCGGGCAGGGCGGTGAGGGCGAGCAGAAGCGCGAGCATCCCATAGAGGGTGCGGCGCAGGTGCACAGGCGGCCGGCCAGAAGCTACGCGGCGCTGCCGAAGACATGAGTGAAGACGGCGCATACGCCCTATTAGACGACGTTCCTGCGGGTTTTGGCGACACGACGCGAATTGAGGCTTACAGACGAAGAAGATAGCCAATTGCGCTGCGGAGCGTCTTATGGAGAGGAACCCGGAAGAGGGTGGTCGCAGGGCGAGCCGGCATTGATGCAACGGATGGCCGACGCTGGTAGTCTCACTAGTAGTCTTTACTGCGGCGACTCGGCTGGGCCGCCCCCGGTAGTAGCGGGGCGAATGCCGCATGCAGCGGAGCAGAATATGCTTCGGTTGGTTGAAGGAAAGAGGATCTCGGATGGTGTTCGGCAAAGGTAGTTCGGGTGGGCAGCGAGTGGGCCGGGTAGCGGCCGCGGGGCTTGCCGGTGTGATGGGATGCGTTGCGATGGCGGCAGGCTGGGCGCAGACGCCGCAGCAACAGGTTCCGAATGCACCGGCACCGCAGGCGCTGCCACAGCTGAATACGCTCACCCCGGTATCGCAGCTTCCGGACGCTCCGCCTGCGGCTCCGGCAGCGGACGGACAGGCTGCGGTTCCGAACGCGCTGCCCGTGGCACAGGCGCCGGTGGAAGCGCCGGAGACGCATCCGGATGACGGCGCGCCGCCCGATACTTCGATGAAGGACCTGCCGATTCTGCATGTGAACGTACAGTTTGTACAGGTGCCGTTTACGGTGAAGGACTCCAAAGGGCGGCTGGTGCCGGGACTGACGTGGCGCGATGTCCGCGTATATGAGAACGGGCTGCGGCAGCAGATGCGTTTCTTCTCAAGCGACCCGCTGCCACTGTCGGTGGCGCTGGTGATCGACCAGGGCGTGACGCAGGACACGATGGAGAAGATCAACGACTCGCTGACTGCGCTGCGTGGGGCGTTCTCGCCGTATGACGAGGTCTCCGTGTTTACCTACAGCAGCGGCGATCCGACAAAACAGACGGACTTTACGGCGGCTCAGAGCGCGCGGCTGGGCGTGATCCTGGACCGCAGCAAGGCGAGCGGCCGTGACGCGCTGATGCCGCTGGGCGGACCGCTGGCGAGCGCCGGCACAATCAACAACCGGGACATCGACCCGAACTTCAACCGCACCTCGCAGAACGGTATCCAGCTGAACCCGCCCAAGGAGTACCACACGCTGAATGACGCGATCCTGGCGGCGGGGCAGGAGACGACCAAAGCAGGGCGCGACCGTCGCCGGATTGTGTATGTGATCTCCGACGGCAAGGAGTATGGCAGCAAGACGTCCGAGCGGCAGCTGATCAAGTACCTGCAGACGAACAACATTCAGGTGTATTCAACTCTGGTGGGCGACTCGTCTGTGCCGGGACTTGGCTTCTTGGACCGCGTGCACCTGCCGATGACGATGCGCGACGACGAGCTGCCGCGGATCTGCGCGGCGACCGGCGGACAGACCGACCCCGAGTTCCGGCTGCGCGGCATTGAAAACAGCTTTGCGAAGATCACCGAAGAGGTACGCACGCAGTATACGGTGGGCTACTACACGCATGAGTCACCCTTCAACGAAAGCAAGCGCAGGATCGAAATCCGTGTGCTGCGTCCGGGTCTGACGATCATCTCGGAGGACGGCTACTACCCCAATGCGCGTGACAGCCGGCCTGCGCCGGTGACGCCTTCGGCCGCGCCGTAGTGGCGGCGGCAAGCAAAACGGCGCTGATCGCGCTGGCCTCCGCCGCCTCCTGGGGCGGCGGAGACTTTTCCGGGGGCATGGGGGCGAAGTCGGCGGGCAAGGGACTGCTGGGCACGATGCGGTTCGTGATGCTGGCGCAGACCTCGAGCCTAGCAGTGCTGTTGGTACTGCTGGTGGCGACTCATGCATCGCTGCCACATGGCGCGCCGATGTGGTGGGCGCTCGCAGCCGGAGCGTGCGGTGGCCTGGGGTTGGTGGCGTTTTACAAGGCGCTGAGCCGTGGCGCGATGGGCGCTTCCGCCGCAATCAGTGGGCTGCTGGCGGCGGCGATTCCGGCGGTGGTGTCGAGTTTTCTGGAAGGCTTGCCCGGTGGTCTGCGGCTGGCGGGGTTCGCGATTGCCGCAGTTGCGATCTGGCTGGTAGCAGCGGGGGCGTCGCCGGAGAATGTGGGCAGCGTGCGTGGCACGATGGTGCTGTCGATCCTTTCTGGGGCGGCGTTTGGTGTGTACTTTGTGGCGCTGAAGCTGGCGAACCCGCTCGGCGAACTGATGCCCATTACGCTTGCGCGCGCCAGCGGCTTTGCGGTGCTGGCCGTGCTGGCGTTGTTTCTGTGGCTTAGGTCACGCGGTGATGGCGACGCTGACGGTAGCTGGTGGCCGGCGGGCTGGCGGTGGGCGCTCGCGGTGGCGCTGCTGGATACGGGCGGGAACCTGCTGTTCATCGCAGCGACTCGTGTGGGAAGGCTGGATGTGACCTCAGTGCTGACGGGCCTGTATCCGGCGGCGACGATCCTGCTGGCGGCGTGGCACCTGCATGAGCGGCCTACGCGCCGGCAGGTCGTCGGAATGGCGACTGCGCTGGTTGCAGTGGTGATGGTTACACTTTAGCCTCCGCCGCGACGGCCTTCTTCGCTGCGGCTTCCGGGGAGAGCTTCTTCAGGTTGATGCCGGTAGGGTTGAAGGTCGGTTGCGGAAACTTGAGTTTGAGCTGACCCATGGCGTCGATGACGATCTGGCTGACAGAGGCGTTGCGGTACCACTTGTGGTCGGCGGGGATGACGAACCAGGGAGCGCACTCTGTGGCGGTCTTCGAGAGGATGTGCTCGTAGGCGGCGGTGTACTTCGGCCAGTACTGGCGTTCGACGAGGTCGGCAGCGGAGAGCTTCCAGTGCTTGTCCGGGTCGTCGATGCGGGCCTGCAGGCGTTCGGTCTGTTCGGCGTGCGAGACGTGCAGGAAGAACTTGAGGACGATGACGTTGTTGTCGGCCAGCGTCTGCTCCCACTTGTTGATGTCGTGCAGGCGCTTCTTGACGGTCTTCTTGTCGATGACATCGTGGACGAAGGGTGCGAGCACGTCCTCGTAGTGGGAGCGGTTGAAGATGCCGATCATGCCGCGAGCGGGAGTCTCCTTCTGGATGCGCCAGAGGAAGTCGTGGCGGGCCTCATCGGGCGTGGGCACCTTGAAGCTGGAGACGTTGCAGCCCTGCGGGTTGATGCCGGAGAAGATGTGGCGGATGACGCCGTCCTTGCCGGCGGTGTCCATGCCCTGCAGGACGATGAGCAGCGCTTTGGACTGCGAGGCGTAGAAGACTTGCTGCAGATCGGCGAGCTGGCTAGTGTGCTCCTTGAGGAGGAACTCGCCGGCGTCCTTGTCGGCGATGCCGTCGGTGGTGGTGGTGGAGAAGTCGCTGAGGTGGACCTTCTTGCCGGGTTTGACGAGATACGGACTGGAGAGCTTCATGGTGGTTTCGATGCTACAGCGTGAGAGCGCGTTGTGGTGCTGGCGCGTTACGGTGACTGCGGGGCGACACAAGGCGGCGGTTACACTGGAGAGGCCGCGCAACCCGCGCCGAAGAGTGAGTGAGACCATGACCGAAGTTGCCACGCCGCCGCTACGCAAGACTGCCCTGAATGCAACCCATCAAGCACATAAGGCCCGCATGGTCGACTTTGGCGGGTGGGACATGCCGGTGCAGTATCGCGGGCTGATTGAAGAGCACATGGCCGTTCGTACGAGTGTGGGCATCTTCGATGTGAGCCACATGGGCGACATTCAGCTGCGTGGACCGAACTCATTGGCCGCGGTGCAGAAGCTGCTGATGAACGATGCGAGCAAGCTACAGGTGGGGCAGGCGCACTACTCAGCGATGCTGTACCCGAATGGCACGTTTGTGGATGACGTGGTGCTGCACAAGCTGGGCGAGAATGACTACCTGATCGTGATCAATGCGGGCACTCGCGAGAAGGACGTGGAGTGGGTGCGGCAGATGATTGGCAGCATGAGCGGCGTGCATGTGATGGATGTGAGCGACTACTACACGCAGATCGCGATCCAGGGGCCGAAGGCGAAAGACACGCTGCAGAAGCTGACGGGCGTCGATCTTGCGCCGATCAAGAACTACTGGTTTACGTGGGGCACGGTGTGCGGGTGCCATAATACGCTGATCGCGCGGACGGGCTATACGGGCGAGGACGGGTTCGAGATCTACGTGCCGAGCGATGAGCCGACCAGCGCGCGGGTTTGGGGCGAGGTGTTAGCCGCGGGTGAGGAGTTCGGTATTATGCCGTGCGGGCTGGGCGCCAGGAACACGCTGCGGCTGGAGAGCGCCATGGCGTTGTATGGGCACGAGATTTCGGACTCGATCAACGTGTTTGAGGCCGGGCTGGGGCGGTACTGCAAGCTGGATAAGAGCTCGGACTTTGTGGGCCGCGAGGCGTTGCTGAAGGTACAGGCTGAGAGTGGCCCGGCGCGGAAGCTGGTCGGGCTGGAGATGGTCGATCGTGGGATCGGGCGCGATGGGTATCCGGTGCTGTCGCTTGCCGGGGAGAAGATTGGTGAGGTGACGAGTGGGTCGCCCGCGCCGTTCCTGAAGAAGAATATTGCGCTGGCGTATGTGCCGGTGGCGTATGCCGAGATCGGGACCGAGGTTGCCGTGGAGGTGCGCGGAGTCGGAGTGAAGGCGAAGGTGGTGCCGACGCCGTTCTACAAGCGGCCGAAACCAACGCCGGCGGTTACGGCACCTTTGTCATAGATGAACCATTGAGTATTGCTGCGAGCCCGCTGCGCGTGTCGACGGCGTGAGTGGTGCCCGCTAAAAATGTCAGTTTCGTGACAGTGGGCACGGGACCTGCGCCGGATGTGTGAAGCTGCGCCGCGATGGCCCGGCCGCGCAGGAAACCGCGCAGAAATTCTTTGCCTACGTCGCCAGTGCTGAAGCCCGTGGCACCACCATCAAGCACTGTGGGAGCAAAGGTCGGCGTGGCTGCGCCGAGGCGCTCGCTTTCTGCATAAACAATCTCTCCGATGATCTCTTCGCGCTGCGGGGTGAAGCTGGCACGGTCGCCGAGGCCGACGATGAGAAGGCGACGGGCCTTGATGGCGCCAGGTTTGGGCTGGATAAGAAGTGTTTCGCCGAGATCGCCGCGGAAGAGTTGCGTGGTGCGCATGGTCGCGAGCAGACCGCCGAGGTGCTGATTCATCACGTCGAGCGAGGCTAAGAGCTGGTTTTCCGGCTTCGATTGGAAGAGACAGATGACCTGGAGGTCGCCGTGCGCGAAGGCCGGGCTTTCGACGAGGACATCGACGGGCAGCGTGTTGCTGGGGACAGAAAGGCGCGTGCCTTCGGGTGTGGGCTGCGAATTTTGCGCGGAAGCAGATGGGAAAAACACGGTGCAGAGCAGGAGGGCTAAGAAGATTTGTGATGACGTTTGCTTAAAGGACATCGATGGCTCCTTGTGGCGGTGAGGCTATTTGGGGTTACGGGAAGCGGCTTGCGCGGCGAGGCCGATGGTTTTGAGGCCGCGGCGGAGTTCGGCACGCTCGGCGGCGGGGATGTCTTTCATGACTTCGTCGAGGTCTTTGAGGTGGCGGGGGAAGAGGCGCTTGATGAGGGTTGCGCCTTCGGGGGTGAGTTGGGCGAGGCGGATGCGGCGGTCTTCTTTGGACGCGGTGCGCTCGACGTAGTGCTTTTCTTCGAGGCGGTCGATGGCCGAGGTCATGGAGGCGTTGGTGATGAGCACGGCATTGCAGAGCGCGGACATGGTCATGGGGCCCTTGTGGAGCAGGGCTTCGAGGATCATGAAGTCGGAGAGGCCGATGCCGAGGGCGGCTATGGAGTGCTCGACAAAGGTCTGCATGGAGCGGTAGGCGCGGGCGAGCACGACCCAGAGGGCGGCGGAGGTGGTGTCGGATTTGTCGCCGGGTTTGTCGGGCATGAGTGTCATCGTAATCCTCCGAGGAAGGCCCGGGGCTGAAGCCCCTTTGTTGGGAGCACGGTTTCAGGGGCCTGAAGGCCCCTGCTCCCTCCGGTGGTACGCTCGCGCCTTCTCGGCGCTTGCTACGGCAGAAGCGTTCACGCAGAGGGCGCAGTGTAGAAGCGCGCAGAGGGCGCAGAGGAAAACAGGCAACGACGTTTGCGGCTTTCAGTTGCCAGTAAATCAGTTGCCAGTAAGCCAGTTTTGTTTCCTGCTTCCCTTGTGACACCTTGCTGCTCCGGCGTTATGCGGCGAAGGCCTGCTGGAGGAGCTGGCGGGCCTGGTCGATCTCCGGTGCGGAGACGGTGTGTGGGCGGCCGGGGTAGCGGATGGCCTGCACGACTGCGCCCATGTTGTTGAGCTCGCGGGCGGAGTCCTCGATGCGCTGCCAGGGGACGTGCGGGTCGGGGTCTCCGCCGAGCAGAAGCACGGGCGTTCCGGCGAGCTGGCCTTCGTGATGGAGGTCCGTGCCAAGTGGGCCGATGAGGCCTCCGGTGAAGGCGATGAGGCCGGCGTAACGGGCAGGGTTGGAGGCGACGAACTCCGTGGAAAGGCAAGCACCTTGCGAGAAGCCCGCGATGACGATGCGGTCGCGGGTGATGCCCGCGGACTCGATCTCGGTGACGACGGAGGCGATTTTCTTCAGTGCTGAAGAGAGGTAGGGCTCGTTGGCTTCGCGTGGGGCGAGGAACGAGTTGGGGTACCAGGTGTGTCCGGCAGCCTGTGGGGCGACGAGCGCGAGGCGCGGCTGGTGGATGGCGTCGCCAAGGGCGAGGATGTCATCGGCGGAGGCTCCGCGGCCGTGGAGGAGCACTATGGCTCCGGCGGCTGAGGCGAGTGGGGCGCCGGCGTGGTGGACGGGAGTGTTGGCGTGAGGGTCGAGGGTCGTGGTCATGGTTGAATCCTTTCTTGAGGGCTTGAGGCAGTGCCCTCCGAGGCTAAAGCCCCTTTCTTTCATGGGTGCTTTTACGGACGGGCTGAAGCCCGTCCCCTTCAAAGCACGAAGACAAACCTTAGGGCCGAAGACCGTTCCCTCCAAAGCGTGAAGGCAACCCTCAGGGCTAAAGCCCGATTTCTAACTGCCCCTGTGAGACCCGGCCCTGAAGGGCCGGGCTACCGAGCTGTGGCTACTCCTGCATTCACTTCTGCATCTGCGAGCTTTGGTGGAGCTCGATGGGGGCGAGGCGGGCTTCGATGAGGGCGCGCTGCGGCTCCAGCCAGGAGGGGATGCGCAGAGCCTCGCCGAGGGTTTCGGGCGTCTCGTCGATGCCGAAGCCGGGGTTGTCGGTGGCGAGCTCGAAGAGGACGCCGCCGGGTTCGCGGAAGTAGATGCTGTGGAAGTACGTGCGGTCAAGCACGGGCGTGACCGAGAGGTGCTTCGCGATGACCTCGCGCCAGGCGAGCTGGGCGGGGTCGTCCTGTGCGCGGAAGGCGATGTGGTGGACTGAGCCGGCGCCGGGATTTCCGTAGGTAGCTTTGGGGTCGACCACGACGTCGATGTGGTTGCCGAGCGAGCTGCCCGCCGGTGAGGCGAAGCGGATGCGGTTATTTTCTTCGGCTACCTTCTTGAAGCCGAGGAGTTCGAGCGACTTTTCGGTCGCAGGGAGATCGGTTTCGAGCATCGTCACTCCGAAGAAGCCGCGCAGGGCGTGCTCGGTGGGGACGTCGGCGTAGCGCGGGGCTGTTATGGCCGGGGCGTCGGCGTGGGCGACGATTTCGAGCTTCATGCCGTCGGGGTCGGGGAAGGTCAACAGCTCTTCGTTGAAGCGGGTAGAGCGCTCGACCGGGATACTGAACGCGGCGAGGCGCTGTTCCCAGTAGTCGAGTGAGCCGACGGGGACGCTGAAGGCGGTGTCCGAGACCTCGCCTGCGCCGGCGTGGCCGCGGCGGGCGTGGGGCCAGGGGAAGAAGGTGAGGATGGTGCCGGGGGTGCCGGCGTCGTCGCCGAAGTAGAAGTGGTAGGTGCCGGGGTCGTCGAAGTTGACGGTGCGCTTGACAAAGCGGAGGCCGAGGACTTCGGTGTAGAAGTCGAGGTTGCGCTGGGGGTCGGACGCGATGGCGGTGACGTGGTGGAGGCCGACGATCGGCTGCGGGGTGGTGGTGGTCATGGTGTGGCTCCTTTCGGGGTGCCGAATACTTTCATGTCATATGATTCGATATCGAAGTAAAAGATTCAGGGCGGCGTATGACGAGTCCTTCCGGGGCTAAAACCCATTTCCCCTCCATGCATTTCAGGGGCCTGAAGACCCCTGCTCCCTCCGAGGGTATGCTCGCACCTTCGGCGCTTGCTGAGGCAGATGCAGGTCTCTCCGCTACGCAGGGCTATGATGCTGCCCTGCTCCGGTCGAGATGACACATCTGTGGCGGGTGAGGCTAGAGGCGCGTTCGTCTGAAATTAAGTTTTCGGCGGGGTTTGGGTTGAGCAAAACTAGGTGGCGGGGACGCTCTACAATTGTGGGTATGAGCTATCCCGAAAAGTACCGTTACGCGAAGTCTCACGAGTGGGTTGACCTGCAGGGCGACACGGCTGTCGTCGGCATTACGGACTATGCGCAGAGCTCGCTCGGCGACATTGTGTTTGTGGAGCTGCCAAAGGTGGGGCAGGATATCGAGGTCGGGTCGACGTTTGGCTCGGTGGAGTCGGTGAAGGCGGTGAGCGATCTGTACTCGCCGGTGACCGGGCAGGTGAGCGCGATCAACGAGGCATTGAACGATGCTCCAGACACGATCAACACGGCTGCCAACGATACCTGGATCATCAAGGTGGCGGTGAAGAGCGCCGACGAGGTGGGCGGGATGATGACCGCTGCCGAGTATGAGGCGTTCGTGAAGGAAGAGACCGGGCACTAAGGTTCTGCGAACCTATGTCTCAAAAGCGAGACATAGGGCACCCGGTGTGTGGGTGAAAAGAAAGGTTCTATGCGCTATTTACCGAAGTCCCCTGCCGACCGCGAGGCGATGCTCGCTGAAATCGGTGTGGGGTCGATTGAAGATTTGTTTGAGACGATTCCGGCGGAGTACCGGCTGACGGCGGACCTGAAGATTCCACGGCAACACAGCGAGAGCGAGGTACTGGACCGGTTTCGCGCATTTGCGGGCAATGTGGCCAGCGGCAATGTCGCTGAGTTGGCGACGATGCCAGCGACGAAGGCGTATGCGAGCTTTCTGGGCGCTGGTGCGTATCGGCACTATCGTCCGGTGATTATCGATTCGCTGGTGCAGCGTGGCGAGTTTTTGACGAGCTATACGCCATATCAGCCCGAGATCTCGCAGGGCACGCTGATGGCTATGTTCGAGTTCCAGACGATGATCTGCGAGCTGACGGGCATGGAGATTGCCAACGCTTCGATGTATGACGGCAGCACCGGCGCGGCGGAGGCTGTGCTGATGGCGTGTCGCGTGACGGGACGGCAGGGCGCTGTCGTTGCGCGGAGCGTGCATCCGGAGTATCGCGAGGTGATGCACACGGCGACGCAGCACCAGGGGATTCCTATTACGGAGTTTGGGTTCGACAAGGTGACTGGACGTGTGGATTTGGCCGCGCTGGATGCGGCGATTACGGATGGCACGGCCGCGGTGGTTGTGCAGTCGCCGAACTTTTTTGGTGTGGTTGAGGACGTTGCTGCCATCGCTGAGATCGCGCATAAGAAGGGCGCGCTGCTTATCGTTTCGATTGCTGAAGCAGTTTCGCTGGGGGCGGTGAAGGCTCCTGTTGAAGCGGACATTGTTTCGCTGGAGGCGCAGAGCTATGGCGTTGCCGTTGGGTTTGGCGGGCCGTACTGCGGCGTGATTGCGTGCAAGGAGAAGTTTCTGCGGCAGATGCCGGGGCGCCTAGTCGGCGAGACGAAGGACAAAGACGGCAAGCGTGGGTTTGTGCTGACGCTTTCGACGCGCGAGCAGCATATCCGGCGTGAGAAGGCGACCAGCAACATCTGCACGAACCAGGCGCTCGTTGCGATGATGGTGACGATCTACCTGACGGTGTATGGCAAGCAGGGGCTGCGTGAGCTCGCTGAGCAGAACATGGCGAAGGCGGAGTATTTGAAGGATGTGCTGGCTAAGGCTGGTGCGAAGCCGCTGTTTAGCGGGCCGATGTTCAATGAGTTTGCCGTGGCGCTTCCCACCTCTGCTGACAGCGTGAATGCGAAGCTGCTGGAGAAGCAGATTATTGGCGGCGTTGGGTTGAAGCAGTGGTATCCCGAGCTGGGTGAGGGCGCGGCGTTGTGGTGCGCGACCGAGCTGACGACGAAGGTGCAGATGGATGCCGCGGCGGCTGGGCTCTAGCGTTTAGAAAGAAAACGCGGAGGGGCAGAGGTTGCAGAGGGTTCGCAGAGGAGAACGATGGACGTTAGCGCGATTGAAGGGCAGGAGCTGAGTGCGGTGGAGTTTGTTGGCGACCATCTGCGCCTGCGCTTCGCGGAGCCGATGCTGACGCTGTATGCGTGGCCGCATCTGCTGTTTGAGGAGTTTTCGGTTGCGTTTGGTGAGCCGGAGTATCGGAATGCTATTTGTTCTTTGATTGGCGAGGTCGTGGCGAAGGCTTCTTGCGAAGAGCTTGGAGCGCTGACTGTTGAGTTTGAGACAGGCACGGTGATTGCGCTGAGTCTGCGCGAAGAGGATATGGATGCGCCGGTGGCTGGCGGGTATTCGGCGGATGGTAGTGGGTTAGATGAAGAAGAGTTTTGAGTTTCAAGTAAAGGCGGTAAGGCATGTCAGATAAGTTTGTTGGAACACCGCGCAAGGTGACGACGCACGTGAATCAGAACGAAGATTTGATCTTTGAGAAGTCGTCGCCGGGTAAGAAGGGTTACAGGCTGGCAGAGCTGGATGTGCCGGCGGTGGATGCCGCTTCCCTGCTGGGTGATGTGGCGCGCACCGATGATCTTGGTGCGATGCCGGAGCTGAGTGAGATTGAGATCATTCGGCACTTCACGCGGCTCTCGACATGGAACTATGCGATCGACCTTGGCATGTATCCGCTGGGCAGCTGCACGATGAAGTACAACCCGCGCATCAATGAGACCGTCGCACGGCTCGAGGGACTGGCAGAGGCGCATCCCTATCAGCCGGAGTCGCTGAGCCAGGGCGCGCTGGGAATCATGAAAGTGTTGAGTGATGCGCTGATTGAGATCACCGGCATGGATACGATTACGCTACAACCGGCAGCAGGTGCGCATGGTGAGTTTACGGGCATCCTGCTGGCGCGGGCGTATCACACGGCGAATGGGAACCCGCGGAAGAAGATTATTGTGCCGGACTCGGCGCATGGGACGAACCCGGCGACGGCGGCGATCTGCGGGTATGAGGTCGCCAACCTGAAGAGCAACGCATTGGGCATGGTGGACCTGGCGGAGCTGGAGCGCATGGTGGATGAAGATACTGCCGCGCTAATGCTGACGAACCCTTCGACGATTGGCGTGTTCGAGAGCGACATCCATAAGATCGCCGACATTCTTCATGCGAAGGGCGCGCTGCTATACATGGACGGCGCAAACATGAATGCGCTGTGCGGCAAGACGCGGCCGGGCGACTTTGGCGTGGATGTGATGCACCTGAACCTGCACAAAACGTTTTCTACTCCGCATGGTGGTGGTGGACCGGGCAGCGGGCCGGTGGCTTGCAAGAAGCATCTGGAGCCGTTTTTGCCGAAGCCTGTAGTAGTGACCAAGGCGGATGGTTCTTTGGGTCTCGACTACGACCGGCCGCAGAGCGTGGGCCGTGTGCGTGCGTGGTATGGCAACTTTGGGATGTTCATCCGTGCGCTGGCATACATCCTGGCGAATGGGCCGGATGGTCTGCGGCAGACGACGGAGGATGCCGTGCTGAATGCGAACTACATTCGCGCGAAGCTGCTGGATACGTTTGAGCTGCCGTATAAGTCGCCGTCGCTGCATGAGGTGGTGTTCAGCGATAAGCTACAGGCGAAGAACGGCGTGAAGACCGGCGACATGGGCAAGCGACTGATTGACTATGGCTTCCATGCGTACACCGTCAGCTTCCCGCTTGTCGTCAGCGGCGCGATGATGATTGAGCCGACCGAGAGCGAGAGCCGCGAGGAGCTTGACCTGCTGATCGATGCACTGAAGCAGATTGCGCGCGAGGCGGAGGAGAATCCTGAGGTAGTGCGGACGGCTCCGCATACGACTCGGCTGCAGCGGCTGGATGAGACGACGGCAGCGAGGAAACCAGTGCTGCGCTGGAAGGGGCCGGCGGAAGATGGCTTGACCGTGGGGACTGCGGCGAAGGAGTGGTAGCGATTGGAACGTGAGGCGCTCGACCTTATCGCGAAGAAAACGCTCGATGCTGCCTTTCGTGTTCATAATGTGCTGGGCCCGGGCTTGCTCGAAAGTGCTTACAAGGCTTGTCTTGCGATTGAACTCGAGGAGGCCGGTCTGTTCGTTGAAGTCGAGCCTCCGGTGCCTTTGATCTATCGTGGCAGGAAAATATCCGATGTCGGTTACCGCATGGATTTGCTTGTCGGACGCGAACTCATACTTGAGATCAAATCCGTTGAAGCGTTACACCCAATACACCATGCGCAGCTGCTCTCTTATCTTCGATTGGCGGATAAACGGCTTGGCTTGTTGATGAACTTCAATACGGTAAAGCTTCGCGATGGGATAAAGCGGATTGCTAACCAGTTCTAAGACAGACAACGCCAAGACGCAAAGGGCGCCAAGTTTTCGCCAAGGGATTCGTGGCGTTAACTTGGCGCCCTTTGCGTCTTGGCGTTGTCTGTCTGGCGGTAATTACTGGGCGACGACGGGGACGTAGACGTCGGTGGTCTCCCACTTGACGTGGAGCTGAGTTTTGTTGCCTTCGGTGTGCTCGAAGGCGATAGTCATGTCCTCCAGCGGGGAGGAGAGTTCGCGCTTCATCATTGGGGTGCGGCCGAAGTCGCTGCCTGCAGGGTAGGGGATGCCCCACTCGCCGGTCTTTTTGCTGACGATGAACTGCCACTCCCCTGCGCTGGGCAGTGTGAAGAGCGTGTAGGTGCCGGCGGGGACTGTGAGGTCGCCGATCTTGAGGTCGACGGGGGTGATGAGGATGGTGGCGGGGTTTGCGCCGGTGCGCCACTCCTTGCCGTAGGGGACGAGGTCTCCCATGATCTTGCGACCGCGCATGCGGGGTGAGTTGTACTTGATGGTGATCGTCTTGCCGTCGAGGGTGGCTTCGGCGGTGGCTGCGGGCGAGGCGAGGGGCTTGCCGTTGACGGATTTGCCGTGGTCGGTCATCGGTGCGTCCTGCGCGATGGCCGGCAGAGCGGTGGCGAAGGCAAGGGCGAGGAGGGTACAGCGAGCGAGGGTCTTCATGGGGTCTATGCTACTCCGGGGGCGGTGATGAGGCTGTGAATGAGTTTTATGGGATGGAACGTTTCTGCTAGGCTAGAGGTGGGCACCCGTAGCTCAGCTGGATAGAGCGGCAGCCTCCGAAGCTGTAGGTCAGAAGTTCGAATCTTCTCGGGTGCACCATACTTCCCCTTCTCAATTGAGCTAGAGCCAAGCGTCTACGGTGACGGGTTGGATGCCTTGCTGCGCCCAGCGCTGCAGCAGCGTGTTGGTGGCGGCGATGGTGGCGGAGCGGTCGGCGCCCATGGCCTGGTCCCAGCCATCGTGCAGCAGAATGTTGGCGGCGACGCCGTGGTTGCGGGCGCGGGTGAGGCCGCGGTCTATATTGCTGAGAATCTTGTCTGAGTTGATGGGCTCCCAGTCCCAGCCCATGGCGTTCCATTGGACGACCTTGAGTTCGAGCTCGCGGGCGACGGTGAAGACGGCTGGGCGGCGGGCGCCGTGGGGCGGGCGAAAGTAGTGGACCGGTGCGCCGATGGCGTCCTCAAGCGCATGCTGACAGCGGGTCATCTCATCACGGACCTGGGCGGGCGAGCAGCGGTGGAGCCAGGGGTGGCTCTCGGTGTGGTTCCCTATGAGGTGGCCGGCGGCGTGGACGCGGCGGACGAGGTCGGAGCGCTGACGGACGAACTTGCCGATCATGAAAAAGGTGGCACGGGCGTTATGCGCGGCGAGGACGTCAAGGAGAGCTTCGGTGGCGGCGGCGTTGGGGCCGTCGTCGTAGGTGAGCGCGGCCTGGTTGGGGTTGGCCGCGGTGATGAGGGTTCGGCCGAAGAGTTGCGAGCCGGGGCTGAGTGCCGCGTAGGTGAGCGTGCTGCCAGTGGCGATGGCAGCGGTGGCGAGACCGGCGAGTGTGAGTGGCAGTGCGTGCAAGAAGCGGATTCCCCTTGGGGATGACAACTAGAAAAGCAACAGCAACTGCCTCCCGCAAAGTACGCGAAGTTTACGCAAAGTTGCGCGGAGTTTTGTTGCGGCAGGATGAGCCGCTGTGGCTTACATCGAAAGAAGCAGCATTTTGGCTACTTCTTTTTTAGCAAGGCTAAAACCTCTTCGGCGTGGCCTTCGGGTTTGACGTTTTCAAAGATGTGGATGAGTTTGCGGTCGGGGCCGATGAGGTAGGTGGTGCGGGCTACGCCGGTGACGGGTTTGCCGTACATTGTTTTATTTTTCAAGAGGTCGAAGCGCTTGATGAGCACCATCTGGTCGTCGGCGAGGAGTGGGTAGTTGAGATCGTACTTGGTGGCGAACTTCTTCTGCGCCTTGACGGTGTCGCGAGAGATGCCGAGGACGACGACGCCGGCCTTCTTCAACTTGGCGAAGTGGTCGCGGAAACCGCAGGCCTCGATGGTGCAGCCGGGGGTATCTGCGCGGGGGTAGAAGAAGAGGATGACGGGCGAGCCGGCGAACTGCGAGAGCGTTACGGGGTTGCCGTCCTGGTCGGGGAGGGTGAAGTCTTCGATGAGGTCGCCGGGCTGCATGTGTTCTCCTTCATGCGTTTCGATGATCAGTATAGCGAGATGGCCGTGCGGATGATTTGCGCCAGATACGACGACGCCTTGCCGAAGCAAGGCGTCGAGGTGCTGGGAACCGTCTGCCGGTTAGGCCAGGACAGGTTGTGGTTCGGTGGCGGGCACCGCCGCCGAAACCGTGACCGGGGGGAAGTATGCGTTGGAGATGTACTGGCCCAACATGCGGTGGGTGTTGAAGAAGCTGCCGTTCATGCCGATGCAGTGGCGCTGCATCTCTGCCCAGGCGGGCTTGTTGGCGAAGAGCGGAGCGATGGAATGCTCGAGCTTGCCGTAGAGCGCGTCGGCCTCGGCAGCCTCGTTGTCGAGGTCGGGGATGGCCCAGCCGGTGGAGTTTTCGGCGCAGCCTTCGATCCACCAGCCGTCGAGGACGGAGAGCGACGGAACGCCATTGACGGCGGCCTTCATGCCGCTGGTACCGGACGCCTCATACGGACGGAGCGGCGTGTTGAGCCAGACATCGACGCCGTTGGTGAGCTGCTCGCCGAGGTCCCAGTCGTAGTTCTCGAGATAGAGGATGCGGAGCTTGGAGTTGTTGAGCTGCGCGGCGTCCTTGAAGACGTCGCGGATGAGGGCCTTGCCGGCGTTGTCGGCGGGGTGGGCCTTGCCAGCGTAGAGGATCTGCAAGCCGCCGAGGGCTTCGGCGATCTGCAATAGGCGCTCCGGGTTGTGGAAGAGCAGCGTGGCGCGCTTGTAGGTGGCGACGCGGCGCGCGAAGCCGAGCGTGAGGACGTTGGGATCCAGCTCGACGCCGGTGCGCTCCTTGACAGTGGCGAAGAGGCGCTGCTGGCCGAGAGCGTGAGTCTGCTCAATGACTGCGGGCTCGATGCCGTAGACGGAGCGGAGGTAGTTGTTGTCCTCGCGCCAGCTGGGGATTTCTTTATCGAAGAGCTGCTGGAAGCCAGCGGAGAGCCAGGTGGCCGCGTGCACGCCGTTGGTGATGGCGTGGATGTCGTAACCGGGGAACATGGCCTGCGAGACCTTGCCGTGCTGCATGGCAACGCCGTTGACGTAGCGGGCGAAGCGGAGAGCGAGGTAGGTCATGTTGAGCAGGTTGTCGTGGAGACAGCCGAAGTGGTCGATGCAGGTGGCGCGCTCATGGCCGAGGACGTTGACCATCTGGTCGATGCCGAACTTGTCGTGCCCGGCGGGGACGGGAGTGTGCGTGGTGAAGACGCACTGCTGGCGGATGGCCTCGGCGTCGGCGTCGGTCGCGACGCTGAGCGGCGAGGGAGCGAGGCGGGCCTCAAGGAGGCCGATGGTCAGCAGCGAGGCGTGGCCCTCGTTCATGTGGCAGACCTCGGGCTGGCAGCCGAGGGCGTGCAGAAGATGGATGCCGGCGAGGCCGAGGATGGCCTCCTGACAGAGGCGGTAGTAGGTGTCTCCACCGTAGAGGTGGTCGGTGAGGCGGCGGTCCCAGGGGTCGTTGCCTTCGATGTCGGAGTCGAGCAGGAAGACGGGGATGATGTGGCCGGTGACGCCAACGACATCGAAGCGCCAGGCGCGGATGGTGATGTCGCGGTTCTGGAGGCGCAGGACGACGGTCTGGCCGGCGGAGGGCAGATCTTCAGGGTTCCAGGGGACGTCGGTCTCGGTCTGCTGGCCCTGCGCGTCGAGGTGCTGGCGGAAGTAGCCGCGGCGATGGACGAGTGAAACAGCGACGAGGTTCGCGCCCATGTCGGCTGCGGAGCGGAGCGTGTCGCCCGCGAGCATGCCGAGGCCGCCGGAGTACGTGGGCAAAGCCTTGGAGAGTGCGATCTCCATGGAGAAATAAGCAATTTTGCGTTCAGAGATGTCGAAGGTGGGAAGGCTCATGCGGGGGTCAGGGTCCTTTTAATTCCAATGAAAGGTCAGCGTCGTGTTGGGCAAATGGCTGAGGTGCTTTATCGCCAGAGGTTTGGCTCTATCGCCAAACGGGGTAGCTGTTTCCCTTCGTACGGTATCGATATCGTGAGGCTGTTGCGCAGACGCAAAGTGCGATGCTACGCAAGGGCTGCACGATCAATATGTACCAATGTAGCAAGGTTCGCGCAGCCGTTGTGCCGAATTTGACGATGAATCGCAAGGCCCGCGATGGCTGTGTTGTGCAGAAATTACCGGAGGATTTGCCGTATTCAATCAGCGCGGCGTGAGACGAGATACAACAAATAGAACCGACGACACGTTAGCAGCCAGGCATATTGTTTGCTATCCGCTGCAATGACGCCGTTTATGAGGAGACCGCTGATGCTGCTGAGACACAGCGCAAGCGCTTGCCTTGCAGAGACGCGACAAAAATTGCATATGCAGGAAAGTTCGTACAGCGAACTTGAGATGGTTTCAAAGAGGAACAACAAAGGTACTGGGTGGGTGAAACTACTCCCTCCATTAAGAAGCTGGCGGCAAGCCGATCTTGAGAGCGAGGCTGAGTATGACAGCGACCACGTAGGTGGAGACGGTGATGAGCATGGTGGAACGCGATGCCTTGCGCAACGCCTCAATCAAGAGAATAAGCACGCAGAGGATGCCAGCGAAGAGGATGCCATTAGCGACGAGAACGTGGTTCGCGGTGACCTGAAAGCGGAGGAGCGGGAAGAGGTCGGCAAACCATTTGAGGCCGGGGCGAAGCTGCAGGACCAGGCGGACGATGTCCCAGTAGCCCCCGATGCCGAGAAGGATGGCGAAGGCGATGAACTGGACGGCGGCGAGGACGATGCGCTTGAGCACGGTAGTCTCCTGAGCAGATTGGTGACGGTGTTGAGTGTAGCAGCGGAGCTGGGGACGAGTCCGCTGCTGGCATAAGCGAAACGCAGATTCCCTGCGGGAATGACAAACAAAAAAGCTAGTGCTGCTCTGCTTCGAAAATGACGAAGCGGTGCTCGAGTTCGTACTGCGCGGCAGCCTTCTCATTCGAGTTGAGGAAGGTTTCGCAGGTGGAGGTTAGTTTGCTGGACGCGGTGATGGGCGCGGCGCATGCGTCGATGCGATGAGCGAAGTCGTCTGGCTTTGCCCAGAGGCTGCTGCCAGCGAGGAAGGCGTGCTCAAGCGAGGTGCGAGCGGAGCGCTTGAGGTCGAGGTAGCTAAGATCCTGCTCGAAGGCGCCTTTCACGTACTCATGCGTGAGGTCGCTGCGGTTGACGCCCTCGTCGTCGGTGGAGAGCGCCCAGGGAACGTGCGCGGCCATGTAGCTGTGCAGCGGATGATCGTTGCCCTTGACGCCGAGGATAACGTCGTTGGAGGTGAGGTTGATCTCGACCATGATGTGCTGGGCGGCCATCTGCTTGAGGAGCGCGGGGGCGTCGTGCTCGTACATGACGTCGACACCATGGCCGATGCGCGAGGCGTGGCCGAGGTCGATGGCTTCGTGGATGTGGAAGGTGAGGCCTTCGGGCGGGACGAGGCCGAGGGCTAGCTCGCCGGCGTGGAGTGAGAGCTTTACGTCAGGGTAGACGGAGTGCAGGTAGTCGAGCATCTGCATCTGGAGATGATAGTCAGCCATGGCGCGGCGGTCGTCTTCAGGCTGCACGAAGTTGATGCCGACGACGAGCGGAGATGCGGGGTTGGCCTTGTGCGCGGCCTCTGCAACCTCAAAGCCGAGAAGCGTCTGCGCGAAGACCTGCTGCGGCGGGAAGGCGCGGAGAACCTGGTAGAGGAAGTGGATCTCGACGCTGCAGGGGGAGTGCGTGACGTTCTGCATCGCGGGGCAGTGCTCGATCGCGGCGCGCGCGGCGAGGGCGCCGGAGAGTTCTTTGATGTCGGTGGTGACTTCGTCTTTGAGGCCGAGCGAGAGGAGAGCAGTGCGGAGCGCGACGAGCTCGTTGATAGAGATGTGCACGGTGGCATCTGTCGGCCAGCCGAGCTTGTAGCCGAGCACGGCAGCGTGGCCGAAGCTGGGCGTCTGCATGATCTCGAGGTACTGCTCGTTCTGAGTGGCGGCGCGGGTGGCGACCTCATCGAGCCACTCGCCAGGATTTTTTGCCGCACCGAAACGAGCGAAGGTGGCGAAGAACTGGTCGTGACCAGTAACGCCGGGCGTGGGGACGAAGCCGCGCATGGAGAAGCTATCGACGAGCGCGTCATAAAGATGCTGGTCCTTGAGGATGTCCGCGGCGGGCAGTTCGGGCTTGGCGCAGGACTTGCTGGCTTGCGGAGCGGCGAGGCTGAGCGTGGCGGTGTCGACGCAGAGGCCCTGCACGACGGCTTCACGAAGGAAGGTCTCAGCGTAGACGGCGCCGGAGAGGTGCATGTGAAGGTCGGCGCCCTTGGGCATGGGCTCTAGGAAGGCGTAGAGCGCGGGCTTGCCAAGCTTCTTGGCAGCGTCGAAGGCGCGCGCAGTGCGCTGCTCGGCGGGTGTGGGGAGTTGCGCCACGGCAGTGAGTGCGAACGTGCCGAGTGCGGCTGCAACGAGAAGATAACGGCGGACGAACGACATCAATGAGCTCCGAAGCGATGAATGTATGGACTTCATCGTACCGCCTTGCGGCGGCAAGATGAAGAAAAGCGAGGCGAGTTTGGCGAGAGCCGCAGTCGTTGGTATACTAAGCGGGACGTTCTCGATGGCTGAGCGGTTTCCCGTTCAGGCGCGCCTATGAAGTTCCGCGACGCCGTAGCCAGTTCCCTCCTGACAGGCAGGCGACAGATTCGAAACGCACGAGCTGGAGCGGGCGGACTTGGCCGCGCGCTTTAGCTGCGAAGGGCGATGCGTCCTGAGCCATGCAGTTCCCAAGGCCAGATAGCTCAGTGGTAGAGCGCGGCCCTGAAAAGGCCGGCGTCGGCGGTTCGATCCCGTCTCTGGCCACCACTTTATTCCTTGCAAAATAAAACACTTACAAGCGGTACAGGCGAACCGTACCAACTTTGTACGCCACCAGAGTTAACCTCTTTATACGGGGGTAGCTCCCGTGCTCCATATCTATACTCGTCACTCAGCCGATTGCAGCCACTCAGACGACACTCAATGGCGGCGCTGCCGTTGCTCCAAATGACTCAGTGGCGTCCTGCCCAATGGTAGGTTATAAATTCCCATTTCTGCGGAACAGGCTAAAACAGGCTGAGGCTACTGCCGCCGGTGCTGCCGGTTGCAGCTGGCAAGGTAAAGATCTTTGTATTGTCAACCAGCAGGCCTAATGACGTGGAACCTGCCAAGACACCACCATTGCTGCTTGATTTGAGAATTGTAACGGTGAAATTGCCAGATTGCAGGCTGCTGCAGGTGAAAGTAACCACGTTGGAGGCATATGAGGATGGAGTGCACCCTGGCTGGGAGAACTGGTAATTTGCAGGGTTCAATACGGAGTGGGCATAGTTCGAGCCGCCAGAAGCCGTTGCAATCATATCGTCACTGAAAGTGATCGTGAAGCTAGATACGTTCCATTGGTTGCCGCTTGCTGCGACCACCAGTTGGTAACCAATCACTGTCGGGTTGTTGACGATGGGAATAGGCGGCGGTGAATAGGATGACGGAGTAGAGGTAACCGTGACGCTGCCCGCAGTCGAAGAAACTACCGAAGTAATGGTGCTGTTAACGATTTGCGTGTTGCTTCCTGAAGACATCACAGTCAATTCAGTCACGGCACTGCTTGTACTTGCAGGCACTCCTGTAGTTTGTACGTTACTCGCCGTTACGCCCTGTAGATTGGTATCTCCCGTTGCATTGCCAACCACATTAGCCGCAGTGGCGACAGAGTTGTTGGCAATCGTCGCGGCAAGCGTGCTGGGATTTTGCAGAGTAATGTTGGTGTTATTGGTTGCTATCGTAGCAATGGCGGTAGACAGAGAAGTCTGCATGTTGGTCGCCAAAGTCGCAGTATTCGACAGAGATGTCGATGGAAGGGTAGCGAATTGAATGGCCATTTGGCTGTACAGGGCCAAGTTGATGTTGTTGATCTGCTGCGCGGTCAGCGTAGCACTGCTGCTGCTTGCAGTGCTCTGAATCGTCGCATCAAAAGAGGTAACGGCTGTCGTGATCGAAGTGAGTAGCACCATCGCGGCCGGAGTCAGACCTCCCGTGGCGGTGAGGTCGCTGTCAAATGTTGTTCCAGCAGGAAGGAGCGCGTTGATGGTGCTCGCTAGATTGCCACTTGTATCCAACGCAACCAATGTCGTGAGCGGGGAGACCGTCTGTGCACCACCAGGGGAAAGCAGGGTGTCGGCTGTCTTACCCGTGATGGTGTCAGTACCACCTTGTGACACGATCACATACTTGTAAGTCGGTGTTGCCTTGATGGTAAATGCGCCAGTGGAATCTGTCGTGGTCTGGGTGCTCAACTCAGCAGAGTCAATGACAAAGCGAGTACCCGATGCGAGGCTGTCAGCCCAAACAGTAGAACCGCTGACCGCCCCCTGAACAACCTTGCCGGCCAGCCCTGTCGAGGGGGGGGTAGATGGCGGGGATGACGGTAACGAGGTGCTCCCGCAGCCCACTAAGGTAGCAATCAGCAGAGGAGAGAGAGAGAGAGCCTTCTTGTGGATTTGCACAGTGAATCCTCCTTTGAGTTGCGCGCGGACACCGAAGAGCATCAAGCCTCAGGTGAACAGGACCGGCGGAAAATCCAACTGCAGAATATAAGCTTGGTTTGAAAGTCAATGTTGGTAGACAGCGCCTCGGGTGCTCCCCGCAACTTCACGATTGCGAATGTCCCCTCTAGAGTACGATGCTTTACCTGCGATCACCATACCATATCTGCCGTTTACCGGCACCATATCAGTGCACTGTGACGCCATAGTGTTCCAATAGGCGCCACGACCTACGCCTCTGAACCAGCCGAGCAACTGAGGCTTTCATCACAGATAGATGAAGCTACCCAATAAAATGAATAACGCTGCCCAAAATGGCCTCGGACGCCCGGTTTCCTTCGGAGCCCACTTCCCTCTATCGGCTTCGCTCAGAATGCGTTTTCGTGCTCATATGGATTGGCAAATTTTGAGGCAAATTCATTGTGCTAGACTGATTCCGCTCCTGACATAAAACATCTGGCAGACCGCGCCGAACTTGGGGGAGTATTTCTGCCCATTATCCACTCAATCAGCTCTCCTGGGGGATTTTGCACGGGATTCGTAGTCCCGGAATTCGAAAACTGGGTAAGTAACGATGAGAGCCACTGGAGATGTATCTACCACCTCATGAGGTGCAATTTGCCATGAAACTAAGAGCTCAGGCCATTCTGGTACTGCTCTGCCTCACTATTGGCCGTGGCTTGTATGCACAAGCCAATCAGGATTCGGCTCTTTCCCTGCAGGGATTCTCCGGTATTCTCAATACCCCCAATGCCCATGTTCAACAGGAGGGGACCTTCGACCTCCTCTACAGCAACCAGGAGGACAAATTTCCGAAAGTCGGGGTCCCCAAATGGGAGGACAACTATCTTTTCTCGGTCGGGCTGTTCAACTTTGCCGAGGTTGGCGGTAGCCTGACCAATGCCGCCTTCGTCCCGCCGGCATCGGCCATCCGGCATCTGTCCATGAATTGGAAGTTGTCCACCGACCCGCTGACCTCCCGCTTCCGCTTTTCCCCGGCCCTCGCAGTGGGAATGCAGGATGTGGGAGGGCAGACTCATTTCATCGAGACGAAGTATGTAGCTGGTTCGGTTGATCCTCTTGGCTGGTTGCGGGTGTCTGCAGGCTATGGCCTCGGACCGGACCGGATGAAAGGGGCGTTCGGCGGCATGGAACTCAGGGCATATGACTGGGTGACCCTGTTGGGGGACTATGATACCCGCAACACGAATGCGGGGGTGCGTCTGATCGCTCCGGCACTTCCCTATATCCCGGCCCGGTTGACGGTCACCTTCTCCACACCGGTTCAGCATACGCAAGGGCTGGTAATAAGCGGCGGTTTGAACATCCCGCTTGACTTCAAACGATCGACCCGTCACGGTGACGCGTCGACGATGGCTTCCGGAAAACCACCGGTGCAAAGAACTCTCTGGGGTGCGCTCACCGCCAGAAAAGTGCAGCCACCGGCTCCAATGCCAAGCTCTCAGAGCAACGATGCGGAACCGGTGCCAGTGATGGTGCCGCTTGACAGCCTGGTCAAGGCCGGCACCGTGATGCCGGTTCCGAAACCAATCTCCCCGAGCAACAATGTAGAACCGGGATCGCTGGAGGCGCTGCGGGACCGTCTGGTCAAGGCTGGCTTTGTCAATGTGCGGGTGGGATTACAGGGGAAGACGCTTGTGGTGGAGTATGAGAACATCCGCTACAACCACAGCGAACTTGATGCAATCGGGGTAGTTGCCGGGATTGTCAGCCAGACTGCCGTAAACGACGCCGAACAACTCCGGCTGGTGATAAGGCGCAAAGGGCTGGCGCTTCTGCAGATCGAAACCCAGCTTCTGCCGCTGCGCAACTGGCTGGAGGCGAGCGAGCCGACCAATGCACCGACTCTCATTGTGTCTCAGAAACTGACGAGCGAAGATGGGGTCAACTTCGTCGCTGGAAATGATAACCCGGGACGTCTCAAGCCCTCGGTGATGGTGTATCCGTCTTTGACGACCTTGGTCGGGACCGAATATGGAGTTTTCGACTACCAACTCTCCATCCGACCGGAATTGCAGTTGCCGCTCTGGCGGGGGGCGACTGGTGTGGCCCGTTGGGACCTCCCGGTAGCATGGAGTGGCAACCTCGACAGCGGACAGGTCTATGCGTCTTACCACACCCCAGCACAGCTTGATCGTCTGATGTTCTTTCAGGCGCTGCCACTGGCTCCGGGGCTGGTGGCCAACCTGGGCGGAGGCAAGATTCTAACCACCACCAATGGCATGCTCAATGAGCTGAGCTGGACCCTTGGGGGCGGTATGAACCGCGTCAAAGTACTCCAATCATGGGGGCGTGACAGTGGTGCTACTCGCAGTGTGCTGCTCGGTTCCTACCGGTTTTTCCTCGCACATCACGATCTGGCCTTTGAGGGAACAGCGGGACGTTTCTGGGGACAGGATACCGGCTCGATGGTAAGCATGCAGCGGTTCTTCGGGGATACGTCGGTGTCACTGTATTTCAAGGATACGGTAACGCCGAATGATTCAAAACGCTGGTTGCAGGCAGGTATTCAGTTGGAGTTCCCGCTAACGCCACGCCGGGATATGAAGGCACGGCCGATACAGATACGTGGCAACGAGGACTGGAGCTATGCTCAAGAGACGGGTATCGCTTCTTCTTCAGCTCAAAGCGCCAACTACATCGAGCCAAATCTCGCGACCGTACCAGAGCCGACCCAGGCCCTCTCCCTGTACTTCTATGACCGGGAGCGTCTCAACGCAGACTACATCCTCTCCCACACGGAGCGGATCAGGGAGGCGTGGCGGTTCTTTCGCAATCGACTGTAATGACGTTATTGGGAATTGCCCTGCCCCAAGCCCGGGCGCACCATCAGTCTTACCAATCCACTAAAATAGAAGTAGGAGCCAATCTCATGCACAGGTGGTATCCACCGCTAAGCCTATATTCAAGCGGATTTTAGCCCTAAAGCGGGGGAGGGGCTAAGCCAGCAGCGTCTTCAACAGCGCCATCCGGATGTACAGACCATTCTTCGCCTGCCGGAAGTACGCCGCCCTCGCATTCGCATCCACCTCCGGCGAGATCTCATTCACCCGCGGCAGCGCATGCATAATGATCGCCTCCGGCTTCAACCGGTCAGCCATCCGAGCATCCAGGATGTAGCTGTCCTTCACCGCGTCATACTCCTCCACGGTGGCAAACCGCTCCTTCTGCACCCGCGTGATGTACAAAACATCCGCCTGCTCGATCAGACCATCCAGCTTCTCACTCTCATGGAAGGCCACATGCTTCTCCAGCAGATACTCGCGGTGCTTCAGCGGCAGCCGCAGTTGCCATGGAGAAACCAGGTCAACCTGCACATCCTTGTACAACGCCAGCAGCGGCAGCAGCGAGTGGATCGTCCGCCCATTCAGCAGGTCGCCCACCAGCACCACCCGCAGCCCGCTCAACCGCCCCAGCTCCTTGCGGATCGTATACACATCCGTCAGCGCCTGCGTCGGATGCTCACCCACGCCATCGCCGGCATTGATCACCGGCACCGGCGAGATCCGCGCCGCAGCCTCAGCAGTCCCCTGCTCGTAGTGCCGAATCGCAATCGCATCCGCATAGCCGCTCACGATCCGGATCGTGTCTTCGATCGTCTCGCCCTTGGTCGCCGAGCTGCTCTCGCGCATGTTCTCCGCCGTCAGCACGCCGCCGCCCAGCTTCTGCATCGCAGCCTCAAAGCTGAACCGCGTCCGCGTACTCGGCTCATAGAACAACGTCGCCAGGATGCGCCCACGCAGCGGGTCCGTCAGCGCACGGAACACATCGTCCCGCTCCATCTGGTTGGCAACATCGAACAATCCGTTCAGATACTCCGGATCGTCGAACTGCCGCGCGCTGATCACATGTCGTAGCTTCTCCATACTCAGCTCTGGTACACCTTTCCATGAACAACCGTCGCCTTCACCCGGCCCGGAAACGTGAACCCCTCAAACGGCGACCACGCACACTTCGTCCGCATCTCTTCGCGCCGCACCATCCACGGCGAGTTCAGATCCAGCACCGTCAACGACCCCACAAATCCCGGGGCCACCACCCCATAACCCTCACCAAAACTCTGTGGCAGAAACTCCTTCACAAACCGTCCCGGATTGTACGCACACACCCGCGCAATCTCCTGCGCCGTAAACCGATGCTCACGCATCAACCACGTAGCAAACGCACCGTAAGTATCCAGCAGCGGAACGCCGCTCACACCATGAGCCTTCTCTTCCAGCGTATGCGGAGCATGATCGGTCGCAACGTAATCCAGCAGTCCACTCCGTAGAGCTTCAATCAGCGCCAGCCGGTCGGCACTCCCGCGCAACGGAGGATTCATCTGCAACGCCATCCGGTTCTCATCCGTCAGCATCGTCTCATCAAAGAACAGGTGATGCGGCGTCACCTCAGCCGTCACGCGCACGCCTTTGGCTTTCGCTGCCGCAATCTTCGGCAGCCCGCCTTCAGTCGAGTAGTGACACAACTTCCCTTGCAGTTCGTACCTCTCGATCAGGTACAGCGCAAACTCGGTCGCCGTAATCTCCGCTCGCGCCGGCCTTCGTGCCTCATGCGTCGCTGCGCCCTTGCTCTCCTGCAGAATCACAGGGTCTTCACAGTGAAAGCTCACATTGCGTCCGCGATACTTCGCAATCACGCCTTCAAGCTGCTCTTGCGAGGCAAAGAACAGATCACCCACCGAAGGCCCCATAAACGCCTTGTACGGTACATGCCGATGCAGCGGCTCGGTCTCCGGCCCAATGCCCGCATACAGCGTCACATGCACCACAGACTTCGCCGTCAGCCTCTCCTTCTCCGCATACCGAGCATCGTCCACCGGAGCCACTGGATTGTTCGGCATGTCCGCCACATGCACCACGCCGCCATGGAGAGCAGCATCCGACGCCGTCACAAAATCTTCCTTGTACATCTGCGTCCCGCTGGCATCTTCACGGGCATGAATGTGGATGTCCCCAAACCCAGGAAAGATCACCGCATCGCCAACGTCAAGATCGCTCTTCCCAGTCTTAGGCCCCACCGAAATAATTAATCCTGAATCGGTATCAATCTCGATCGCACCTTCAAACACCCGGTCATGATTGGCGATCGTGCCCTCAACGCGCAGCATGAACAGTCTCCCGCGCAACGTTGATCTCATCCCGCAACAGCCGCGCAGCCGCAGCCGGATCATCGGCAAACAGTATCCCGCGCGAGCTGCTGATCAACAGTCCTTTGCCCTTCGCATCCAGCCCGGCAGTAACCACCGCAGCGACATCGCCACCCTGCGCACCCACACCCGGCACAAGAAACGGCATCCTCGGCGCAACCTCACGAATCCTGCGCATCTCGCTCGGATACGTCGCACCAACTACCAACATGCAGTTGCCATTCGCATTCCACTCTGCGCTCACACGCGCAGCAACGCGTTCCCACAGCGGCTTGCCCTCACAGACCAGGTCCTGAAACTCACCCGCACCCGTATTCGACGTGCGACACAGAATGATAGAGGCTTTGTCTTTCCGTTCGAGAAATGGCGCCAGCGCCTCACGTCCCAGATACGGATGCAGCGTCACCGCATCGAAACCCATCGCATCAAAGATCGACGTCACATACCCGCGATTGGTATTGCCAATGTCCGCGCGCTTCGCATCGCAAACGGTCACGATCTCAGGATGCTCATTGCGCAGATATTCTGCTGTGCGCGCCAGCTCCTCAAACCCTAACGCTCCGCGTGCCTCAAAGAACGCCATATTCGGCTTATACGCAACTGCATACGAATGAGTCTGCTCGATAATCCAGCGGCAGAACGCAAACAACGGCAGCGCGTCACCCAGAAATCGTTCAGGAATCCGCTCGATCTCAGGATCGAGGCCAACACAAACTAGCGAGGTCACAGCCTCAGCTCGCCTCTCGAACTTGGAGATCACGTCACTCATGCTCTATTCGAACCCCTGCCGTTTCGCCCATCCATGCGGCTCGCGAAGCCAGTCCCGAACCACCGCAACGCCGGCAGCATCCACAACTCCACGCTCTTCCGCAACTGAGAGCACCGCATCAAAATCCGTCGCCGCGTGCAACCGAACCCCAGCCCTCGCAAACGCCTCAACAGCTTCCGCAAACCCGTAGCTGATGATCGCCATGCAATCCTCAACGACCGCGCCTTCCCCGCGCAGCGCCTCAATCGCAGCAAGACTGCTCATGCCGGTCGTCACTAGGTCCTCAACCAGCACCACCCGCAGACCCTTCACATCGCCGCCTTCTACGCGCTTCTTTGTGCCGTGCCCCTTGGCTTCCTTGCGAATAAACACGGAAGGCTTCTGCATATGGAAACCCAGTGCAGCGCTATGCGGAATCCCCGCGGCCTCAACCCCGCCGACAACATCCACCGCGATCTTGTCCTCAGCAATCATTGCCTCAAAACCACGAATGACCTTGCTCCACTGCGCCGGATGGAACGGGAAACGGCGATTGTCGCAGTACACAGGCGACTGAATCCCCGACTTGAACGTAATCGGGTCCTTTGGCCGAAAGCCCACACCGCCAATCTCCACCAGCGCCTCAGCAACCTCGCGCTTACAACTCATGGGCCTGCTCCTTGATCTGTTGTGCCAGGCGCGGGTTCCACATCGCTCCAGTCGCAGACATCACAACATCCGCACCAGCCCGCCGATAGCTGTCAAACGCCGCGGCATCTCCCACGCCACCGACACCCACAATCTCGTACTTCAACCCCAGCGACTCACGCAGCCGCGCCAGCCGTTGCACCATCGCGAGCCCCGCCCACTGGATCGCCGCTCCACAAACACCGCTGTTCAACCGCCCTTCGCCGGGCAGCGCCTGCTGTCCATGCGCATCCACAATCGTCGCCGACACCGTATTGATCGCACAGAGGCCATCCACAACGCTACCTACTTCACGCAGGAACTCTGTCAGCCGTTCGTCGTCTCCAAAGTAGGCCATCTTCGCTAACAGTGGAGTCTCGCCCAGCTCATTCTTGATCGCTTCCACCACGGCTCTCGCGCGCGGAATATCGAAGCACAGCAGGTTCGCCGGCCCCTCATTCGGACAGCTCAGGTTCACCTCAACGATCTTCACGCCGGTCTGCTTCACCAGCCGCGCACCAGTCACAAAGTCTGCAATATACGCTTCGACGCTGCCATTCTCGGACTTCGTCCCTTGAAAGCTTCCAATCACCACCTGCCCCGGCCCGGCATGCCGCACAGCATCCGCCATATCAGGCTGCCAGAACTCAGGATCATACGAGGGCACCCCAAACGAATTCGTAATAGAGAGTGGTTCGCCATAGTCCTCACTGGCCACAAGCGTGCGCCCCGTATCGAGGTTCCCATCCACCTTCACCGCGAGCACATTCGGCCACGGATGACATGGATATCTGCTCGTCCGAACAGTCTTGTAGACCGGCAGATCGAAACCCTTATCCAGCGCGGCCTTCACAAACTTCCCATTCAGCAGTGGACCCGCAGGAATACCGAAAGGAGTCGCCACCGGCAACCCAAGAAAGCTGTGGCTTATCTCATCTGGGGGAGGAATGCGTCGTGTGTCGGCAAAGAGGCCGAACGGGCCGTGCTCGAAGTTGTCCTGATACGACCGCGCCGGGTCGTAAAACGGCTCAGAGAGCATTCGCGAGAGCACCTGTTCTTACTACTATATCGCAGTTTTCCGGAGGAAAACTTCACTCCCGCCGCGCGCCTCTCGATTCGATCGCATAGCGCACAAGCTGCGAGCGGCTCCGCACACCGGTCTTCTCAAACAACCTTTGCAGTACCGCCTTCACCGCACTCTCGCTCAGCCCGATCTGGGCTCCGATCTCCTTATTGGTCTTCCCTTCCAGCACCGCCTGCAGCACACGCGATTCACGTTCATTGAAGTCCCCTCGTTCCTCAGAGTCCGACTTTTGCCCCACCTGCTCGGACAGCAGCGCCAGAGACGCGCGCGACGAAATCCACTGTTCGCCTCGCATCGTCTTCTGAATCGCGAGCAATAGCTCTCCTGTAGGTTCCGTCTTCAGAAAAACGCCAACGCCCAGTTGTTTGATTGCCTGCCGTAAAAGAGTGGTATCCATACCCGCAGTCACCATCAGAATGCCCGCATCCGGTGACACCGCGCGAATCTGACGCGCAAGATCGAGCCCACTCGAACCATTCCTCTCCGGCGGTCCAAGGTCATAGTCGAGAAGCGCCACATCAAACCTGAGCCCGCGGCGCAAGGCTTGAAGAACATTCTCCGATGACGAATAGTCGCCCACCACGTGGATGCCCGTCTCTCCGTCGAGAAGCCGTCGAAGGCTCTCGCGAAAAAGCATGTGGTCATCGACCAACAGAAGTCTTATGGACTGCGATGGCGCTGGAATCATACATTGACCTTAGCGATCTCGAGCTGCACCAGAAATACTGCTCCAGGGCCGCTCGCGTCGTAGTGGAGTTCACCGTGATAGCCACGCATCATCGCTCGCGAAAGATACAAGCCCAGCCCTGAGACAGTAGAACCCGCGCCAAATGGGCTAAACAGATGCTTCGGTTGTTTTACCCCTGGCCCATTGTCGCAAACACGCACAACGAGCATATCTCGGGTAACACAAGTTTCAACAGACAGCCACGGGTCCTGCACCTCGCTAAGAGCGGTTTCGGAATTCCTAAGCAGATTCAGGAACACCTGCAGGAGGCTCTGCGAGTCTGCCCATACCTCCGGCAGATCGGATTGCACCTGCCAATCCAGATGAATATTGAGCTCGCGAAGAGACGACGCGAAGATAATTCGCAGCTCCCGCAGAAAAGCTCCAAGATTCAAACGTGTCTGGTGCCGCTTCACCATCGATAGCTCGATGGATGCAATGCGCTCCAGGGCGCGGACCAATTGACTCAGGGCTTCAAAGTCTTCCTGCCCATGCCCGTGGGGCTCCAGCGCACGCAGATTTTGCTGAACAACGGATATAGCGGCGCAGATGTTCCGGATCTCATGCGACATCGCTCCTATTGCGAGCTTTGACCCAACCAGAACCTGCTGCAGGCTGGCCTCTTCGCGCTCTCTGACGTCCGTCGAGGAGTCGACGATCATAGCGGTCAACCGGCCGCCGCTCGAAGTGCCGTAGGACGACATCCACACATCTGCGAGAAACGGCTCCTGGTCGGTCCGCACTCCTTGGCACTGCATCATCGTTCTAAGATGCTCCCAGCCGCTGCCCCCGATACGCACTCTCGCAAGTGATGGCAGAAAAGCATCGAGTTGCTGACCTTTCACGCTTTGCCCCGATGCCGTCATCTCGCCCGCAAACAACCGTTCAGCCGCATCATTGGCTTGCAGGATGAGGCCCGCCTCATCTGCCGTAACAATCGCTATGGATGAGTTTGTCACCACCAGCCGAAGTTGCTCCTCCACTCTGCGCCGCGCCTCAATCTCCACCTCCAGATCAAGGGTTTGCAGGCGCTCAGATTGCCGTCGCGACAGCACTTCATACACGTAAAGGCCAGCAGCCGTGTAGGCAAAGAAATAAAGCGAATCGCGAGGAACTCCCTGTCGCACGCTCCATGGATAGCTGTCCGCGTACTCCGCAATGCAGGCACAGATAATCCCTAACAGGGGTATCTGCCAGCGGCGAAGCGCTGTAGAAATCAACGTTACAGGCAGGAGATAGAGCAATCCCAGCGGTATGGCGTCGCTCAGAGAGCGGTCTGCATAGGCGATAAGGACAATCCCCGCCATCCCCAGCGCTATTCGTGAAGTACGACTCATGATATGCAGTGCGAATCTGTATAAAGTTTCAAAACTTGTCCAGTCTTTACGCTTTATTAGCGTCTCATATCGGAAGATAGAGCCACGCTAGTCATAAGATTACCGCATCGCATACCGCGTCAAGGCTGCGCTGCGCTACCCTCAAATTATTAGTGGATACGAACTTTCATCCCAACAAGTGGCTCAAACAATTTCGTTTTCTAATGCAAACAAAATGACGCCTAGTCAACGCCCCAGTCGGAACACTCCCTGCTTTCGCGGCGCCACCCTCTGCTGCGTGGCGACAACCAGCATCTTGCTATCGTTAGGCCTCACTGCATGCAAAGGTAAAGCACCTGGCCCGGATGCCGAGGGTCCCGCGAGCCCACAGGTGGTTGAGACTGGCGGAAGCAACTCGGTCACGGTCAAGAACCCTGGGCGCTTTGCCTTGGTCACGCCCACAAGCCAGCCGATCGTCCGCACCATTGACGTAACAGGAACGGTAAATCCCGATGTCTCCCGCGAGATTCCGGTCTTGTCGCTTGCCAACGGGCGCGTCGTCGGTCTCCACGTCGGCCTCGGAGATAACGTCCGCAAGGGCCAGCTTGTGATGGAGGTCCAAAGCCCGGATGTGACAACCGCCTTCGACGCGTATCTCAAGGCCGTGAACGACGAGCATTTGACCAGCGTCACTCTCGACCGCGATAAGCTGCTCTACGACAAAGGCGCGATCCCGAAGTCCCAAATGGAAGCCGCTCAGGACAGTGAGGATGACGCTCGCGCCGACCTTACGGCGGCACAACAACAGCTTAGAATCTACGGCGTTGACAAGGCACACCCGGGTGACACGGTTAAGGTGTACGCTCCCGCTTCCGGCGTCATCATCGGCCAAAACGTCACCAACGCAGGCGCGGCGGGCATAACGTACGCTGGATCGACCGGTTCGCTCACGATCGCCGATCTCTCACATGTATGGATCATTGTGGACGTCTACGAGAATGACCTGCGTGACGTCCACCTGGGTCAGCACGCAGATATTCATCTCACCGCTTACCCCGGCAAGACCTTCTCCGGCACTATCTCCGATATTGGTGCTCAACTTGACCCCAACCTTCGCACAGCAAAGGTGAGGATTCAGGTGTCGAACCCAAATGGCGAACTTCGTCTTGGCATGTTCGCAACTGGCACGCTCATGGCCTCCAAGCCGGAGCAGGCGACTGTTATACCGGCAAGCGCAATTCTCCAACTGCATGATCGCAGCTACGTTTTCATGCCGACAGCCATCAGTGGCACGTTCAAACGCGTGCAGATACAAACTGGCAGACCCCTGAGCAATAACCTTGTGGAGGTGACATCGGGCCTGACCGTTGGGCAGCAGGTAGTATCAAACGCTCTCGACCTGCAGAACACGGCGGACCAGGAATGATCCGGAAGATCGTCGATTTTTCGCTCAACAATCGCTTCATCATCCTGCTTGGCGCGTTAATGCTCTTCGTCTGGGGGGCCATATCCTTCCACAATCTTCCCGTCGAAGCCTATCCCGACGTCGCGAACAACTACGTCAGCATCATCACTCAGTGGCCCGGCCGCTCCGCCGAAGATGTGGAGCAACAGGTCACCGTGCCAATGGAAATCGCAATGGCGGGCATCCCGCACATGAGCCATCTGCGCTCCACCACGCTCGCCGGCCTCTCCAGCGTCACCATGATCTTCGACGACGACAGTGTCGACGACTGGAACCGCGAAAAAGTCCTTGAGCGCCTCAGCCAGGTCTCTCTGCCCGCGGGCCTGCAGCCGCAGATCGGCACAGACTGGAGCCCCGTCGGCCAGATCTATTGGTACACATTAAAGAGTACCAATCCCGAATACGACACCATGGCCCTCAAGAGCATTGAGGACTGGCAGCTCGAAAAGGCCTTCCGCAGTGTCCCCGGCGTCGTCGACGTCTCCAGCTTCGGCGGCATCACGCGCGAGTATCAGGTCATCGTCGACCCCAATAAGCTGATCTCCTACGGCCTCACCCTTCAGCAGGTGCAACAACAACTCGCCGCCAACAACGTCAACGCCGGCGGCAGCTTCATCGAGCAGGGCCAGCAGCAGATCAACGTGCAGGAAATCGGACTCTTCACCAATGTCCACGATATTGAACAGACCGTCCTCAAAGCCTCCAACGGTACCGCGCTGCGCGTCAGCGACATCGCCACCGTGCAGCAAGGACCCAAAATCCGCCTCGGCCAGATCGGCAAAACCTGCAAGCCAGCGGACAGCACGTGCGGAGATCGCGTCTCAGATTCGAAGCCAATCCTTCACGACGACGGCAAGCTCGTCGACGATGACGATGTTGTCGAAGGCGTTCTCCTGCTGCAGAAGGGCGACAACTCGGATGCAGTCCTCGATGGCATCCACGCCAAGGTCAAGGAGCTCAACGAACACTTCCTGCCCAAGGGCGTCACGATCGTGCCGTTCCTCGACCGCAGCGACCTCCTGAAGCTCACCACCCACACGGTGCTCGAGAACCTCACCATCGGCATCGTGCTCGTTGCTATTATTCTGTTCGCATTCCTGGGTAACGCCCGCGGCGCTCTCATCGTCGCCATTACCATTCCCTTCTCACTCCTCTTCGCCTCCATCTGTCTCGACCTTCGCCATATCCCGGCGAATCTACTCTCCCTGGGCGCGTTGGACTTCGGCATGGTCGTAGACGGCGCTGTCGTAATGGTCGAGAACATCGTTCGCCACCTAAGCCACAAGCGTGAGCTCGAACGGACGGTCCTGGAGCAGATTCGCGAGTCCGCGCACGAAGTGCAACGCCCCGTCTTCTACGCCATCGCGATTATCATCACGACTTATCTCCCCATCTTCACACTACAGTCCGTCGAAGGCCGCCTCTTCAAGCCCATGGCCTGGACCGTAGCGTTCGCCCTGCTGGGCGCGCTCATCTTCTCCATGCTCGTAGCACCCGTCCTCGCGAGCTTCCTCTTTGCAAAGGGAACTTCCGAGTGGGAAAACCCCGTGCTGCACTGGATCACCACGCGATACCGGAGCGCCGCTCTCTGGGCGATCGACCACAAATTCGTCCCCATCGGTATCGCAGTTTTCTTGCTTGCACTGGCAGCTTACCTCGCATTCGGCGGCGCCATTGGCTCTGAGTTCCTCCCACACCTCGACGAGGGCGCAATCTGGGTACGAGGCTCTCTGGCCCCCAGCGAAGGCCCCACGGCAAGCCTCGCCATCGCCAACAAGACACGCATTACCCTGGCAAGCTTCCCCGAAGTCACTCAGGTCGTCAGCCAGATAGGGCGGCCCGACGACGGCACCGATACCACCGGCTTCTTCAACACAGAGTACTTCGTCGATCTGAAACCCAAAAAAGAGTGGCGCCCCGTCTTTCACGAGAACAAAGATGAGCTGATCGCAGCCATGGACCGCGAACTCGAAAAGACACCAGGCGTGGTCTGGAATTTTTCGCAGCCTATCTCTGACAACGTCGAGGAGGCTGTCAGCGGCGTCAAAGGCGAACTGGCCGTCAAACTTTATGGTTCGGACCTCAAGGTCCTTGAGGCAAAGGGCGATCAAATCGTTCAAGTGATGAGCGGCATACGCGGCATCGCTGATCTTGGTCTCTTCCATATCATCGGCCAACCTAATCTCGATTTTGTTGTAGACCGCGAAGCGGCAGCGCGCTACGGCATCAACGTCGCCGACATCCAGAATGCGATTGAAGGTGCCGTTGGAGGCACCATCAGCGGCGCTCCCGTAACTCAAGTCCTCGATGGCGAGGCACGCTATGACGTCATGGTGCGCTACAACCCGAAGTACCGCACCACGCCCGAAGAGATCGGCAATATCCGCCTGCTAGCACCATCCGGCGAGCGTGTATCTCTCGCACAGCTTACCCACGTCAAAGTCACTGATGGCGCCGAAGAAATCTACCGTGAAGGCAGCAGCCGTTACATCGCAATCAAGTACAGCGTCCGCGATCGCGACCTCGGCAGCACCGTCGAAGAGGCCATCGCCAAAGTGAACAAGGACGTGTCTCTGCCCACGGGTTATCATCTTGATTGGGCCGGAGAGTACGAAAGCCAGAAACGAAGCTCACGCCGCCTGATGCTGGTGCTTCCAATCACCATCCTCATCATCTTTCTTATCCTTTATGCCATGTTCAGTTCCTTCAAGTGGGCTGTGCTGATCTTGTGCAACGTCATCATCGCGCCGATCGGCGGTCTGTTGGCCTTACTCTTCTCCGGAACTCACTTCAGTGTCTCTTCAGGCGTCGGCTTCCTCGCCCTCTTCGGTGTGTCCGTGCAAACCGGCATCATCATGCTCGAATACATCAATCAGATGCGCGTAAACGGTCACTCCGTCAGGGACGCCGCCGTTGAAGGCGCCGTTCTCAGACTTCGCCCCATCATGATGACGATGCTCGTCGCAACACTCGGGCTCTTGCCCGCGGCTACCTCTCACGGCATCGGTTCAGATTCGCAACGTCCCTTCGCCATCGTCATCGTCGGCGGCCTGATGGGGGCCTTGCTCATAGGAGTCTTCTTGCTTCCTACCCTGTATGTGTGGGCCGCACGCAGCACGGACGTTCTCCCGCAACCCGACGCCGAGTTCGAAAGCTGAGGCCAGGAACCATGACATCCATCATCAACCTCCGCCCCAAACAACTCGCTGGCCTCGCACTTGTGCTCTCGTTCGCCGCCATCGCGCCACTCTCCGCGCAGGTTCAGCCTCAGAGCTCCAGCGATACCACGCAGCAGCCCCCGTTGGGTTACGCCAACTCAATTCACGTACCCGATCCGCGCAAGCCTGTTCCGGCAAAACTCGGGGCCTACACACTCGCACAGGTCATCGACATGGCTCGGACCAAGAACCTGACCCTGCTCGCCGCGCAACGCAATCTGCAGGCCGTGCGCGCCCAGGAGATCCAGGCCGGCGTTCGCCAGAACCCCAACCTGGGAGTAGCCGGAACAGACGTCACCGAACCGGATTCGGCGAACAACCCCTACAACTACTCCGTACAGATCTCCCGCCTCTTTGAGCGCGGCAACAAGCGTGAGTGGCGTCTCGATAGCGCCCGGGCCACCACAGCCCAGACCGAAGCTCAATTGCAGGACACCACGCGCCAGACCATCCTCAGCGTAAAAACTGCCTTCACCCAGATGCTGATGGCAAAGGCCTCCTTACAGCTCGCAACCGACAGCCTCAGCGAATTCCAGCATGAAGTCGACATCTCGCACGACCGCTATCAGGCTGGCGATCTCAGCAAGATCGACTTCGAGCGCCTCGACCTGCAACTCGCCAGCTTCGAGTCCGACGAAGCAACGGGCCTCGTCAACCTGCGCCAGGCAAGCGACCAGCTCCAGACACTCATCGGCATCGACATACCCACAGCCGACTTCGATATCACCGGTGAAGTCGTCCCACCCGTCGTCACACAGACTCAGGCCGAACTCACCCAGGACGCCCTCGACAAGCGGCCCGACTTCGCCGCAGCCAAATTTGCCATATCCGTCGCGGAAGCGAATCAGAAGCTCGCCTACGCCAACGGCACCACTGACCCCACCCTCGAAGCAGAGTACGACCGCGCCGGCACGGAAAACACCGCGGGCTTTTCAGTGAACATCCCGCTCCGCATCTTCGATCACAACCAGGGCAACAAGAAGACCGCCGTGTTTCAGACCGAGGCCTCCAAGTTCACCGCCGCCGCCGCCCACAACCAGGTCATCTCCGACGTCGATCAGGCCTGGGTCAACTACGCCCAGTCCAAGCGCCTCTCCGACCGCTACACGCAACACTATCTCGACGAAACAACGGACGTCCTGAGCATCGCCCAGTTCGCCTTCGAGCACGGCGGCATCGCCCTGATCGACTACCTCGACGCGGTCCGCGACACCCGGACCACCGACGCCGCAGCCATCAGCGCCTATCAGCAGACGTGGCTGGCCATTCACCAGCTCTCAGCCGCTTCGGCGACCGAACTCGTCCCTTAAAACTCCCAGATTGTGGACAGTAGCACCCGCTGCCGTATGATGGATGGAAGACGCTAGAGCTCATGGCCAACATCCACCCATCCGTTTCTGCCCCTCCCAACACTGTGCGTGCAAACGCGTACATTGCGCCCGCCCGCGTCAATCTACTGGGCGAGCACACGGACTACACGGGCGGCCTCGTCCTACCTATGGCGATTCCCTTTTACACCCAGGCCCGGATTACCCCCGCAACCACCGGCGGCTACCGCTTCAGCAGCGAAATATACCCGGCCGCTACCCGCGAAATATCCCTATCCGACCAATCCCCTCGCATCGACGACTGGAGCGACTACCCGGTTGGCGTCCTCCACCAGCTTCAGATGCGAGGCATCCGGCCTTCAGCCTTCGACCTGCACCTTAGCGGCAACGTCCCCTTCGCCGCGGGTCTCAGTTCATCCGCCTCGGTTGAGGTCGCGACCGCCTATGCACTGCTGGCAACCGCAAACGCCTCCTTGCCTCTCGAAGAGGTTTCTGTCCTCTGCCGCGCCGCCGAAAACGAATACGTCGGCTCCCCTTGCGGCATCATGGACCAGTTTGCGATCGCGGCTGCCAAAGCAGGCCATGCCCTGTTGCTCAACACCCGCACTCTCGAGTACGACCATCTCCCCATGAACCAGGGCGATCTCTCCGGCACCTACATCGTCGTCTGTAACTCCATGGTCAAGCACTCAGTAGCTTCCGGAGAGTACGGCGTGCGTCACCGCGAGGTGATGGAAGGCCAGGAGGCGCTCCTCAAGAAATTCCCCACGCTGCGCGACCTCGGCGATGCCACTCTCGGTCAACTCGAAGCAGCTCGTGCCGATATGCCCCCAGAGTCCTTCCTTCGCTGCCGCCACATCATCAGTGACAACCATCGCGTGCTGCAGGCAAGGGAAGCCATGTTCGCCGGTGACCCCCGCGCTCTCGGCGAACTGATGCTTCAGGGCCACTCCAGCGAACGCGACGACTTCGCATGCAGTTGCGAAGAGATCGACTTCCTCGTCGACACCGCCGCAGCGCTCCCCGGCTGCTACGGCTCCCGTCTCACCGGCGGCGGATTTGGCGGATGTACCGTCAACCTCGTAGATCGTGCCCAGAGCGCACCGTTCTCTAAGGCGCTCTCCGACGCGTACAAAAAAGCTTTTTCGATCGACGCCGAGATCTACATCTGCGAGCCAGTCGACGGTGCCGCACTCCGCAACACCGGGGGACTTCACGCATGATGGACAACGCTTTTCTCCAGTCCCCTCATCGCCGCTGGAACGCCCTCAAACGCGAGTGGGTGCTCGTCTCACCGCACCGCACGCAGCGCCCTTGGCAGGGACAGACCGAAGACACAGTCAAACCCGCCGCCCTGGCTTACGACCCAACCTGCTATCTCTGTCCCGGCAACACGCGTGCAGGCGGACATCACACCCCGCAATACACCGGCACCTTCGTCTTCGAAAACGACTTCGCCGCACTCAAACCCGACGTCGTCAGCGCCTCACTCGACACCGATAACGCAGGCCTGCTCAAGGCACAAACCGAACGCGGCATCTGTCGTGTCCTCTGCTTCGATCCCCGCCACGACCTCACCCTCGCCACCATGGAGCTGCCGGCAGTGCGCCGCGTCATCGAGATGTGGGCAGAACAGGCCGCAGAACTCGGTGCCGACCCCGCCATCCGCTACGTCCAGATCTTTGAGAACCGTGGCGCCATGATGGGAGCAAGCAACCCGCACCCGCACGGACAGATCTGGGCAACCGAACACATCCCCAACGAGCCTGCCCTCGAACTCTTGTCTCAACAGGAGTACTTCGCCGCGCACAACAAGCCGCTGCTCGCCGACTACCTCGCGCTCGAACTCAAGCAGGCCGAGCGCATCGTCGTCGAAAACGACACCTGGGTCGCGCTCGTGCCCTTCTGGGCCGTCTGGCCCTTTGAGCTCATGCTGCTGCCAAAGCAGTACGCAGCCTCCGTCGACACCCTCAGCCCCGCCCAGCGCGACGGCCTCGCCGCGATCCTCAAGCAGGTCACTGCCGGCTATAACCGCGTCTTCGATACGCCCTTCCCGTACTCCATGGGCCTCCACTCCGCACCCTGCGACGGAGAACCGCATCCGGAGTGGCTTATGCACCTGCACTTCTACCCACCACTCCTCCGCTCTGCGACGGTCCGCAAATTTATGGTCGGCTTTGAGTTGCTGGGCTCACCCCAACGCGACATCACGCCTGAATCCGCGGCAGCTACACTTCGAACTGCAGTCTCTTCCAGCAAGGAGTAACTCATGAACGTTCTTGTAACCGGAGGCGCCGGCTACGTCGGCGGCACCGTGTCCACCATCCTCATGCAGGCTGGCCACAAGGTCACCATCCTCGACAACCTCTGCCACGCCAAACGCCATGAGGTCCCCGCTGGCGCCGACTTCGTCGAAGCCGACATCGCGGACCGCCCCCGCGTCGAGTCCCTCCTGCGCGACCTCAAGCCCGACGGCGTCCTGCACTTCGCCGCGCTCATCGAAGCTGGCGACTCCATGCGGGTCCCCGAGGTCTACTTCCGCAACAACACCGCCTCCACGCTCGCATTGCTGGAAGCCATGTTAGCCACCGGCACCAACAGGATCGTCTTCTCTTCCACCGCCGCCGTCTACGGCGAGCCCAAGTCCACACCTATCCTCGAAACCGCCGACCTCGCTCCCACCAACCCCTACGGAGAATCCAAGCTCCTCGTCGAGCACATGCTTCGCTGGTTCAACCAGCTCCATGGTCTGCGTTACGCGGCCCTGCGCTATTTCAACGTCGCCGGTGCTCTTCCTCATCGCGGTGAAGCGCACGAGCCCGAGTCCCACATCATCCCGCTCATCCTCGATGTCGCCCTCGGCCGCCGCGAAAAGATCTTCATCTTCGGCGACGACTACGACACGCCCGACGGCACCTGCATCCGCGACTACATCCACGTCGCCGACCTCGCCGACGCCCACATCCTCGCCCTGCGGGCCCTCGAGCACCAGGACAAGATGATCTACAACCTCGGCAACGGCAGCGGCTTCTCCGTCAAGCAGGTTGTCGAATCCGCGCGCCGCGTCACCGGCCACCCCATCCCCGTCGAGATCAAGGACCGCCGCCCCGGCGATCCGGCGCGCCTCGTCGCCAGCTCCGAGCAGGCCAAGCAGAACCTCGGCTGGAACCCGAAGCACCCCGAACTCGACGACATCATCGCCAGCGCCTGGGCCTGGCACCAGCAACTGCACCCCAAAGCATAGGGCATCTCCCTCTCAGGCAGGGTGTTCATTGCACTGGCCATTCCCATCCCGTCTTTAGGCTTGTCATTCCCGAAGGGAATCCGCGTTTCGGAGTCACCACAACACCGCAAGGCCTCACCCCAACCGCCGTCGCGCAACTCTGCTCACTTCGCGTACTTTGCGTGAGCGCCTTTGCCGCAGCGATGCGCCAAAGGCGCGAGCATAACCACTTGACAGCCCGGATACAATAGAACTGAAGCAGAAACCCGGCCAAGGCCGGGTTTTGTCGTCTCACGCTCTTTGTCAATCAGCCCACAAAGTAACCACCAAACTGGTTACGAGCCTAACCTCAATCCGCTCCGGATCTTGCGAGCAAAAGGGGGGAGGGTGCAGCCCCGCAAACTGGAAAAATGCTGCTAGTCCGCCTCACCCAGCAACAGAATCACCAGCACGATGCCTTCGCAGGCAAACATGCGAAACGCCGCATCCTGCCCATTCCACAGCTTCGACTGCCACATCAGAAACCACTCCGCGCCCACCGAAAGGAAGGCCACAAACCACAGCAGCATCCCCGCCGTCAGCGCAGCGATGCCGACTCTCTTCGCCCGTTGAAACTCCACCACCGGCGCACGCAACGCACGCAGTAGCGAGACCGCTCCCCACCAGCACAGCACCGCATTCAGCGTCTCCCACGCGATGATGCTGCAATAAAACGCCAGGTGCACCCAGGGCGCCGACACCGCCCGCCACATCCCATGGTTGCCCGGAAACGTCGAATCCATCATCAGCACATGGCGCACAAACTGATAGTTCGAGTCGAAGTCCGTCGTGTTGTTCAGCACAACCAGCGTAAAGAAGAACGCCATTGCCGCCAGCAGCAGCACCTTGGCGAGCCGCGCCATATTCATGGATTGCTTCCTCCTGAGTGTGACCTCGATGCTACCGCAACGGCTCTGTACCGGAAAGACCGTGCTACAGTATCACCATTCCGATGCCACCGACGAACCCGCGCACAGCACTCGAACACCTTGGCCTTACACTCCCTCCGCCACCCGCACCCGGCGGCAACTACATGTCCGCGAAGACCGCGGGTAACATTGTGTATCTCGCCGGAGTCATCTCGCAGACACCCGACGGCATCATCACCGGCACCCTGGGCCTCGACCGCAACATCGAGGAAGGCTACGCCGCCGCCCGCAGCTGCGCGTTACTCCAGCTCGCCGTCCTTGAATCCCACCTCGGTTCGCTCGAAAAGATCCGCGGCATCATCACCGTCAACGGTTATGTAAACTCGGTGCCTGGATTCGCGGACTCACCTAAAGTAATCAACGGCGCCTCCGACCTCTTCCTCGCGATCTTCGGTGAACCCGGCCGACACGTCCGCGCAGCCATCGGCGTAAGCGGTCTACCGCGCCATGCTCTCGTCGAACTCCAGATGACGGTGGAGATCTGACCATGGCCGAACATAACCTCTCTGCCACTCCCACGCACTCCCGCTGGAACGCCGCCCTGCCTCCGCGCCTCACCATCTCTCCCGGCGACACCGTCCACTTTGAATGCGTCGACGCCAGCGGTGCGCAGGTCCACCCCGGCATGACCGCCGAAGGTTTCCAGAACATCGACCGCACCCTCATCCACGCGCTCACCGGCCCCGTCGCCATCCAGGGCGCCGCCCCGGAGACGTTCTCCAGATTGATGTTCTTGAGGTGAAACATAAGGGTTGGGGCTGGTCCAGCGTCATCCCTGGCCTCGGCTTTCTCAAACAGCGCTTCTCCGAACCATTCCTCTTCCACTGGCATCTCGACCACGCGACCACGCACTCCCTCGAACCCGCGATCGTACCTTTACGTCCCTTCTGCGGAGTCATGGGCGTCGCTCCAGCCGAACCCGGTGAGTTCCGAACCCGCCCTCCCGGCATCTTCGGCGGCAACATGGATGTCCGCGAACTCGCTACCGGCGCCACACTCTACCTGCCCGTCCAGCAACCCGGCGCTTTATTCTCCTGCGGCGACGCCCACGCCGCGCAAGGCGACGGCGAGGTCTGCATCAACGGCATCGAGTGCCCTGCCGACGCCACCCTCCGCTTTACGCTGCACAAGAATCAGTCACTCTCCGCGCCGCTCATCGAATCCGCTCCCTCCGACGAGCACGGCCACTCCTGGCTCGTCGTCGAATCCCACCCCGACGCGCTCACCGCAGCCCTCAACGCCACCGATCGCATGGTCGACCTGCTCGCCTCTCGCTGGTCCTTCGACCCGGTCCATGCCTACCTGCTCTGCAGCGTCGCCATGAAGCTTCAAATCAGCCAGGTCGTCAACGAACCCATGATCACCGTCTCCGCGGCGATTGCCAAGTCCATCCTGCCGCCACGCAAACTCTTCCCCATCCACTAGGAGCCGCATGAAGATCAACGACCCAGCTATCATTGCGGAACTCCGAGACCTCTATCCTCGCTACGAAAACGCGCTCATCCACAACGACGTCGCAACACTCACCGCGATGTTCTGGGACTCGCCACACGCCATTCGTTTCGGCGCAGGCGAGAACCTCTATGGCACAGACGAGATCGAGGCCTTTCGCAAATCGCGTCCAGCCGTGAACCTTGAACGCCGCACAATCAGGCTTGAGATAACGTCCTTTGGCACCGACTTCGGCAGCATCACCCTCGAATTCGAACGCGATACCGCTGCCGGCAAGGTCCGTGGCCGGCAGAGCCAGGTCTGGGTGCGTATGCCAGAAGGATGGCGCATCGTCTCCGCACACGTCTCGACGCTGCCGATGTCTAAGCTGTAATCGTCACATCCAGCTGCTGAAACGGCGCCTCATCCAGCAGCGACTTCAACTGCGCGGCATCGGCAAACCTCTTGCCTTCGACAAACCGGGCCTTCAACCCAAACACCAGCTTAGAAGAGGCCAGCGGGTACGGCGTCAACCGAAAAGCGCGCTCTCCGGTGCGCTCAACGCGCACTTCACTGGTGCCACCGTTACGCAACGCCAGCGGGTGCAGTAACGTCGCTTCACCGCCAAAGTCTACGCAACTCAGCAGCGAGAGATTGTCACAAGCCTGCAGCAGTTGAAAGTTCCGCTGGAACGTCTCCGCAGTAAATGCCTCCGCCGCAATCGTCCCAGCCTCTTGAAGCTGCTCCAGCAAAGCACGTTGCAACGACATCTGCTCCACTAGAAACGCATCCAGCCACGGCAACTGCTCCGGCCGAATCGTGCTGCGGTCAGCCCGTTCCGAAAGCAAATCGTGTGTGTGCATCGAAATCAAAATCGCGGCATAGGCGTCTTCCTGTGCGATCAGTTGCACGGCTTCGCGCCGCACCGCTAGATACGCCGCAAGATCGATCTCCTCAAAGGCAGAATAAGCCCCCACAAGTTCAGCCGAGAAAGCTGCCGGTTTGCCCTGCTGTGTCACCGCCGGCTGAATATCGCGCCCTCGCCAGCCATCGTCATGCCGATAAACCCCGCGCAGCACGTGCTCCCGCGGCTCCGGAGGAGCAAACATCTCATTGCCCCATTGCGACGCAAACTCACCCGCAAGGTGCGCGTGATCAGGGTGCGTTACCAACAACCATCCTTTGTCAGTCTCAAGCCGAAGCACGTAACTTCCCTTTCTTCCCGCACTAAGCTTCAGCGCGGCTTTCCAGCGCCGACTCATGCCACTTGTGCAGCGCCAACCACTCAAAAAACATGACGGCAAAAAACAACGAGAAGCCTAGCAACGTAGCAGCGATCACCAGCGCAAATAGGTAGTCAGTCTGGACCTGGGTCTGCGCATACAGGATCGAATAGCCAATCCCACCCCGCCCTACCTGGCCCGATCCAGCAAACAGTTCACCTGTAATCGCTCCGATCACAGCAATGCCACTTGAGATTCTTACCCCCACAAACAAATAGGGCAACGCATGTGGCAATCGCAGCTTACGCAAAATCTGGCCTTGCGTAGCATTGTGCATCAAAAACAGCTGCACAAGGTTGTCGTCAACACTGATAAGCCCCTGCGTCGTATTCGCAATGATAGGCGCCAGGCAGATGATGAACGTCACCACTCCCACCGAAAGCAACCCTTGCCCCACCCACATCAGAATCAGCGGTGCGATTGCGACGATCGGCACCGTCTGTAGCAAAATTGTGTACGGATAAAGCAGCGTTCGTATCGACCGCGAGCGTGCAAAGATCAATGCCACCAGCACTCCTACAGCAATACTAGCCAGCAAACCTCCAACAGCCGCCTCCGCCGAGAGAAGTGTCGACGCCCACAGATCTGGCAGCCGTGCCGCAAACACCTGCGCCACCTTCCACGGCGTAGGCAGCATATAACTCGGCACGCTGAATATCCAGATAACGCTCTGCCATAGCAGAAGCAACGCCCCGAAGACGGCTACGCTGTTCATAAGCAGCTTCAGCTTGTTCTTCATCCCCGGTGGACCTCCCGCAACAGCTTCGAAGTCCTGTTTACCAGGGTATCGAAATCCGCGCTCTCGCGCGTCTCTGCCGTGCGCGGATACGGCAAATCAATCGCGACTTCGTTTGCTACACGGCCCGGATAAGGCGCCAGCACAATCACCCGCGACGACAGAAACACAGCCTCCGCAACCGAGTGCGTGACAAACAACACCGTCCAGTTCTTCTCTTCGCGCAACCGCAACAGCTCTTCATTCATTCGGTCGCGAGTCATCTCATCCAGCGCGGCGAAGGGCTCATCCATCAACAGCACACGCGGCTGCGTTGCCAACGCACGCGCAATCGACACCCGCATCTTCATACCACCCGAGAGCTCCCGAGGGTAACTCTTGCCCACCTCAGATAGCCCCACCAGTTCCAGCAGCTGTGCCACCGTCGCCGACGTCTCATCCCTCGTACGTCCTTCCAGCTCCAGCGATAACGCAACATTGCGCTCCACCGTCCGCCACGGCAGCAGCGTCGCATCCTGAAACACGAACGAAACAATCTCGCGCGCGTTCTTAGGCTCCATCCCGTTGATCTCGATCTGCCCAGTCGTACACGATGTCAATCCGGCGACCATCTTCAACAGCGTCGACTTCCCGCAACCCGAAGGACCGACAATCGACACAAACTCTCCCCGTTCAATCGAAAGGTCGATACCCTCGAGCACCGGTGCCGTCTTGGCCGCGAACCGCTTCCCCACACCGCGAAACAAAATCTCAGGCACAGTGGTCATGCAATCACCTGCAATGAAAGCCTCGAAGGCCGCGCCTCGTCGTGAAATACACAATGCGTCGACCGCCCCCAATTAAATGGAGTCATGTCCCTCGGCTTAGTCTCGTTGGAAGAACTGCGATCGTAAAGCGGAAATGCACAACCGGCGATTTCAAGTCGCACCCGTTCTCCCACGGCAAACACCGTTGAGGTAGGCTCAAGCTCAAACTCCCACACATGCACCGAATCGGCTTGATACTCATCCCCAAACAACGCGCTGGAACGTGCAATGCCCATGCAGACAAACTCCGCACGTCCACCCGGCAGCACGCGCACCAGCTTGGCAACAAAATCCGCATGGCTCGCCGACGTCGCAGCATACAGCGTCACCTTCGGCGCGCCGAAAACATGCAGCGCGTCTCCAAGCGGTTCCCCCGTATAAACCAGCAGATTGTTTCCCATCTCCAGCACGGCCTGATCTGTTGGCCCGCTCACACCCTGCGCGCCTCCCGGAGACATCACCGGCACCTCCGGGTCATACACGAAAATGTCAGAAGGCTCATCCGCAGCCTTCACCGTCGAAAGCCCACCGTCTCCCTTTCGCGACTCGGCTCGCCCACCACTGTGCAGATATAAGCTCATCGTCGCATCTCCACGCCAATCGTCAGCCGCGAGCCACCGGTTCACCCCCATCGCAAAGTGGCGCACCTTCGGCTCGTTCGCAAACGTATCTGCGTCTTTCAGCCAATGGTCGAACCAGCGCAGCAGCAACTCGTCCGTATCCAACCGCGCCTCAGCACCAAGATCACACTCCCCTACACGGTCACCCCACGGAATATGCACCCACGGCCCCGCCAGCAGGTATTGGTTGTCCCGCGCATGGTTCGAGCCTGCCTGAGTCCGCAGCAGTTCAAATCCAAGCACGCTGCCCTGCAGATACGTGTCATACCAACCCGAAACATGCAATGCAGGCACGCGGATGTCACTTGCGCGCGCACTCACATCCATCGAGCTCCAGTACTCTCCCGGCACATCGTGTTCGAACCAGTCGCGCACATACGACGGCAGCTCCGGATCTGTAATCACAGGATGCTCACCATACGGCATGAACCATGTTTGAGCACGCAGGTTCGTCCACGCTGCTTCGAGCTTCGCCCGTCCTTCGTGCAACCCGCGCCGCACAGCATCTTCCTTCAGCATCTGCACGCCCCACCCCAGCGAAGACGCCAACCGCAGCGCCCCATTGTGATAGAACCACCCCGCATAGAGATCGCACGCAGTCATCGCTGGCGCAATGCACTCCAACCCCTCCGGCTGCTCTGCGGCAGCTAGCAGTTGCGTCATCCCTTGGTACGAGAAGCCATACATCCCCACACGCCCATTGCACTCAGGCCGCATACGCAGCCACGCAATGGTCTCTGCGCCATCACGCCCCTCATTGCGAAACGGATAGAACTCCCCCTCCGACCCACCGCGCCCACGAACATCCTGAATCACGACGTTATATCCTCGACGCGCGAACCAGATCGGGTGAGCGTACACCACCGTTGACGCAATATCCCGCCCATACGGTTGCCGCATCAACAGCGTCGGCTGCTTCCCTCCGCCTGGCGGATAGTAATGGTCTGAGCGCAGGACAGTGCCGTCCTGCAAGCGGCACGCGACGCCTCGCTCCAGCATCACGCCATCGCCGCAGTCCACCAATAGATTCGTTCCCGCCAATTCGCTCAAATCCTCATACGTCGTTAAGGCTTGTAGTGGTTCTCATATTCATAGGCGGCCATCAACGCGGCTGCAGCCTTCTCTGCGCAGGCTGCAATCCAGCGCTCGCCATTCTCAGCCGTCGCCGGCCGCGGATCACCCAGCACACCGCTCGGCGAGATGTCTCGCGTAAGCCATGCAAAGTTCACCGCGCCGTTCTCAGGCGACAGCACATTGTTCTCTTCGATCCGCGCAATGTAGTTCGTCGTATACGCATCCGTCTTCACGAGCTCCGGAGTCGCCGCCAGCAACCACGCGGTCTCCACCTCACCCGCATGGAACCCATACTTGGCCTCTTGCGGACTCAACCCCTCCGCTTTAGCGCCAGCGCCACCGCTCATATGGAACGTCCGCAATCCAAACTCCGCACGCAGATCGCGCGCCATCACATCATTCAGCGAGGAGTTCCCTCCATGCGTATTGAACAGCAGCAGCTTCTTGATTCCTGCCGCCGCCACGCTCGCCCCAATATCTCGCAGCACCGCCATGTATGTCGCTGCAGAGAGAGTCATCGTACCCGGAAACCCGATGTGCTCATTGCTCTTCCCATAGCAGATCGTCTCCAGGGCATAGATAGGAGCGTCCGCCGGCAACAACTGCAGCGCACGCCCCAGCAACAGATTGCTTGTCAAGGTATCTGTCGCCAAAGGCAGATGATGCCCGTGCTGCTCGATCGCACCAGTCGGCAGCACCAGCAGCGTCTTGTCCTTCGGTAGAGCCTCCACTTGCTTCCAGGTCAGATACGCGAACTTGCGTGCATCGGGAATCCACGTCTTCATGCCGGCTGCTCCTCAAGGGCTTGCCGCCGCGCAAAGCTCGCCATCTTCCCAGGGTTCATCAATCCCTTTGCGTCATATTTGTACTTCGCCTGTAACTGCACATTGTCCTCGCGATATCGCCCACCGCCTTCCACATGGTTCACATGTGGGTTTGCGACGAATACACCAATCTCGCGACAGTAGTCGATCATCTCGTTCAATCGCTCCTCCGTACTGAAGCGCACCACCGGTATCGCCCCCGGAATCATGACACCCTGGCCATTCTTCATCCACTCGATATGCAGCAGGAAATCCTCGCCATATCTGCTCTTCAGTAGTGCAAACTGCTCCCGCGCGCGTTCAGGACTGAAGCCGCACTGCAGATACGTGTACGTCGGATCGGCCTTCATCGCCCACAGCGTCGTGTGGTTCCACGTGTAGTCCGAAAGCAGTGGCTGCGACCGCAGCCCCGCATACGGTTGGGCCAGCATCACTGCAGCACCAGCTTCATCTGCAACCTCCCGCAAGGTGTCCATCTGCGCATCTGCAATCAGAAAAAACACCGAGGCCTCACCCTCACGAACAAGCTGCTTCACTGGGCCGAAATACGACGGCAACGGCCACTCGAAAACCGTAATCAACCGCTTATCCCAGGTCGCATCGGTCGCAATGCGCTCACTAAAATTAAACGCCTCATCGAAGCTCTTAAATGTGAGCACCACCTGCGACCACGCCACCGCCGGCGCCAGCGCAAACCAAATCCTGGTGATGACGCCATTGGTGCCCCATGCGTGCAGAATCTCATGCACAGCCTGCCCCTCATGCTTCACAACACGCGGCTCAGACTCCATCGTCACAACTTCAATCGCGCGCACGGTCTCGAAGTCGCGCAACCCGCCATGTTTCACTGAACCGACGCCCCCGGAACCTCCACCCAGGAACCCACCCAGCGATGCCTTCGCTACGGTCGAGGGATAACACCGCAGCTCCCACCCCACTTCTCGCGCGCTCGTCTCTAGCACTCCAAGCCGTACGCCCGGTTCGCATACCGCGACACCGTCCTCACCAATCGCCTCAATCTTGTCCATCCGCTGAAGGTCAAGCACAACGCCACCGTTCAACGGAATCGCCTGCCCATAGTTCCCCGTGCCCGCACCGCGCACCGTCACCGGCACCTCATGCGCATGGCAGTACTGCAACACCGCACGGATCTCCTCCACGTTCACCGGCTGCACCACCACATCCGCGCGCTTGTTATCCAGCATCGCCTTCAGTACAGGTGAGTACCAGTAAAAATCCTTCGACAGCCGCTCCACCATCTGGGGCTGCGTAAGCACCCGCGACCCATCGCCTAAGACCTGTTCCATTCCTGCGGCGAGATCACTCATCGAAGGCTCCTGTCTTATGCTGCGCCGCGCATTACCCTCTGCGCTGTTTCTACTTCCTCTTGCGGCTGCTCCATGTCCGGAACGCACGTTGCATATTGGGATGTGTGAACAGTGTAAGACACAGCCCCTGCTCCACCGGTCCAACCACCTCGCACTTCATATCGCTGCGTTGTGCAACCTCGGTCGCCGGTATCTGAATCTGGTTGCAGAAGCAGTTCGCATCGGCAATCGTTGTCCCATAGACCACGCGATCCAACCCGGCCCACAACGCGTTGGCCATGCACATCGGGCAAGGCTCGCACGTCGTATACATGGTGTGTCCCTTCAGAGAAAACCCCTTCAGCTTTTTGCATGCCAGCCGCACCGTGCGCAACTCCGCGTGTGAGCTTGGGTCATTCTCCTGGCGCACGGCATTCGTCGCACGCATCAACCGCTCGCCTGTCTTCGTGTGCACAATCTCAGCACCAAACGGCACAGGATTTTCCGTCTCCAGAGTGCGTGCGGTCCATGCCACAAGCCCACGCATCCGCTCTGCATCCAGGGCGGCTCCACGCAAGGGTTTAGGTGCTTTCAGAGCCATACTCGACGTTAGCACGTTGCGAGCGTTTTCCAAATAAGCTTCCTCTCGCGAACTCATCGGCACCACCGTTACAATCGCCGCATGTCTTCCGGCATTAGCATCACTTCGCTTCGCGAGCATTACCGCAACAACACTACCGATCCCATCACTGAGCTCGGGCGCGTGCTCCAACATGCCAACAGCAACGCAGGCCACAACGTCTACCTCGCGCAGAACGCCGCATGGTCGCGCGAGCAGGCCGCAAATCTCCGCCACGAAGACATCGACACCCAACCACTCTGGGGCATCCCCATCTCGCTAAAAGACTGCTTCGACCTGGCCGGCTTTCCAACCTCATGCGGCTCGCTCTTCTACCGCGAACACCACGGCATCGCTCCGACTGATTCTGCTGTCGCGGCAAGGCTCCGTTCTGCCGGAGCGATCATCACCGGCAAGACACACCTGCACCAACTTGCCTACGGCATCACCGGCCAGAGCCGCGACTTCGGCGATTGCCTCCAACCAGACGACCCCGCACGCCTCACCGGTGGCTCTTCCAGCGGAGCCGCAGCCAGCGTGCAGGAAGGCTCCGCACTCGCCGCCATCGGCACCGACACCGGCGGCTCCATCAGGGTTCCAGCCGCTCTCTGTGGACTCTGCGGCTACCGCTCGTCGCTCTCGCTCAACACTGCGGCTCTGTGGCGCGGAGGCGCACACCTCGCCGCCTCCTTTGATACCCTCGGCTGGCTCTACCGCAATCTCTCCGACGGCCCACTCCTCGGCAACGCTCTCTTCGATCTCCCTTTTGCCACAGCGCCGTCACTCGCATCACTGCGCATCGGCATACCCGGCGAGGCTTTCCTCCACGACGCTGAGCCAGCCATCCTCGCCGGACTCGATCGCTGGCAATCGCTGCTCGCCCAACAAGGGACCACACTCGAACGCTTTGACGCGGCACCCTGGCACGACGCCATCGATATCTTCGCCCCCATCCAGGCCAGCGAAGCCGCAGCTCTGCACCGCGGCTACTTCCTTCACTTCGAACCCATGATCGCCGAGCGCCTTACCTGGGGTGCATCCATATCGAACGATGAAATCGCATCCCTTCGCGCACGCCTGCAACTCTTCCGCGCCACGGCCAACGCTCTCTTCAAACATTTTGATTACCTGCTGCTACCCTGTGCGCCCATGCAAGCCTTGCTCGCAGCAGACGACCACACTCAAACCCGCACCCGCATCCTCCGCTACACCGTCCCCATCAGCCTCTGCGGCCTGCCCGTAGTCACGCTTCCCGGCGGCATGCAGCTCGTCGCTCCCATAGGCCACGATGCAGAACTCCTCGCCCTCAGCGCGAATCTACCGGCCTTCGCTCTCTAGGCCACGCAAAAAGTTTGCTACGCTGCAAGCATGAGCTCCCACCCTGCACACCGCTACGGAACCAGGCTCGCCCTCTTCGCGTTTCTCGCATTCTGCCTTGCCGGCTGCCACAAACAAACTGACATCTCCGGCCTCACTCCCGTCGCCTTCCAGACCGACTGGTATCCTCAGCCTGAGCACGGCGGCTTCTACACGGCGCTGGTCAAGGGCTACTACAAAGCCGAAGGCCTCGACGTCACCATCCTCCCCGGCGGGCCATACACCTCCACCGACGCCCTGATCGCCAGCGGCAAGATCCAGTTCGGAATGCAATCATCCGACCACATCCTCGAAGCGATCGCCAACTCACACGAGCCCATCATCGCGATTGGCGCCACCATGCAGCACGACCCCCAGGGAATACTCCTCCACCAGAACTCACCCGTGCACACCTGGACCGATCTCAACGGCCATACCATCGCCGTAAAACCCGGCTCAACCTGGTGGGAGTTCCTCGTGCACAAGTACCACCTCAATAACGTCCACGAGGTCCCCGCAACCTTCTCCGTAGCCAGCTTCATTCAGGACCCCAACTACATCCAGCAGGGCTTCCTCACCTCCGAGCCCTACTTCGCCAACAAGGGTGGCGCCCCCGCACGCATGCTGCTCAATCGCGACGCTGGCTACGACCCCTACCGCGTCTTCTTCACCTCCGCGGACTACGCAAAACAACACCCTGACATCGTCGCCAGGTTCGTCCGCGCCTCCATCCACGGCTGGCAGGAGTACATGCGCGACCCCGGCCCCGCTAACGCCCTCATCGAAAAGCTCAACCCCGCCATGAGCCCCGATTGGGCCGAGTACAGCTACAAGACCCTCAAGTCCGGAAACTTCGTCACCGGCGACGACACCACGGGCGCGCATATCGGCCAGTTCGATCCAGCTCGCTGGAAGACCACCGCCGACCAGCTCTACTCCCTCGGCGTCATCAAACAACCCATCGACCCCACACTTGGCTATACCACCCAGTTCCTCAAATAGTCTGCGTCCACAATGAATGAGGTGCCGCGCACAACGAGTCAAACGCGAGATACCATGATGGGGCTATGTCACATCGTTCGCTCCGCCTCTCGCTACAAACGTTTGTCCTCGCCGCCGCTCTTCCCTTAGCCGCACAACTCCCCGCCAACGCTCACACCTCCAGCGGAATCCAACTCACCAGCCCGCAGCTCACTCTCCGCATCGACGCCCTCCGTCTCGACGTCATGACGCGCGCCTCCTACGCTGGCGGCCAGCCCTACGCCGTCCTCGAGTTCCCCCATGCCACCAGCGGCAACCATCCTCTCGACAACGCTTTGTACTCCCTCAGATGTGTCATCTCGACCGGAGGCGCGCGTTTGCGCCGTAGTGGAGAGACCTGCGTCTGCCGCAGCGATGCGCCAAAGGCGCGAGCGTACCCCGGACGTTCCAGCACAGCAGCACTTTAGCCCCCCAATCCCCCATTGAAACCCGCCACTCGCTCCACGCCAAAACAACACGTATTCTGATACCGTAGGCTTTTTCCGAAGGAGCATCACTTGGCCGTTCCCGTTCGCAACGTAAGCGCCCCCGGCTACATGGCCGACTCGACCATCAAGACCGACACCCGCGCGATGTCCGTAGCCACCGCGCTCTTCTTCATGGTCGGCTTCCTCACCTGCCTCAACGACATCGTCATCCCGCACCTCAAGTCCATCTTCGAGCTCAACTACGCCGAAGTGCTTCTCGTGCAGTTTGCCTTCTTCTCCTCCTACTTCATCTTCAGCTACCCCGGTGGCAAGCTCGTGGAGAAGGTCGGTTACAAGAAGGCCATGGTCATCGGCCTGCTCGTCATGGCAGCCGGGGCCTGCGGCTTCCTGCCCGCGGCCTATCTCGCGCTCTTCCCTGTCTTCCTCGGCGCGCTCATCGTCCTCGCCGCCGGAATGACCATCGTCCAGGTCGCCGTGAACCCCTACGTTACCGTCATCGGTCCAGCAGCGGGCGCGGCCAGCCGCCTCAACCTCGCGCAGGCCTTCAACTCCTTCGGCACCTTCATCGCGCCGTTCATCGGCGGCCTCCTCATCCTCGGCGGAGCCACCCAGCTCTCGCCCGACAAGATGCACTCCCTCTCCGCCGCCGCGTTGCAGGAGTACCGCCAGGTCCAGGCCCACACCGTCACGCTGCCTTACATCGTCATCACGGTCACGCTCGTCCTGCTCGCCATCGCGCTGGCCGTCATCAAGCTCAAGCCGCAGACCGGCCAGACCGATCTCACCCAGGACTTCCGCCCCGGCGCCTTCGCCGAAGCTCTCTCCAAGCCCGACACCATCTGGCGCCACCCCTGGCTCCTCTTCGGCGCCCTCGGCATCTTCACCTACGTCGGTGCGGAGGTCGCCATCGGCAGCCTCCTCGTCAACTACATGGGCCTCTCCAACATCGGCGCTCTGCCTGAAAAGGTCGCCGCCAACTACCTCATGGTCTACTGGGGTGGCGCGATGACCGGCCGCTTCATCGGCTCCGGCGTCCTCCAGAAGGTCCGCACCGGCCCCGTGCTTGGCACCGCTGCCATCTGCGCCTTCCTGCTGACGGTCACCTCCATCCTCACCTTCGGCCATGTTGCGATGTTCGCTCTGCTCTTCGTCGGCTTCTGCAACTCCATCATGTTCCCGTCCATCTTCACGCTCGGCATCCAGGACCTCGGCCCGCTCACCAGCAAGGGCTCCAGCCTGCTCATCGCCGCCATCCTCGGCGGAGCGATCATCCCCGAGCTCACCGGTTTCCTCGCCGACAAGATCGGTCTCCACCACGCCTTCGTCATCCCGGCCCTCTGCTATGTCTACATCGCCTCCTACGGCATCGCATCCATCAAGCGCCCTCCGGCCCGCGACTCCCTCCTCCCCGTCGAGCCTTACTAACCAACTTCAATCCTGATAAAAAGGCGACGGCAGCCCACCCGGCTGCCGTCGCCTTTTTTGCTGTCAACCACCCAACCCTGCCTCCACCATGCAAACCGAACAATCCAATCCACTTACACCCACAAACCAAAAACACTTTCCCCATCTCCACCTTCTATACTGAAACTAGGGAAAGAACTGGTTCACTGGGTAACTGGCAAACTGGCAACTGAAGCAGCAAACCCGCCCCAGCTCGCTCTATCCTCTACCCACTATCCCCTTTATTTCCCATATCATACCCGTAACCATATACAGAATCAGCCACTTACCCTCGGGATCACCCCGTAAGTCGCTGATTCTGCTAGATACCTCCGCTACATAGGGAGGGGGGAGGGGTATCCCTAAGGCGCAATCACCAGCGATAAACTCACAAATCCAGTAGCTCCCGAGCTCACCGCCATCTCCACCACCTGCGGCTGCCCGGAAACCGTCAGCGGCGTCACAGACACATGCCCATTGGCATCGGACGTCATCGTAGCCTTCTGGGTCTTCAGCACCGGGGCAGAAGCGCAAGGCCCCTTAGCCGCGCACGTGCCCTCCCAGGCATACACCGTCTGGTACACATTCACAGTCGCGCCGCTCACCGGGTTGCCGTTGCTGTCGCTCACCTGCAGCACCACCGGGTTCAGCGCCGTGCCGACATACACGCTCTGCCCCGCGCCACTGACGGCAGTGATCTCCGCCGGTAGCCCCGCCACCACCACCACAGCTGACGCATAAGTGAACACCCCCGAGATATCCGTCGAGCCACCAGTGCTGGCATCGAGCACCTCCACATCCACCGGTTGCACACCCGCTCCTGCACTGCTCTGCGACGGCGCCGTGGCCACAATCTGCGTCGCGCTCCAACTCACCACCTGCGCACGCACACCATTCACCAGCACCTCATTTCCCTGCCGAAAGCCGACCCCGGTGATAGTGATCGTCCCACCGCTCAGCCCCACAGTTGCGGGCGATACGCTATCGGCATACAAAACCCGAGCCTGATAGGCAAAGTCCGGCCTGCCGCCCCCAAACTGGTCCGCCACCACAAACCGATAGCTGCTGGCGACCGCCGTTGCCGGCATCCGCAGTTGCGTCACACCCAGTGACATGGCATTCATCGCCGTTGCCTGGCTCGCCACCGTCGGCAACGTACCCGTCGGATCGGAGCTGTTCCACACGCCGATCACCGGCTGCGCCTTCCGCACCGTCGCCGCGCCGTCCTCGTCCAGTGCAGTCGTCTCGATCGTCCAGGTCCGGTTCGCCTGCACCCTCATGCTCCACCACGAGCTATGCCCCGGCCCGCACAGCAACCCGCTCCACCACCCGCTGGGATCGACGGCTACGGGACTCGCCTCGGTTCCATCATCGCCAGGGGAACAGCTCGCAGGCTCGTTCGTCATCGTGATCCAGAACCCCTGCAGAACACCCGGATTCGCGAACGGCGAGATCGAGTTCGGTGCGCCGCCAGCCATCGACATCGGCGTCCGAACATAAGGCCCCAGCGAATACTCGCCTGTATACAGCGGGTTGATCGCCTCCGGCTGCACCAGCATCCCTTCCCATGAGGTAGGTACAGGGACATCGCCCATCTCGTACTGCGCCTCTTGCTCTGTCCAGACCACGCCGCTGTTCTGGGTCTCTGGCGCAGCACCGCTCACGGGATTGCCACCATTGGCCTGGAACGCTACACCACTGATACCCGACACCGTCTGCCAGCTCTCCCACATCGTCCCGCTGGCCTCGGTCAGCGTCACGGTCATATTCAGCAGGTCCATGCCCTGTTCCGTCGGGAACGACGTCCAGCCCTCGACATACGCTCCATTCGTCGTGCTAATCGTCTTGCCCGCCGTCAAGTTTGTCGCTGTCACCGGATACAGCAGCGCCAACGCCGACAGGTCATCCGGCCGCAGAGTAAATGGGTTCTGCATGCACTGGTAGGTATAAAGCCCACACACCACGTCGATCGGGTGCATCACCGGCCAGTTCTGCATCTGCATAGCTGTCGGCTGCGAGCTGCCGGTAAACACGTTGTCGTTCACCTGCGACCACGCCAGCCCCAGCACGCGCCCGAAGGCTCGCATGAGCTGGTACTGCATCTGCGTAAGCGACTGTGGCGCGCTGGTGATGCAGCGCCCGTTCAGCACCAGCAGAGCGTGCTGTATCGTTCCGGTTGCGCCGAAGCCATCAACGCTCTCCGTGACGCCGTTCTGGCGGCAGCCGCTGGGGTCGCTTGCACCCGAACCCAGAAGTAGATCCGTCACGCTGCCATCGGTGTCATAGATGACCGCAATGGGAACCTGGAGATAGTTGGTTGCCTGCACGTCGGCGGGAAAGACGATGTTGGTGCCATCAAAGTAGGCATTGGCGCTGCTTACGTGTTCGGTGAGTTCGCCGCTCTGCGACAGAGTGAGGCTCGCCGTGGGTACGTTCCACACCTGAGCGGCTGCGGTGACCATCGCATCGGACTGCGCGTGGGTGAGGGTCGAGCTCAAGGTGCCGGCATCGGTGGAGTACGTGACCTGCGGGGTATAGAAGGCCATAAAGAGCCCAGCGATCGGATATTGAGTGCCAGTGACGAAGCGCGGTCCACCGGCCCACGCCGTTGTAACCAGCAGCATCCATGCGAGGGACGCAAGCAAGCGGCTAGCGCGCAACATCCGTTGCTCCTAGCGTGATGATCGGTACCGGTCTGTGGACCGGGGCCGGAAGCCAGCCGGTAGGCAGGCTGCGTAAGGGAGGCTCGGCTGTGTTCCGCATCCCCAATATGACATCGGACAACGCGACGGCCTCGCCAGACATGGGCGAGCCGGCTGCTCGCTGCACACGGGTTGCCAACCTCCGGACGTCCAGCAACGGGGACGCGCCTGCACCCATGGGCACCACAGGTACGACGCCCTCCATATCATCTACCGGGGAGCTCAACCCGGCGGCGTTGGGAGGCTGGAGGAAGAGCATGGCGCGCTGGCCGGGGACATAGCGCTGCCGGCCTCCGGACCAGAGACCGGCCCACTCGTGCAGAGTATAGGTGGCTCCGGCTGAGCCCTGCAGCACCTGGTCGACCTGGAACACTACGTTGACCACGCCGCCGTTAGGTTGGACAGCCATGACCTGCCCCACGAAGATGAGGCCCGCGCGCGCTGTCAGGCTGCGTACCGCATCCCCAATGCCTGCATCGACATGCGGGGCACTGACGGCCACCGGGCGCGCGATCGGGGGCTGCAACCGCTGCGCCGGACAGGAGATGCCCAGCCACATACCAAAGACCACCACCGCAGCGCCATGTGCCATCGCAAAAGGCCCTCCACCGCGTTCTTCGTCGCGATGAGGGCCTGTCGCTGGCCGTGTCCCAATCCAGATCACGGCTGAAAATTACAACACACCTAAATTTCAGGGTAGAAGTCGAAGAAAGCCTCAATACTGTGTCGCAGCTGAGACTCAATCTGCTCACGGCTGCCCTCGAGGATGTGCATGGTCACCTGCGCCTCGTTACCGTTCTTCAGGGCGACAGGAGCCGCCTTCACCGCTGCCACTTCATCCGCCGGCAGCAACCTCATTCCGTATACCAACACTAGATCAGCCATATAGGAGCAGATGCGAAAGACGGGAAGCTCGATGCGAGAGGGAGCAATTTTACGTCCTGAACCCGCATCTCGTGTCGAGACCCTCGCATCGTTGCTGACCCGATACAATCTAATCAACCTATGTCCGACCAAACCACCGTACGCGACACCGTCATCCTGGGCTCCGGCTGCGCCGGACTTACCGCCGCCATCTACACTGGCCGCGCCAACCTGAAGCCGCTCGTGCTTGAGGGCCATGAGCCCGGCGGGCAACTCTCCATCACCACTCTGGTGGAGAACTTCCCCGGCTGGCCGGAGGGAGTGCAGGGCCCCGAGCTGATTGAAAACATGAAGAAGCAGGCAACACGTTTTGGCGCGGAGCTGAAGATGGCGCACCTGAGCTCGGCGGACCTTTCGAAGTCGCCATTTGAACTGACGATCGGCAAGGAGACTGTGCTCTCTCGCACGATCATCATCGCGTCGGGTGCGAGCGCACGCTGGCTGGGGCTGCCAAGCGAGCAAGCGCTGATCGGTTTCGGCGTGAGTTCGTGCGCGACGTGCGACGGCTTCTTTGCCTCCGGCAAAGAGATTGCCGTGATCGGCGGCGGCGACTCCGCGATGGAAGAAGCGCTGTTTTTGACGCGCTTCGCGACCAAAGTCACGATCATCAACCGCACCGAGAACTTCCGCGCATCGAAGATCATGCTGGAACGCGCAATTGCGCATCCGCAGATCGAGTTCGTGCATAACACCTTGGTTGAAGAGTGCCTGGGCGTTGAGGAGAAGGATCTCAAGGGATTGAAGCTCTTCAACAAGAAGACCGGCGAGCGCTGGACGCTGCCCGTCAGCTTTATGTTCCTGGGCATCGGCCATACACCGAACGCCGCAGCGTTCAAGGGACAGATCGACCTGGATGCCGACGACTACATCAAGACCGAAGACAACGTCTTCGTGACACTGATGGGCGAGCGGATTCCGGGTGTCTATGCCTGCGGAGATGTGCAGGACCGTCGGTATCGGCAGGCGATCACCGCAGCAGGCTCCGGTTGCATGGCAGCGCTCGAAGTGGAGAAGTTCCTTGAGGAGCATGGTCGCTGATCTTGCGAATAATTTGACGGGCGGGTTTCGTTTCGCCGCCCGGTCGCGTTTGCGCTGTACGGCATACATCGTACGCAACTCTGTGCGCACTAAACCGTCTAATCTGAGTGATCGCCGAACCCCATGCACCGCGTCCAGCTCTCGCGGTTTTTCTTTAGAAAGCAGCCTCTTGCGCGCCTCAATCATCGCCTTCGCCGGCGTGTTCTTCCTGACCACGGTTCTCGCTCCCGGACTGCATGCCCAGCAGGCTGCCGTTGTCTCGCTGCCCGACGCGCCGAGCCCAACTACAGCCGTCGCACCACGTCCCATGGACGATGCTCCGCGACAGGTGGCTGAGGTGGCAACTGAGCCGACGCTCAGCCTCGATCCTGCCCCAGCTCTGGCTGCGACGTCTTCCAGTTCACTCGACGATGGGCAGCAGCAGACGCCACAAGGGCATCCTGAACCGGAGGATGCGACCAAGCATAAGCGCAGCAGCCTGCTCGGTGACAATACCGATGCCAATGGCAACCCTATCCCTCTAGAGCGCCAGCAACCAAAACGCATCCTTGGCTTTATGCCGAACTTCCGCACGGTCTCGGCTGGTGCTGCTGTACATCCTCCGGGCTGGAAGTACAACTTCACTGTTGCCACCCACCAGGCCACGGACTACTCCACCTTTGTCTTTCTTGGCCTGACCTCGCTCACAGCCGAAGCCCAGAACTCTCACCCATCGCTGGGCAAGGGAGCGGACGGGTACTGGGCGTATACCTGGCGCGGCTTCCTGGACAAGACCGACGGCACGTACCTCTCTGCCTGGCTGCTGGCAAGCGCCCTGCACGAAGATACGCGCTACTATCCGATGGGCAGTGGGCATCCTGTGGCCGTGCGCGCGTTGTATGTCATCAGCCGCCAGGCTGTCTCCAAGACCTATGATGGGCATGACACCCCGGCCTTCGCCACGCTGGGCGGTAAAGCGCTCACTCAATACATTTCGCGCTTCTACTACCCCACCAGCTCGGAGGGCTTCGGAGTACTCTTCGCCAAGTTTGGGTACTCCGTGATGCGTGATGTCGCGTTCTCGTCCATCCGCGAGTTCTATCCCGATATCGCCGCATACTACATCCACAAGCATGACCGAAAGGTCGCAGTGCAGGCGGCACACGACGCGGCATCGAGCGGCGTCACTCGTTAGCCGCTGTGCTCCCTCATCGACTGGAGCAGGAACAGTCCTTACAGAAAGTGTGGTTCATGCGGTGTGCGGAGATCATGAGAACGCTGCCGACAAACGTGATGCCCACCTCCGCCCAGTGACCTGGCAAGCGATCTCCTGTAAAAGCTGCCAGGAAAATACAAGCCAGCCCACCGGTCATCGTACAAACCACGCGTACGCGCCGATGCTTCCGAAATCCTCGCACCAGAGCGAGCGCTCCGAGCAGCGCAATAGCAAGCGCGAGGAACCGATGCACTTTTTCGTCCGACGGCAGAAAGTGGACGAAGACAGCGGACAGGGAGAACAGGATCGGAGTCAGCAGACAGTGCACCACACAGAGTGCTGACGCCCATATCCCGGCGCGGTCAGGCCAGGTGGTTGCGGTAGAGGAAGTCGTTTCTAAAGACATACTCCTAACAGCATATCGAGAATCAAATCGCATTACCAGCGCCGCATCTGCTCAGTAACAAAGGCCACCGCGAGGGTGGCCTTTGTTACTGGGGATTGCTCCAGTCTTAGTGAATGTCGAACTGCTCGGGGTGAAGGCTGGGGTCGCTCTTGACGAGGATGGTCTTGCGAGAGAGGTCCTCCATCTCCTGCAGCCACTTGCCACCGTTGGACTTGAGCTGCTTGACGACCTCGGGGTGGACACGCAGCATGATGTCACCTTTCTCGATGTGCTTGTGCATCTTACGCATCTCGATATAGATGTCGTTACACACCGTGATGGGAGACTTGGTCATGCCGGTTCCCTGGCAGATGTTGCAGGTCGTCGACAGTGTGCGTTCCAGCGACTGCTTTACGCGCTTGCGGGTGATTGCAACAAGACCGAAGTCATTGAACTGGAGAACCTTCGAAGGAGCTCGATCGTTCTTGAGCTCCTCTTCGAGAGCAGCCATCACGCGGTTGCGGTTCTTGCGCTCATCCATGTCGATGAAGTCGATGATGATGATGCCGCCGAGGTCGCGCAGACGGATCTGGCGGACGATCTCGGGGATCGCATCGAGGTTCGTCTTAACGATGGTGTCTTCGAGGCGCGCTGTCTTGCCGACGTACTTGCCGGTGTTGATGTCGATGGCCACGAGAGCTTCGGTCTGGTTGATGACGATGGAGCCGCCGGACTTGAGCCACACCTTGGAACGCAATGCCTTGTTGATCTCCTCGTTGATGCCGAACTGCTCGAAGAGCGGAGTGTCCTTGGTGTAGAGCTTGACACGGCGGATGAGTGAGGGCTGGAAGCGTTGCAGGAAACGCAGCACGCGTTCGTACTCAGTTTCGGTGTCGACCCAGATGGCAGAGAAGTTGTCAGTGACCTGGTCGCGCAAGATGCGCTCGATGAGGTTGAGGTCATGGTAGATGAGCGCGGGCGACTTCGAGCTCTCCGAACGCGTCTTAATGTCGGCCCAGAGATTGAGCAGGAAGCGCAGGTCGCTGCGCAGCTCGTCCTCGCTGGCCCCGGAGGCCGCGGTGCGCACAATGAAGCCGCCGCTGGCGTCGCCCTTCTCAGAGAGAAGAATCTCCTTGAGGCGGCGACGCTCGCTATCGGACTCGATCTTGCGGCTGACGCCGACGTGGCTGACTGTCGGCATGAAGACCAGGAAGCGGCCAGGAAGCGCGATGTGGCTGGTGATGCGTGCGCCCTTCTTGGCAATGGGCTCCTTGGCGATCTGAACGAGCACTTCCTGGCCGGGTTTCAGCAGATCGCTGATTGCGGGCAAGTCGCTTGCCTGAACGGAAGGACGGCCACGGCGCTCGCCAGAGCGCGAGTTAGCCATGCCACGACGGTCGCGCGAGCCACGATCACCACGGTCTCCACGATCGCGGTCACGTCCACCACGGCGGCCATCCCTACGGCCACGACGGCCGCCTTCGCGTGGGGCGCGCTCGGTGTCGGGGGTGCCGTTGCCATTATCGTTGATCTCGATAGAGCCTGCCTCGGCGAACTCGTCCTCTTCGGCCTCGCTCACTTCACTGCCGGAGAGTTCGTCACCCTCTTCGTCTCCAGCGCTTTCGAACTGGTCCTCTTCGAGGTCTTCTTCGTCAATGTCGAAGTCATCCTCATCTTCATCGAGCTCAACAGGCTGCGAGCCCGTGATCTCGTCGATGGACATGTCGCGGATCATGCTGCCAAGGTCGGCGGCGTGCTCAAGGGTCTCCTCCTCCGTCTCGTCCTGTATCGCACTGGCGTGGAAGTGCGGAGTGGCAAAATCATCGTCGTCGAGGATCTCCTCTTCGAGCACACCGTCGCCGGGAGAGAAGTGGAGCGGCTGTTCGGGCGCGCCGATCTCCGCGGGCTCTTCGAAGGCGGGCTCCGCGGCCTCAACGGCTTCGTGCGAAAGAACGGTTTCGGAGCGCGTGTCGACTGGCTCGACGATCGGCTCTGCGACGGCATGCAGCTCCTCTACTGGGGCGCCCTGGCGGAGTTCACGGGGGCTGACCGGATCGACACGGTAGGAGGCCGAGGCGTCTTCTTCGGGCTCGTACTCGGTGATGGTCTCCTGAAACTCCGCAATGGGCTCGGGAGCCTCTTCGATGGTCTCGCCGTCCTGGTGCAGCTCGAAGCCGAGCGGGAGAACGGTGTCTTCCACCTCATGCTGGGAGGTCACAGCCGGCTGAACGGCCTCGGAGGGTTCGAGACCTGCGACGGACTCTGGAGCAAAGCTTTCGGTGTGTGACGTGGACTCAGACTGCTTGTTGCCGTTGTCTCCACGGCCACGGCGCTCGTCACGCTCGCGGCGGCGGTCACGGCCGCGCGGAGAGGAATCGGACTCGCCTTCGGCGCTGGCAGCGGACTCACGGCGTCGCGAGAGCGACTCGCCCGGGAGAACGGCTCCACCATCCCAGCCGAGCGAAAGGTCAACTTCGGTAGAGGGCTTAGGACGGATCATGTTGTCGGATACGGCGACCGGGGCCGATGCAGCCGCGGTGGGCTCAGAGCCGCCACGATACTTGGAGAGCGATTCGCCAGGTAGGATCAGGGGTTCGGGAGCAGCGGTGGCATCGAGCGAGACGGGTTCGTCGGTCGCATCGTTGCGCAGGCCGCGTGGGGTGAAACGCTCACGGATGTCGTCACGGCGGCGATCACGGCCGCCACGGCGGCGGGAGTTGCGATCACTGCGGTCTTCGCGGTCACTACGCTCGATCTCCGGAGCGGGCTGTTCATCGACGACAGCCTCCTCGCTCTGAGGCGCTGCAAAGACTGTCTCGCTCGATCCTTCACCGTTGGAACCGCGGCCACGGCGGCGGCCACGGCGGCCGCGCCAGCGACGGCTGCCATCGGCACCGGGAGCGCCTTCACCGATCTCCTCGGAAGTGGCATCCCGGTCGACGGTGAGGAGATCGTCCTCGGTGGGAGGATTGTCGGCGACGGGGACCTCAAGCTGCGGCGCGCGGGTGCGGTCACGATCGTCGCGACGGCCACGGTCACTACTACGCTCGCGGCGCTCGCCGGAGCGTGGTGCGCTGGAACCGTTGCTGGATTCGAAGTCGGCTGAGTCACCAGCCTCTTCCATGAAGTCTGTGATGTAGAGGAACGCGTCGCGCTCGAGACCGATGTCTACGAAGCTGGACTGCATGCCGGGAAGCACGCGGGTGACGCGACCGTTGTAGATGGAGCCGGCGAGGGTGTATTCGTTCTCACGCTCGTAGTAGATCTCAGTGAGTTCGTCCTTTTCGACGATGGCAAGCCGCGTTTCGTGCGGCGTACTTGAAATATAGATTTCTTTCGACATTGCTCTGCTTTCTGCACGTCCACGCATGGCGAAGAGGGTGCTGGCAGAACAGGCAGAGATCCTGCTGCTGAGGGGGACGCTTCAGGGCGTTCGCCTCAGGCAGCCACCTCCAGAGGACGGGACAGGAGATGAGTTGCGGTGGCTTGGAGAGCGGTCCAGCATCGTGAGTCTGCGCCGGAGCGCGAACGCACCTGAGAGCCCGCGCGAGGCGGAGCTTCAGGGCCGAGTGAGGATATTTCCAGTGCGATACCGCGTGCTGAGAGCCATAAATAGCTGCTCGCCAACACCTTACCGCAAACGGAGTTTGTGACCAGCGCGACCTCAACAAGAGGCGGGGCCGTTAACCGTCCGTTTGCATTCATACTCAGAACCTGTCCGACCCATCGGAAGTTGATCCGTGCCTGGTCGGCCTTCTTGTAATAAAAGAACTTTTCGTTCCGCTGCGGCGGGAATGAAGATGGCATCCGCCGGAGCGAGGTTTCGTACCCGTCCAGCCATGGGCCGGACGTCTCACTATAGTATGCACCAAAGTTGGGAAGCGTGGAGGGGACGACCCCTTAGTTCACAAACCGTCGCATCCTGATGTTCATGACGATGCCGAACGACAGGAACGTGAAGATGACCGAGGAGCCGCCATAACTCATGAGCGGGAGTGGGATGCCGGTAACCGGCATGAGATCCACACACATGCCGATGTTAATAGCCACCTGGAAGAGCAGGATAGCCATGACGCCCATGATGATGAGGGCGCCGGGTGGATCGGCGGCGGTCTGGGCGTTCTGGATGAGCCGGACGAGAATAAGGAAGTAGAGCAGCAGGACGCCGACGGCACCTATGAAGCCGTGCTCCTCGCAGAAGGCCGCGAAGATGAAGTCGGTATACGGAATGGGCAGGAAGTCGCCCTGGGTCTGGGTGCCCTTGTTGGTGCCCTTGCCCCAGAGGCCGCCGGAGCCGACGGCGATCATGGACTGCTCGATCTGGTAACCGGTGCCCTTGGGGTCGTTCTCCGGATTGGTGAAGGAGGTGAGACGGGCCTTCTGGTAGGGCTTGAGGATCTTCCCACTGCGCCAGACGACAGCTGTGAGGATACCGAAGGCCACCAACAGGATGATGGCGTGGCGCAGGCGCAGGCCGCCCATGAAGAGGCCGACGACGAGAATTGGCAGATAGGTCAACGATGTTCCCAGGTCGGGCTGCGCGAGGACCAGCAGCATGGGCAGGCCAACGAGCGCGAAGGACTTGGTGATGTCCCACCAACCCATGTCGCGGCCGTTGGAGACGATCTCCCAGAAGAAGCGGGCGGCGGCGATGATGAGGATGAGCTTGACCCACTCGGAGGGCTGGAAGTGGATGCCGCCGCCGAGGTTGATCCAGCGGCGCGCACCGAGGACCTTCTGGCCGACGAGCTTGACCGCGACGAGGCAGCCGACGCCGATACCGTAGGCCCACCAGACGATGCCGAGCAGGCGATGGTAGTCGATGAGGGAGACGGCGAACATGAGCACGAGGCCGACACCAATGAAGAGCATCTGCTTCTGCTGGAAGCCGTGGAACTTGGTCATCTCGGTGGCGGAACGGATCTCCAGCACGCTGATGACGGAGAGCACCAGAACGAACCCAAGAAGAACCCAGTCGAAGTCGCGAAATCGAACCATCTGAACGTAGTGTAGCGGTGATTGGTGGAGCGGGGTGATCGGGGGGGTGCCCCCTCCCCTATGTAGATGGCCTGATCTGTAAAATCAGCGACTTACGGGGTGATCCCGGGGGTAAGCGACTGATTCTGTATATGGTTACGGGTATGATATGGGAAATAAAGGGGATAGTGTAGAGGATAGAGGACAGTGAACCGCACCTATGAGCATGTTCCTAACCGGGTTCGGGTTTGCGGCTTTCAGTTGCCAGTTACCAGTTTTTCTCCCTACTTCCAGTATAGAAGTTCGGGGAAATTAAGTTGTTTTTGGTTTTGCGGTGTAAGAGGTTTAGTTTGTGTGGTTTAAAGAGAGGACGGCAGGGGTTGAGCATTGACGATGTTTACCGGCCGCCGCCGGGAGATGTGGTGGCCTTGCGGTCATCGGCGGGTTGTGGAGTATATGGGACTGAGGCGCCAGTGCCAGCGGGGGTGTCGTCGGTGGCGGCGGGAGTGTTGGAGGCGAGCTTCATGACGTTGCCGGCGCGGGCGCGCTGCTTGTTGACGTAGGCGTCGATGACCTGCGCGGCGAGGCGGGCCGAGTACTGGCCCCAGACACCGTGCTCCCAGAGGACGGCGACGACGATGTCGGGGTTGCGGCGCGGGGCCATGCCGACGAACCAGGCATTAGGCTCGGTGTTGTGGCCTTTGTTGGTGCGGGCGAGGGCGTCGTGGCTCATGATCTGGGCGGTGCCGGTCTTGCCGGCGAAGTCGATGCCGTCAAGGTGCGCGCTGGCGGCGGTGCCGGTGGGGCCGGTGACGGCGGCCATGTCGTCGGTGATGATCTGCCAGTTGGCCGGGGTGAGGGGGATCGTCTTGTCGCCGGAGCCAAGGTAGGTGCTGCGGATGGCGGAGAGCTCGTCGGGGGTGAGCTCATCCGGGAAGACGACGTGGGGGCGCACGAGATGGCCGCCGGAGGCGATGCCGCCGAGGGCGCGGGCGAGCTGCAGCGGGGTGACCTCAAGCGCGCCCTGGCCGATGCCGACCGAGATGGTCTCACCGGCGTACCACTTGTCATGCAGGGTCTTGAGCTTCCAGCGTTCGCTGGGCATGACGCCTTCGGCCTCGTCGGGAAGGTCGATGCCGGTCTTCTCCCCTATGCCGACCTCGGAGCCGTACTTGGCGATGGTGTCGATGCCGAGTTTTTCAGCGAGGGTGTAGTAGAAGGTGTCGCAGGAGTAGGGGATGGCGTTGTGGATGTCGACCGCGCCGTGGTGGCGGTCGCAGGCGAAGAAGTGTCCGTAGAAAGTGCCGCCACCGGCACAGTTGACGTGCATGTTCTGGGCGACGCCCTCCTGCAGGCCAGCGAGGGTCATGATGATCTTGAAGGTAGAGCCGGGCGCGAGCTGCGCCTGGATGGCCTTGTTCATCATGGGGTGGTCGGGGTTGTCGCGGATGGTCTGCCAGTAGGCGCTGGAGAGGCGGACGGCGAACTCATTGGGATCGAAGGTGGGCCGCGAGGCCATGGCGAGGATCTCGCCGGTGTGGGGGTCCATGGCGACGATGGCGCCGGTCTTGCCTTCGAGGGCCTTTTCGGCGGCCATCTGGACGTCGAGGTCGATGGTGAGGCGGATGTCCTTGCCGGGTGTGGCGAGCTCCTGGCCCATGACGCCGAGCTCTTTGCCATGGGAGTTGACGATGACGTCGCGGGAGCCGTCAGTGCCGCGAAGGATTTCGTCGTAGGCCTCTTCGATGCCGGACTTTCCGACGACGTCGCCGGGAGCGTAGAAGGCGAACCTGGACTGGTTGAGGTCGTTCTCGGAGACCTCGCCGACGTAGCCGATGAGGTGCGCCATGAAGCCGTCGCGCGGATAGAGGCGGCGCTGCTCTTCGAGGGTTTCGAGCTCGGGGAGCTCACTGCGGTGGGCCTCGATGAAGGCCTGCTCGTCGGGGGTGATGTCCTGCTTGAGCGGGATGGGCTGATACTTGGGCGCGTACTGGTAGTGACGGATGGTGGCCTGGATCTGCTCGATAGGGATGTGCAGGCCGGCGGAGATGAGCGGGAGATCGGCGTCGAGGCTCTTCTGCTGCTCGCGGAGGAGATAGCAGCTGACGGATGGGTAGTTGTCGACGATGATGCGGCCTTCGCGGTCGAAGATGCGGCCGCGTGGGGCGAGCACGGGGACCTTGCGGATGCGGTTCTGCTCGGCCAGGACGCGGTAGCTGTTGGCGCCGAGGATCTGCAACCGCCAGAGGCCGGCACCAAGGATGAAGAGGACAAGCGCAACGATGTACTGCGAGGCGTGCAGCTTGACGGTAGAGAGCTTCTCCTGCCGGGCGATGCTCTCGAGATCTTCAGGGGTGGCCATGGGCGGTTCCTGCGGTTGAGATAGTAGTGTAGTGCCGGTGCGGGTTGGACGGTTGCCGTGGCGGTTTAGTCACGGGTCTTGAAGCGGTCGAGCGCGAAGTAGAGGGGGATGCCGACGGCGGTGTTCGCGAGGGCGCGGAGGAGTTCGTGGACGGGCGCGAGGCGGACGGTGGGGTCGTTCAGCAGCCAGCGGGTGATGAGGAAGAGCAACAGGCTCTGCAGCAGGCTGAAGAGGAAGGTGATAAGGCCGCGGTTGACGGCGTTGTCCATATCGACCGCAAAGCCGACGCTGGCGGCGAGGTAGCCGACGATGCCCTTGGCGATGCCGAAGACGCCGAAGGGCTGATTGGTGAGGCCGTCCTGAAAGAGGCCGATGGCTGTGCCGGTGAGGGTGCCGGCAACCTGGCTGCGGCGTGCGACGGCGAAGAAGATCGTCGCGAGGAGTGGGAGGTCAAGGATAGCCAAGCGCGGAAAGGTTTTGGGCAACAGCGACTGCAGGATGAGGCAGACGAGCGGGGCCAGGATGGTGACCGACGGGTGGAAGCCGTACTGGTCGAGCTCGCGCCGGGATGTGTAACTGAGTTCTGCCATGGTGAAGGCGCCCTTAGGGCTGCGGCTCCTGCGTGGTTTGTGGCGTGGAGTCGGACTGAGGGGCAGACTCGGGCGATGTTGCCGTGGAAGGCTTGGGGACGCGCGGCGGCGGGGTGTAGACCGGCGATGACTTGGCGCCGGGGGTCATGTCCTCCGCTGGTGGAGCGGCGCCGGGCGTGAAGCGGTCAGGATGCAGGGTCTGCTTAGGGTGCGGCAGGCCAGAGTTGGGGATGCCGGGAAGGCCGCCGACGACGTTCGCATTGGCGGGGGCATTGGGATCGGTGCCGGGTTTAGCGTCAGGCGTGTCCGGGTGCAGGCTGGGGAGCTGGTCGGCGGCGCGCTCCTGCTCGTCGGTGTGGAGCTGCGCGGCTGCGGCGGCGTCCTGCTGGGCGGTGACGGGGAGCGTGCTCTGGGTGCCGGTGATGACGAGGACCTCTTCAAGCTCGGTGAGGTTGGCGGCGGGCTTGATGGTGATGGCGGTGTAGGGCTGGTGCTGGGGGTCGGGCGCGACGGACTGGATGGTGCCGACAGGAATGCCGCGCGGAAAGACGAGGTCGCCGCCGGAGGTGACGACCTGCTCGCCGGGCTTGATGCGGGAGTCGGCGGTGAGGTTGTTGATCTGGATCTCGCCGTCGGCGGTGCCGCGGAGGATGCCGCGGATGCGTGTGGAGGTGAGGATGACGCCGGCGCCGGAGGTGGGGTCGGAGATGAGCACGACCTGCGCGGAGTGCGGGAAGACGTCGCGCAGCTTGCCGACGACGCCGTCGGGTGTGATGACGGCTTCTTCGGGCTTGAGGCCGTCGTTGGCGCCCTTGTCGATGAGGACGAGACGCGAGCGGTCAGACCCGCTGGTGCCGATGACCTGCGCGGGAACGGTGGTGGTGACGTACTGCTGCTTGAAGGCGAGAAGCTTCTGGAGGCGGCGGCCCTGGGCTGCGTCCTCAGAGAATGCGGCCTCTTCTTCGCGCAGGCGGGCGACCTCATTGCGAAGCTGGGCGTCCTGCTGGCGGGTGCCGCGGAGGTCGATGTAGTTGGACCAGAGATTGCGGACGCTGAGCGATGAGCCGTGCAGAATGCTCTCAATGGGGGTGACAGTGGCGGAGATCCAGCGGCGGGCGAGCGTGGCCTCGCGACTGTCCGGCGTGCCGGTGTTGAAGCCCTGCGCCGACCGCTGCACCTGCATGGCCAGCGCAAGAACCTGCGCGAGGACAACGGCGATGAGGACCAGCGGGTTCTTGTAACGGGTGAAGAAAGAGTCCATGGAAACGCAGGGAGTAGGGAATAGAGAGTAGGGAGTAGAAGACCTCGCCGACACCATTATTTCACCGCGCAGGATGTGGTGCGAGTGGGCCGTTGCGGGAGGGTGTCGAGGTGTATGCCTTCCACAGTGGCACTGGTAGCATCGAGTGCGTGCGGATGGAGCTGAAGACGCCGGTGAAGTACATCAAGCGCGTGGGCGAACGGATCGCCGCGGGCCTGGCGGAGCGCGGCGTGGTGACGGTGGAAGACCTGCTGTATCATCTGCCGTTTCGGTATGAGGACCGGCTGCATCCGAAGCCGCTGAGCGTGTACCAGGCTGGGGATGTCGCGAGCATTATTGGTGAGGTGCGCGGGACGGTGCTGCTGCGGACGCGGTCGGGGCCGATCTTTGAGATGACGGTGGGGGTGAAGCCGCCGGTGGAGGCAGGCGAGGAATTAGATGGGTTGCTGCGGCCGCCTCCGCTGGCGGTGCTGGAGACGGTGAAGTGCCTGTGGTTTCATGGGAGCTATCTGCAGGGGAAGTTCAAGCCGGGGCAGATGGTGGCGCTGTATGGGAAGCTTGAGGGCTCGCGCAGTGGGGCTGCGCTGAACGCGCCGCCGGGGTCTACGAAGTTCAAGATGGTGCAGCCGACGTTTGAGATTCTGCCTGACGCGAGTGCGACGGGCGAGGATGCCGAGTTCACCATGCTGGAGATGGGGCGGATTGTGCCGGTGTATCCGTCGCTGGGCGGGACGACGGCGTGGGGCGCAAAGCTGACGTCGCGGTGGCTGCGGCGGGTGATGTGGACGGTGTTCAAGGATCTGCAGGAGAGCGAGGCTTTTTCGGATGCTGGGGCGGAGGAGTCGCTGCCGAAGGCAATGCTGCAACGGCTGGGGCTGCCGGGCAGGATGGAGGCCCTGCAGGCGCTGCACTTCCCTGCTGCCGGGACTTCGATGACGGAGCTGATGAGCGCGCGGACGCCGGCGCATCGCAGGTTGATCTTTGAGGAGTTCTGGTACCTGGAGCTGGGGCTGGAGCTGAAGCGGCGGCGGCTCCGCGAGCGCGAGGGCACGGCGTTTGTGACCGACGACAAGGTCCGCGAGGCGCTGAAGCAGGTGCTGCCGTTCAAGCCGACGGCGGCGCAGAAGCGGGTGCTCGGCGAGATTGCCGGAGACATGCGAAAGACGCAGCCGATGCGACGATTGCTGCAGGGCGATGTGGGCTCGGGCAAGACGATTGTGGCGTTCCAGGCGGCGGTAGTGGCGATTGAGAATGGCTACCAGGCAGCGATGATGGCGCCGACGGAGATCCTGGCGACGCAGCATTATCTGGGCGCACGGAAGCTGCTGAAGGATGTGATATCGCCGCGGACGGGCAGGCCGTATCGGGTGGCGCTGCTGACGGGGTCGCTGGATGACCGGACGAAGCGCGAGGTGCGGGGGAGGATCTTTCGCGGCGAGGTGGATCTCGCTATTGGCACGCATGCGCTGGTGGAGGAGAAGGTCGACTTCGACAACCTGGGGTTGGTGATTGTGGATGAGCAGCACAGGTTCGGTGTGCAGCAGCGGTTTCGGTTGATGCGCAAGCCGGGTGCGAGCGGCGTTGCGACAGAGCCGGATGTGCTGGTGATGACGGCGACACCGATTCCACGGACGCTGGCGCTGACGATGTATGGCGACCTGGAGGCGAGCGTGATCGACGAGCTGCCGCCGGGGCGCAGCCCGATTGTGACGCGACGCGTGAATGAAGATGGCGTGAGCAAGGTTTGGGAGTTCGTACGCAAGCAGGTGGAGGCGGAGCGGCAGGCTTACATTGTGTATCCCGTCATCGAAGGCGAGCGCGATGACCAGCCGGAGCTGGACTTTGCGTTGGAGGCTTCAGAGGCTGGGACGCAAGAAGCAGATTCCTCCGCTGCGCTACGGAATGACAAGGGAAGAGGTAAGGGTAAGTCCCTCGAAGGTAAGAGCCGGAAGAAGGCTCAGCGGCAGAAGCTGCGGTCGGCGACGGAGATGTTTGAGGAGCTGAGTGCGGGCGCGCTGAAGGGGTTGAAGCTCGGGCTTCTGCATGGCCGCATGAGCGCTGACGATAAAGAAGTGATGATGGCGCGGTTCAAGCGCGGCGAGGTGGATGTACTGGTGTCCACGACCGTGATTGAAGTGGGCGTGGATGTGCCGAATGCAACGGTGATGGTGATTGAACATGCCGACCGCTTTGGGCTGGCGCAGATGCATCAGCTGCGGGGTCGCGTGGGGCGTGGGGCGGCGAAGAGTTATTGCGTGTTGGTGACGAGTGGCGTGGTCTCGCCCGAAGCCGAACAGCGGCTGGATGCGATGGTTCGCACACAGAATGGTTTTGAGCTGGCGGAGTTCGACCTGCAGCAACGCGGGCCAGGGGAGTTCTTCGGCACAAGGCAGGCGGGGCTGCCGGAGTTTCGGGTGGCAAACCTGACGCGGGACCGCGAGATCTTAGAACTTGCGAAGAGCGAAGCGGAGAGGTTTGTGGAGTCGAGAGATCCGTCGATCTCGCAAGAGGAGCTGGATGCTGTCTGGGCTCGACTGAAGCAGCAGTGGCAGAGAAGATACGGTCTGGTTGAGGCATAGCGGATTGGGCCGTCGCTCCCACTAATCCTCTCTACAATGAACGCATGCCGATTTCCGAGATCAGCGGCCAGGGCCTACAGCAGTTTCTCGAACTGGGGATAGCGTTCGTATTGTCGGCGAGCATTGGCCTGGAGCGCGAGATTCGCCATAAGAGTGCGGGGCTGCGCACCTATACCGTGGTCGGTACGGCGGCTGCACTCTTTCTGCTGGTTTCGAAGTACGGCTTTACGAATGTGCTTGTGGAGGGCCGCATCGTGCTGGACCCTTCGCGCGTGGCAGCACAGGTTGTGACCGGCATCGGATTCATCGGAGCCGGGATGATTTTTGTAAAAGGCGATCACGTGAACGGCCTGACGACCGCGGCTACGATGTGGCTGGTGACAGCCATTGGGATGGCGTGTGGAGCGGGGCTGCCGTGGCTGGCGCTGGGCACAACCATAGCCTACTTCGTCGTGGCGCTGGTCTTTCCAAGCATCATTCGACGCATACTGCCAGGAGCAAGCGGCCCCGTTGAAGAGATTAAACACCTGGAACATGACTGATCGTCGAGTGCCCGCCGCGTGCTCGCAACAGGCACTCGGCAACAAGGCTAGCTGGCGACGGCAAGCTCGCGCTGCGGCACGGTGACTGACTGGACGTGCTTTTTGGGGCCGCGCTTGCGAGCGACGAGGATGCGGATGCGGTCGAGGATCTCGGCCGGGGTGCTGGCGCCCTTGGGGAGGAAGGCGTCGGCAGCGGCGGCGCGATCGTAGCCGGTGACGGTGCCGGAGACGAGCAGCGTGGGCAGGCCGGGGAGAAGCTGCTTGGCGCGGCGGACGAGCTCGTTGCCGTCCATCTGCGGGAGAAGCAGGTCGGACATCAGGAGGTCGATGGAGCCGGGGGTCGCGGTCTGGAGGTAGTCGAGCGCTTCAGCGGCGGAGGCACAGGCTACGACGCGGTAGCCACGGGTTTCGAGGAGGAACTTGCGGACAGAGAGCACTTGCTCATTGCTTTCGATGCACAGGATCAGCTTACGAGGACGCATAGGTATTTTTCTCCGTGCCGGTGTGCCCGGCTTGCAGTGCTGCGTTGCGGCTTCCAAGCGCGTTGCTGCGGGTTGGCAGCGCGGCGTAAGGACAGGGTTGCGTAAAAGTGAAGCGTTTCGGGCCGAACTGGGCCGTTCGCAGGACGGGAGGTCATGCGGGGCATCGCCCGGGTGAGCGTTCAGGTTGTCCGCGGACCAACAGAGGCCGGTTTAGGCACAGTGGGGGCGTCTGCGTGTGGATGCTGTGGAAGGCGGTGGAAAGAGTGCAAAAACTCTCTCGTCCGCTTCCCGGAAGCACTCTCGGGAGCAGTGCCGCTGTGCCGTTGGAGGACGACCTGGGGAAGCCCATGGCCGGCCGCCTGCGGTGCGCGGTGTGGAGACAAACGAAGCGTGGAAGCGACCCAAAATCGCGTGGCGATACGACTCACGGTCCCTACGCGATGGGCGCTTCCAGTGCCCGCTTTTCTCCGTCAAATTGTGGGTGATGCGTGCTACTAAGCCTTGTCGCTACGGCCCCGATTTTCAGGTGCATCGGGTATAACCGCTGCGAACGATTTGCTGAGAGTACAGAGAGGAAGGGCCGGTGACAACAGTGAATTTTCTGCCAAAAATGCACCAGAAATGAGTAGCGCATCCACCGGGTCTGCGAGACCCCTTGTAGCTGTTGACGTTTGTGGTTCCCATGCTGTGGGAAAGTACTGCGGCTAAGGCAGGAAAAAGCGTCCCGTTGCCACAGGAATGGTGCGGCCGGAGACGAAGACGTCGGACACCTTTGCAGAGGCGAGCGAGGCGCGGGCGATGAGACGGCTGGGCCGATGGATCTCGATACCCTGCTCGATGACGACGTCTGTGCCAGAGGTGGCGAGGCCGTGCTGTACGAGCCACGAGATGCAGCAGCCGGTCGCAGAGCCTGTTGCGGGGTCCTCGCCGTTGTAGAACTGCATGCGCGCGCGCCACTGCGCTGCGTGCGGGGCCGCGTCGTTGGTTGGGGCGACGCAGTAGAAGAACTTTGCGCCGCTGTTGCCGAGCCATGACTGCGCCTCGCGCTGCGAGACCTGGAGACGCTGCAAGGCTTCGACCGAACGCAGCGGGACGATGCAGAAGGGCAGGCCGGTGGAGACGGTCTGCGGCGCGTGGGTAGGTGAGAGGTCTTCTTCCGCGAGGCCGAGCAGCGGCGCGATGGCGCTGCGTGCGTGGGCGGCACCGAAGACCGGATCGTTCTGGCGCATGGTGCCGACGACGCCGATGTCGCCGGGCTGCGAGGGCTGGAAGGTGACGGGGATGGGACCGACGTTGAGCTTGAGGGTGATGATCTGCGCGCCGCGCAACGTTGGATGATTGAGATGGAGCCAGGTGGCCGTGCCGAGCGTGGGGTGGCCGGCGAAGGGGAACTCCTCTTCCGTGGTGAAGATGCGCACGCGGACGCCGTGCTCGGCCTCCTGCGCGGGGTCCGCGGGGAGGATGAAGGTGGTTTCGGCGAAGTTGGTTTCGCGGGCGAGGGACTGCATCTCAGCAGTGGTGAGCGAGCTGGCATCGTGGAAGACGGCAAGCTGGTTGCCGGCGAGCGGCTGCTCTGCGAAGACGTCGAGGACGGAGTAGTCGAGGGTGCGGGCCATGGTGTGAATGCTACGGCCTGCGTGGCTCCTTTGGGGGAGTTGACAGCGGTGAGCCGCCGCCGTACCTTGGGACTACCGCAATTGGGGCCAACTGCTTCCATGCTGGCGTGAAGCCGGCGGCGGTTCAAAGATTCGAGAAGTGTTTGACCATGAAGCTGACCGTCTCCAACTCGACCCTCACCTGCTGCCGTTGCTGCTGTCGCTGCGAGCCTGCAGGGGTGAGTCGATGAGCGAATCGAGACGATAGACGTCAAGAAGCGAACATCACGACCCACCCAAGGCAAGAGCCGGGTGGGTTTCTCACGTAAGGGCGATAACGCCGGCAGGGCTGCGGCAACCACAACTGCGGTATCCAATACCATCTGCAGTGAAACCAGGGGCCACGGCCCCGGAGAAGGAACGAAGACCATGTCACTCCGCATCAACGATATCGCGCCGGACTTTACGGCAGAGACGACGCAGGGCACGATCCACTTTCATGAGTGGATCGGCGACAACTGGGCAGTGCTGTTCTCGCACCCCAAGGACTTTACGCCGGTGTGTACGACGGAGCTGGGCGCTGTGGGCTCGCTGGAGCAGCAGTTCATTGCGCGTGGGGCGAAGCCTATCGGCCTGAGTGTCGATGGCGTCGAGAACCACAGCAAGTGGGCCAAGGACATTGAAGACGTGACCGGCGCGAAGGTGAACTTCCCCGTGATCGGCGATACCGATCTGAAGGTGGCGAAGCTCTATGACATGCTGCCCGCCGAGGCCGGCGATAGCTGCGAAGGCCGCACGCCAGCCGACAACGCGACCGTTCGCGTGGTCTACATCATCGGACCGGACAAGAAGATCAAGCTGCAGATGGCGTATCCGATGACGACGGGCCGCAACTTCGACGAGATCATCCGCGTGCTGGACTCCATGCAGCTGACCGCGAAGCACAAGGTGGCGACGCCGGCGAACTGGAAGCAGGGTGACGATGTGATCATCACGGGCGCTGTATCGAACGAGGAAGCGGACAAGATCTTCCCGGGCTACAAGACGGTGAAGCCGTACCTGCGAACGACGACGCAGCCGAAATAATTCCTGTGGGGAGAGAGTTCTCTCTCCGCAGCATGAGCACCGATGGCGAAGTGGCTAACGCGCTGGTCTGCAAAACCAGTATTCGAGGGTTCGATCCCCTCTCGGTGCTCCAAAAAGATTGAGACAGATAGGGAATGCCAGCATGCTCGAGAGGTATTCGAGACACTGGTATTATCTGTCTGCGAGGATCTCCGCGAGGAGTTTGGGAACGACCTCTTCGAGATAGTCGCGGGTGAGCACGTTGGGGCTGAAGAGCGCGTTGAGCGCGAAGCCTTCAAGGAGAGCTTCGATGGCGAGGGTTTTCTCGCGCGTCTCCTTCGGGTGCGATTTTTTGTCGGGGAAGAACCCCTGCAGCTCGCGTTCGTGCACCAAGACGCTGGCGTCGATGTGCTTTTCGGCGAGCTCCTCGCGCAGCTCAGGATGGCGCAGCGTAAAGAGCTTGAACTCGATCTGCAGCAGCAGCGATTGCGTATTGCAGATCTCTTCGATGATATGGCGATTGACGGCCTCGATGCGGGCCTGTTCGCCGGTGACCTCCTGGAGGCGAGCACGCATCTCACGGGCCTTTTGCAGCATGGCACGACTGCGGAGAGCGAGGAAGACCTCAGTCTTGTTGGCGAAGTTGGCGTAGAAGGCGCCGCGGCTACGGCCAGCCTCGGCTGCGATATCCTCGATACGCGAGGCCTCAAAGCCGTCCCGGGCAAATATTTTTTCGGCGGCGGCGAGGAGTGCGCCACGGGTTCGCTCTGAGCGCAGAGCCTGAAGTCCGGTTCGTGGAGCGGAGTCGTCCGTCTCCATCTCGTTCACATTTTCATCCATCTTTTTGCACCGAACGGCATCTTCAGAGCATATATACATGCGTGTATGTTTTCAATGAAGAGGTTTTTTGAGCGCGTCATTCCACGTGATCGAGGTCAGTCCCGTATGTTTTCCCGTTTTTACCCACTGAAGGCAGGCGTGGCCGTAGCCGGCCTGGCAACGGTATCCCTTTTGGTTTCCACCGGATGCAAGTCATCCGGCCCCGCGCAAGGCATGGGCGCTGGTGGCCCGTTGCCGGTGCAGGTGGCACAGGCCTCTGAGCAGGACGTTCCGCTTACCGGTGAGTGGGTGGCCCAGACCGATGGCTTTGTGAACGCCCAGATTCAGCCGCAGGTATCGGGCTACCTGATTCGCCAGGACTACAAGGAAGGCAGCGAGGTCCACAAGGGGCAGGTGCTGTTCGAGATCGACCCTCGCCCTTTGCAGGCGACTCTAGACCAGGCCAAGGGGCAGCTTGCTCAGGCGCAGGCGCAGGTGCAGCTGGCCGAGATCAACGTGAAGCGCGATACGCCGCTGGCGGAAGCCCACGCGATTGCGCAGAGCCAGCTCGATACTGAGACGCAGACGCTGGCCGCTGACAAGGCGAACGTTGCGACGGCGCAGGCGCAGGTGGATGCAGCGAACCTGAACCTCGGGTTCACGAAGGTGCGCTCACTGATTGACGGCGTTGCCGGGCAGGCGACGGTGCAGGTGGGCAATCTGGTGAGCCCCACGTCGGTGCTGACGGCGGTTTCGCAGTTGAACCCGATCAAGGTGTACTTCTCAATCAGCGAGCAGGAGTACCTTGCGCTGGTGGAGCGGTCCAAGGAGAGCGGGCATGGCGATCTGCTGAATGCAGGCAATGCGATTCCGCTGAAGCTGACGCTGGCCAATGGGCAGGTGTTTTCGTCGGCTGGACGCATCATCTTTGTGGACCGCAGCGTGAGCGCGCAGACAGGCAGCCTGCGCATCGCGGCCGAGTTTGCGAATCCGGGCAACGTACTTCGTCCGGGACAGTTCGGGCGCATCAGCGCACAGACGCAGGTGCTGCATAACGCAGTCGTGGTGCCGCAGCGAGCGGTCGGCGAGTTGCAGGGCATGAACCAGGTGGACGTAGTGGGCAGCGACAACGTGGTGCATGTCCACACCGTGCAGCTTGGTTCGCAGATCGGCAGCAATATCGTGATCAAGAGCGGCGTGCAAAGCGGCGATACCGTTGTGACCGAGGGCCTCGACAAGGTGAGGGACGGCGCGAAGGTCTCGACGCAGCCGGACACCTCGCTGAACGCGCCCAAGGCGCAGACGACACAGGGGAGCTAATCCATGTCGAAGTTTTTTATTCGCCGGCCCATCGTGGCCATGGTGATTGCGATCCTTATGGTGATCGGCGGCTTCGTTTCGATGCTCAGCCTGCCCACCGCGCAGTTTCCGAACATCGTTCCACCTGAGATTCTTGTCCAGGCCACGTATCCCGGCGCCGACGCGAAGACGCTGGAACAGGCCGTGGCCACGCCGATTGAGCAGCAGATGAACGGTGTGGACAACATGAACTACATGGAGTCCACCAACGCCAGTAACGGCTTGACGCAGCTGACGGTCGACTTCGACGTTGCCACCAATCCGGACACCGACCAGATCCTTTCGCAACTGCGTGTCTCGCAGGCGCAATCGCAGCTGCCGTCGATCGTGCAGGTCGCCGGCCTGACGGTGAACAAGGCGCTGACCTCACCGTTGATGCTGCTGTCCGTGTCGTCGCCAAACTCCACCTACGATGGCATCTTCCTTGCCAACTACGCGAACATCAACCTGGTGGATGCCATCACGCGCGTCAAGGGCGTGTCGCGCGTGCAGGTCTTTGGCGCGGGCCCCTATGCACTGCGCGTCTGGGTGAAGCCTGACCAACTCGCCAAGCTGGGCGTTACCGTGCCTGAGATCACTGCCGCGCTTGCCACGCAGAACAACGTGAACCCGTCCGGCCAGATCGGCGGGGAGCCCGTGCCTTCCGGCCAGGAGATGACCTACACCGTCCTCACGCAGGGACGCCTGGTCACCGAGAAGCAGTTCGGCGACATCATCCTGCGTTCGAACCCCGATGGCTCCGTGCTGCATCTGCGCGATGTCGCCCGCATCGAGCTTGGCTCGCAGACCTACAACCTGAATGGCCGCTTCAATGGCAAGCCTGCTGCGGTGCTGGCTGTGTATCAACTGCCCGGTTCCAACGCCGTGCAGACAGCGAAGAACGTGCGCGCTGAACTTGCAACGCTGCAACAGAGCTTTCCGCCGGACATCATCGCCAGCGTGCCGCTGGATACGACCAAGGCTGTGAACGCAGGCATCCACGAGATCATCGTCACGCTCTTCATCGCGCTCGCGCTCGTGATCCTGGTGGTGTTCATCTTCCTGCAGGGATGGCGCGCTACGCTCATCCCGTTGCTGGCCGTGCCCGTGTCGTTGATTGGTACCTTTATCGTCTTCCCGATACTGGGCTTCTCGATCAACACTCTGTCCCTGTTCGGCCTGGTGCTCGCCATCGGCCTCGTCGTCGACGACGCGATCGTCGTGGTCGAAGCCGTGGAGCACCATATCGAAGAGGGCATGAGCCCGGTCGATGCCAGCTACGCCGCCATGGAGCAGGTGGCCAGCCCGGTCATCGCCATCGCGCTCATCCTGTCGGCGGTGTTCATTCCTACGGCATTCATCCCGGGCATCACGGGCCGCCTGTACCAACAGTTCGCCGTTACGATCGCGATCTCGGTGATCTTCTCGGCCTTCAACGCGCTTACGCTCAGCCCAGCGCTGTGCGCCCTGCTGCTGAAGCCGAGGTCGGAGAAGAAGGGCCTGCTGCAGAAGTTCTTCAGCGGCTTCAACAATCTCTTTGGCCGCGTGACCAATGGCTACGTCAGCGGTTCAGGCTGGCTGGTGCGCAAGTCGTTTGTCGTCGTGTTCATCATTATCGGTGTGAGCGCGCTGGTCCTGCTCGTTGGCAAACAGCTGCCAGGGGGCTTCCTGCCGACGGAAGACCAGGGCTACGCCTTCGTGAACCTGCAGCTTCCTGAAGGAGCGTCGCTGCAACGCACCACCGCGGCCTCGGCCGACGTGGAAGCTGCGCTGCACAAGGTGCCGGGCGTGCAGAGCGTCATCTCCGTCGTGGGCTTCAGCCTCCTGTCACAGACGCAGTCCACATACAACGCCTTCTACTTTGTGACGCTCAAGGACTGGGACCAGCGCAAGAGCAAGGATGAGCAGTTCGATGTCATCGAGGCGAATCTTTCCAAGGCGCTCGGCGGCATCAAGCAGGGCATTGCGTTCTCGTTTGCACCCCCGGCCATCGCCGGACTTGGCACTTCGGGCGGCGTTTCGATGGTGCTGGAAGACCGTTCCGGCAACAACGATCCACAGTTCCTGACGCAGAACGTTTACAAGTATCTCGGTGCTATCTCGAAGAACCACCAGATCATCGCAGCAGCAATCCCGACCTACTATCCTGCCGTGCCACAGCTCTACGTGGACGTGGACCGCGAGAAAGTAGCGCAGCAGCAGGTGAGCCTGTCTGACGTCTACACCACCATGCAGGCGTTCATGGGCGGGAGCCTTGTGAACTACTTCAACCGCTTCGGCCGCCAATGGCAGACTTACGTGGAGGCTGAAGGCGACTCGCGCACAAACATCAACAACATCGGCCAGTTCTATGTAACGGCTGCCAACGGCAACCGCGTGCCGCTCTCGGCGCTCACCACGGTGCGGCGTACAACAGGCCCGGAGTTCACCACGCGCTACAACGAGTATGAGGCTGCGAGCATCACGATCGTCGCGCCGCCGGGCGTGAGTTCTGGACAGGTGATGGCTTACCTTGAAAAGACGTTCGCCGAGACGATGCCTAAAGGCATGGGCATGGACTACACCGGCCTGAGCTTCCAGGAAAAGAAGGCCCAGGAGAGCGTGCCCGCATGGGTCGTTTACGCCATCTCCATCGTGCTTTGCTTCCTCATCCTGGCAGCGCAGTATGAGAGCTGGTCGCTGCCCTTCGGTGTGCTGCTCAGCACACCGGTCGCCATCCTGGGAGCGTATCTCGCTCTTTACGGCCGGCATCTTGAGAACGATGTGTACGCGCAGATCGGTCTCGTCATGCTGATCGGCCTTTCCGCGAAGAACGCCATCCTCATCGTCGAATTCGCCAAGGACGAGTACCAGAAGGGTGAGACCATCTTCCAGGCTGCGATGGGTGCTGCCCGGCTCCGCTTCCGTCCCATCATCATGACCGCCTTTGCGTTCATCCTGGGATGCGTTCCGCTATGGTTCGCTACCGGCGCCGGCGGCGTCTCGCGCCAGATCCTGGGAACCGTTGTCATCGGAGGCATGTTGGCCGCGACAATGCTCGCCGTCTTCCTGGTGCCGACGACCTTCTCGCTCGCAGAGCGTGTAGCACAGAAGTTCAGCAAAGCACACAACGCAAGCCTCGACTCCGACCACGACGCTGGCCCGCCACGCGGCGACCGCTATGGCACGCCACACCAAAAGAACGACACCACGGACGGAGGTCACTCTTGAGACGCTTATCGCTCCTCACCATCGGCGCAGCCCTGGCGACCACGCTTGTGGGCTGCAAGGTCGGACCCAACTACAAACAGCCAGTCGTCAACACGCCGGCAGAGTATCGTGGCGCGCTGGCGCCGGATGTTTCGGCCGCCGCCAACAACGGGACGCCACTTGGCGCGGAGAAGTGGAACACCATCTTCACCGATCCCGTGTTGCAAGCCCTCATCACCGAGGCGCTGAAGAACAACTACGACGTGAAGATCGCCGCGGACCGCGTGCTCGAAGAGAAGGCCGCGGTTGGCGTTACGCGCGCAGGTGAGTTCCCAACACTCTCCGGCGGAGCGAGCTATGACGCGATCTCTTTGCCAGGCGGGCTGCTCAGCGGATTCGGCAACAACAATAACAACAACGGCGGCAGCAGCAACTCCAACAACAATGCCCGCTCGAATATCTACTCCGGTGGTCTCACCGCTTCTGCCGCCTGGAACCTCGATTTCTGGGGCCAGTATCGCCGCATGACCGAAGCACAGCGGGCCGAGTATCGCGCCACACAGTGGGCCCAGCAGACCACGTACTCCACGCTGATCGACGAGATCGCCACCGACTACTACCAGTTGCGCTCGCTCGACGCTCAGCTGGCGGTGACGCGCCAGACCATCGCCGCTCGCAAGCAGTCGCTCGCGCTGACCACCACTCTGGAGCAGGGTGGCGGCGGGACGCTTGCCGATGTTCGCCAGGCAGAGGAGCTCTACTACACCGCGCAGGCAGAGATACCTACGCTCGAACAGCAGATCGCGCAGACTGAAAACAATCTCGGCCTGCTGCTCGGCCGCAATCCAGGGCCGATCCTCCGCGATGTCACGGCTTCGCCTGACATCCTTGCGAAGGCGGCACATCCTGTCGAGATTCCTGTCGGCCTGCCCTCGGACCTGCTCGAACGGCGGCCGGATGTTCGCCGCGCCGAAGAGCTGCTGATCCAGGCCAATGCCAACATTGGCGTGGCTCGAGCGCAGTTCTACCCTTCCCTTTCCATCACTGGCGACGGCGGCACATCGAGCTCGCAGTTCAAGAAGATCTTCGATGGCAGCAATATCCTGTACTACGTGGCTGGCTCGGCCACGGAACCAATCTTCGATGCCGGCAGAATCCGTAACAACTACCGCGAGGCGCAGGCCAAGGACAAGGAGCTTCTCGATACCTACCAGCAGACGATCGCGGGAGCGTTTCGCGATGTCTCGAATGCCCTGGTCGCTTACTCCAAGTCGCGCGAGTACCGTGACCAGCAGGAGAAGCTGGTTGCCTCCTCTGCCGATGCGGTGCGGCTGGCGCGAATGCGGTACCAGGCTGGCGCCACCAGCTATCTCGAGGTGCTGACCAACGACACCACTCTGTACAACGCCCAGCTTTCGCTGGCGACCGCGCAGCAGCAGGAAGCGCAAGCGCTGGTGCAACTGTACAACGCGCTGGGAGGCGGGTGGTAGCAGCCTTTCGCTCCTGGTCAACAAACAACAAAACCCGGCCTCGGCCGGGTTTTGTGTTGCACCTTTATTGTATGAGGCGCGCCTTTACTGGTCTGAGGAGATAGAGTCGTCGCCGAGCACCAGGGCGACCGCGCTACGGAGACGGGCTGTCGCGCCGTCATAAGCAGGGCGCAGGATAGGTGGCTTGGTGAAGGCGTTCTTCTTCATCTGCGCCTCGATAATACTGCCGAAGCTGTGCCAGACCGTGGTGATGTCGCCGACGACGACGATCTCTTTGGGCGCGAGTGCGACGCAGATGGTGCGGATGCCCCGGCCAAGGTTCTCCGCCATGCGGGTGAGCGCGGTGATGGCATGCTTGTCGCCCTTCTGCGAAAGTTTGAGCAGCGCATCAAAGGTGATGGGCTGCGTGCCGGTGAGCTGCGCGTAGGCGGCGACGGCAGCGCGGTTGGAGGCCAGGACCTCCCAGCAGCCGCGGTTGCCGCAGGCGCACTGGGGGCCGTCGGCATCGAGCTGCACGTGGCCGAACTCGCCAGCGAGGCCGCTTTCGCCACGCAGCAGCTGGCCGTTGGCGAAGATGCCGGTGCCGATGCCCTCCGAGACGTTGACGACGACGAGGTCGTGCAGGCCGTCCGACGAACCGAACCAGACCTCGGAGAGCGCGCAGGCGTTGGCGACGTTGTCCATCTTGACGCGGAGGCCGGTGGCGCGCTCCATCTTGGACTTGAGGCTGAGCACAGGCCAGTTGAGGTTGGGCGCGAAGATGAGCTTCTGCAGGTTGAGGTCAGCACGGCCGGGGAGGCTGATGCCGATGCCGTCGAAGGAGAGGTCCTCATGCGCGGCGAGCAGCTTGCGGATGGCGTTGACGATGGCGTTGAGCGCCTTGGTGGCGCCATCGGGCACGAGCACGATCTGCTGCGTGATGATGCGGCCGGCAAGGTCGGTGACGGCGATGGTCGTCTGCGAAGGATGAATGTCGAGTGCGATGATAGCGCGGCGGGAGTTGATCTCAAGAAACGTGGGC